>CANPXG010000001.1 GCA_947585795.1 uncultured Clostridia bacterium
ATGTCGGAACGATTATCGTCAAAGACATGAGCCGTTTCGGACGTGACTACTTAAAGGTCGGCTTTTACACGGAAATCTTGTTTGCAGAAAAAATGTGAGATTTATTGCTATCAACAATGGTATTGACAGCGCAAACCAAACCGACAGCGATTTCACACCGTTCCTGAATATCATGAACGAGTGGTATGCGAGGGATTCTTCAAAGAAAGTGCGGGCAGTATTCAAGGCGAAAGGCGAATCAGGCAAGCCGCTTACGACTACGCCGCCGTATGGATATATGAAAAGTCCCAACAATCCAAACGAATGGATAATCGACGAGGAAGCCGCCGAGGTCGTGAAAAAAAATTTACAGCCTGTGTATGACAGGTTACTGAACATCGCAAATCTGCAAATTGCTTGAACAAGAGCAAGTCCTGTGTCCGCGGGCGTATTGGGTAAAGAACGGATTTTACAACTACGATATGCCGGAAAAGCCGTATAAATGGCATCCGAACACCATATCGGGTATTCTCGCCAAAAAGGAATATCTCGGTCATACTGTAAATTTCAAAACTTACAGGAAGTCGTACAAGTCAAAGAAAAAGCTCGACGTTCCCGAAGAAAGTCAAATGATATTTGAGAACACTCATGAGCCGATTATCGACATCGACACTTGGGAAAAGGTGCAGGAGCTCCGCAGGAACAAGCGCAGACCGACGAGGACGGGTAAAACGAATATGTTTTCTGGAGTTGTCTACTGTGCCGACTGCGGACAAAAACTGTACTACTGCACAAGCCGATACTTTGAAAGCCGACAAGACCACTTCGTATGCTCGACCTCGCGCAAGCAAGGCACGGACGTATGCGATACACATTTCATCAGAGCAGTCGTTCTTGAACAAGGTGTGTTACAACGTCTGCGGTATGTGATAAACTTTGTGGCGAGTTTCGAGGACAAGTTCCGTGAGATTATGGGTGCGAAACGCAAAGCCGAAGTCAAGAGAGAGCTTGCTGCCAAGCGCAGAGCGATAGCCAAAGCCGAGAAACGAATAGCCGAGTTAGAACGATTGTTCAAATCAATCTACGAGGATAAGGCGAACGGTACGCTTAGTGAAAGCCGTTTCAAAATGCTTGCCAACGATTACGAACGGGAACAAGAAGAATTATTCGAAAGGATAACTGTTCTCGACGACGAGGTTACACAACAAGAGGAGCAGTTCGACAATTTGGAACGGTTTATCGAGAAAGTCCACAAATACTTCGATTTGCAGGAATTAACACCGACCATACTGAACGATATGGTACAAAGGGTTTACGTCCACGCGCCGGAAAAGATAAACGGCAAACGGACGCAGCAAATTGACATCTACTACGACTTGGTAGGCTTTCTGCCAATGTCATTGTTTCAAAATGAAAAACAGGATAGGGTCGCATAATGCGACTCTATCCCGCAAAAACAAATCTTACTGTTTTATGTGAACGGCTCTAACAGGCGCTTTTTTGGTAATTATTGCGAAGCAAAAAGGTTCTGGGGCACCCGACAGAAATCTTTGATTTCGTGTTGGGTCAGGTTCTTATTTAAGTGTAAGGCGTATTCTGTCCGCCACCATCGCGATAAACTCGGAATTTGTGGGCTTACCCTTACCGGTGTGGATGGTATAGCCAAAAATCTCATTCATGATTTCCGGCTTGCCGCGCGTCCACGCGACCTCTATCGAATGACGTATGGCTCTTTCCACGCGGCTGGCGGTGGTGTTGTACGCCTTCGCGATTTCGGGGTAAAGCTGCTTAGTGATAAAATTAAGTAAGTCCATATTCTCGACTACCATCATGATCGCGCTTCTGATATACTGATAGCCTTTTATGTGCGCCGGCACGCCAAGCTCGTGTATAAAGTCCGTAACAACGGTTTCCAAATCCGCCTCTTCACTCTTCGCGGCAGGGGCGGAGATGATTTTTTCGCCTATCGCTACAGTCGCTGCCTTCGGCGCGTGGGACACGTCGCGTATGACCTCGCAAACACGTTCGCAGCTCTGCGGCTTTAACAGACAGTAGCTTACACCGTGACCGACGGAAGCAGCCATTTCAACGGCGCTCGCGGAGATAGAGTGCGCGACTATCTTCGGGCGTTTTGAAAGCGGTGCGTTTTGAAGCTTCCTGATAACGCCTATGCCGTCAAGCTTCGGCATTACCAAGTCAAGCACAACAACGTCGGGCGCGGTTTCAAGTATAAGCTTGTACGCTTCCTCTCCGTCATAAGCGGACGCGGCAAGCGTCATGTCGCTCTCGCTTCTGATTTGTTCCGACAACTCCGCGTTGACCTTCTCATTGTCATCTGCCACCAAAACAGATATTTTCTTTTCCATAGTTCTACTCCTCCTATCGTAACTATAACAAAACGTTGCTAAAATATACAAATATTTCCAGCGTGGTTTTATGTTACCATAAAATGTAAAATAAATCAAGATATTTTTCAAAAAATTTCCATAAAAATTAAAATATTGGCAATTATACCAAAAAAATCTTGCAAAAATAGTAATTTTCTACAGAATAAAAGAGCATAAAAAGAGCTGCCGCGCTTTGCGGCAGCGTTTGGCGGAGCCGACGGCGCTTTTAGGGCGCGTCACGGCTCCGCTTCGGTATAAAATTAGTTGTTGCCGCACATACAAGTTACGATGATGATAATGATAAGGACCCAAAGAACCATATCAAGATCAAAGTTGCAGCCACTATTTCTTTCACAGCATTCTCCCATTGTAGGCTCCTCCTTTCAAAGTATTGTAATATATATTATGAGGCATGACGCGTATTTGCAGATTGTCCGCATTTTTTGCCCGTATTTTTTGCAAATGCGCGCAATATGGCGAAAACCAAAAAAAATGCCGCGCGCCACTTGAATTTTCCGACGAAATGGTTTAAAATAGGAATAGTGATATTTTCTTGAGGAGGTAATCTTTTGGAACAAAAGAAAATAGAGAGAATTAATTACCTTGCGCGCAAGGCGAAAACGGACGGGCTGACCGACGAGGAAAGGGCGGAGCGTGCCGAACTGCGTAAGGAATATCTTGCCGCTGTGCGTCAAAATCTCAGACAGACGCTTGAAAGCATTGAAATAATTGATAAAGGAGAATGAAAAATGTCACTTATTATACCGAAAAACTACAACTCCAATCTTGACGGACGGGAAACCGAAAGAGCGATCAAGTTCATAAAGGACACGTTCCAGCATGAGATAATCGCGGCTTTGAATTTGCAAAGGATCTCCGCGCCGCTTTTTGTGCGTCCCGAAACCGGACTGAACGACAACTTAAACGGCGTGGAACGCCCCGTGTCGTTCGACGCGCCGTGTATAGGCGGTAAGACGCTCGAGATAGTACATTCGCTCGCGAAGTGGAAGAGAATGACGCTCGGACGCTACGGCTTCGAGGCGGGCGAAGGTCTTTACACCGACATGAACGCCATACGCCGCGACGAGGAGGTGGACAACCTCCACTCCATGTACGTTGACCAATGGGACTGGGAGGCTGTTATAAATAAAGAGGACAGAACGGTCGATACGCTTAAATCGTATGTTAAGCGCATATACTCCGCGATGAAGTCCACTCAGAGCAGAGTGTGTCAGAAGTACCCGAATATAGAAAATAATTTCCCCGACGACATTGAGTTTGTCACGACGCAGGAGCTTGAGGATATGTACCCCGACCTTGAGCCGAAGGAGAGGGAGAATAAGCTTTTGCGCGAGAAGAAAGCGGTATTTTTGATGCAGATAGGCAAGGAACTCAGGTCCGGTAAGAAGCACGACGGCAGAGCGCCCGACTACGACGACTGGGAGCTTAACGGCGACATTATAGTTTATTACCCGCTTTTGGACATCGCTTACGAGCTTTCGAGCATGGGTATAAGAGTTGACGAGAATTCCCTCGTTTCACAGATAAAGACGGCGGGCTGTGAGGAACGCCTTGAGCTCGATTTCCACAAAAAGCTTATAAACAAGGAGCTTCCCTACACGATAGGCGGCGGTATAGGTCAGTCGAGATTGTGCATGTATATGCTGCAAAAGGCGCATATAGGCGAGGTGCAGTCGTCGGTATGGCCCGACGAGATGCGCATGGCATGCGATGAAAAGGGAATAAAATTACTGTAATTGAAAGGATAATTTGTACGATATGAAAACTGTTATAAAAAGTCTTTACCGCAATACGGACGAGTACGGCGGTAAGGAGATCACAATATCGGGTTGGATACGCAACACAAGAATTTCCAAGAACTTTGGATTTATAGAGCTTAACGACGGCTCGTTTTTCAAAAATTTGCAGATAGTTCTCGAAGCCGCGCTTCCGAACTACGCAGAGCTTGCAAAGCTCAATATCGGCGCGTCTATCACCGTGACGGGTACGCTTGTTTTAACGCCCGAGGCGAAGCAGCCGTTCGAGCTTAAGGCGGCGAGCGTGACGGTGGAGGGTGAGTCCACGCCCGACTATCCGCTTCAGCCCAAGCGTCACAGCTTTGAGTATCTGCGCACGATCGCGCACCTTCGTCCGCGTACGAACACGTTTTCGGCGGTGTTCCGCGTGCGTTCGATGATCGCGTACGCGATACATCAGTTTTTCCAAGAGCGCGGCTTTGTGTACGTGCATACGCCGATCATAACGGCGAGCGACTGCGAGGGCGCGGGCGAGATGTTTCAGGTCACGACAATGGATCTAAACGAAGTGCCGAAAAATGACGACGGCTCGGTAGATTACTCGAAGGATTTCTTCGGTAAACAGGCGAATCTCACCGTCAGCGGTCAGCTTAACGTGGAAACGTACTGTATGGCGTTTCGGAACGTATATACGTTCGGTCCGACGTTCCGCGCCGAAAATTCAAACACGACGCGTCACGCGGCGGAGTTTTGGATGATAGAGCCGGAGATAGCGTTCGCGGATTTGAATGACGATATGGAGCTTGCCGAGGACATGCTCAAATACATTATAAACTACTGCCTCGAAAACGCGCCGGAGGAAATGGCGTTCTTCAATCAGTTTATCGACAAGGGACTTATTGAAAGACTTGACCACGTCGTAAACAGTGAGTTCGCACACGTCACGTACACCGAGGCGGTGAAAATACTCGAGGATGAGCAAAACGCGGGTAAGGTCAAGTTTGACTATCCCGTAAAGTGGGGCGCAGACCTGCAGACGGAGCATGAGCGTTACCTCACCGAAAAGGTGTTTAAGCGTCCGCTGTTCGTGACCGATTACCCGAAGGAGATAAAAGCGTTCTATATGAAGCTCAACGACGATAAAAAGACGGTCGCGGCGATGGATCTGCTTGTGCCCGGCGTGGGTGAGATCATAGGCGGAAGCCAGAGAGAGGAAAATTACGATACGCTTGTGGAGAGAATGCGTGAAACGGGACTTAGTGAGGAGGATTACGCGTTCTACCTTGACCTTAGAAAGTACGGTACGAATAAGCATGCCGGTTTCGGTCTTGGCTTTGAGAGAGCCGTTATGTATATAACGGGTGTGTCAAATATACGCGACGTGCTGCCGTTCCCGAGAACGGTCGGCGCAGCCGAATTTTAACTGTTACAGGGAGGCGTTTCGCCTCCCAATCGTTTAACGGAGGGTTTTTCTATGACTTTAATTTATATTTTGCTTGCGGTAGCGGTGGTCGTAATTGCGTTTAAAATAAATTTGTGGCTCGGTGCGGCGCTGCTTGCCGCGATAGTGCTGTACGGGATATATCACTTTGTCCCGACGTTTTACGTGACGAAGGGTAATCAGTCGTACGCGGCGGGTGATGAGGAAACGGCGTATCTGTGGTATAAAAAAGCGTATGATACGGGTAGGATGAACGTGAAAATGAAGTCGTCGTACGCGTATATATTGATGAGGACGGGACGTGAGGATGAGGCGGAAAAGGTGCTCGATCCGATCATACGCGTAAAGGGTTTGGAGCCGGAGAAGAAAAATATCGCAAGACAGCAGCGGTGTATGGTGTATTACCGTCAGGGAAGGATAGATGAGGCTTTGAGTGAGGCGATACAGCTGTACGAGGATGGTTACAGGACGGGTAATTTGTACGGTATGCTGGGTTATTTTAAGCTTTTGTCGAACGTTCCGCTTGATGAAACGCTTGCGACGTGTGAGGAAGCGTATGATTACGATAAGGATAACCGAGATATACTCGATAATCTGTCGATATGCTATTACAGGCTCGGAAGGTATGAGGACGCGGAAAAAATTTCGGACGAGCTTTTATCGGAGCAGGATGATTTTGTGGAAGGGTTTTATCACGGCGCCAAGATAGCCGTAAAGTGCGGCAAATACGATAAGGCGCGCGCGTACTTGGATAAGCTTGCGGAATGTAAACGTTCAAAAATGACAACAATAACCGAGGAAGAGATAGAAAAGCTTAAGAGTGAGCTCAACGGCTTGAAGTAGATTTATACGGAAAGGAAACACGCATGAAAGACGGATTTGTACGCTGCGCGGCGGTGACGCCGGATATACGCGTTGCCGATACGGAATACAATACGGCAAATATTATTAAGGAAATGAAAAGCGCCGCCGACGACGGCGTAAAGCTTATCGTGTTCCCGGAGCTTTGCGTCACGGGATATACCTGCGGCGACCTGTTTTTGCAGACCTCGCTTTTAAAAAGCGCCGAGGACTGTCTTTTAAGGATAGCCGCCGAAAGTAAGGGAGTTGACATTGTCGCCGCCGTCGGCGTGCCGCTTGTCGTCCGCGGTAAGCTCTACAACTGCGCCGCTGTCATAAACGGCGGAGAGGTAAAGGGAATAGTGCCGAAGCTAAACGTCCCAAATTACTCCGAATTTTACGAAACGCGCTGGTTTTGTGAGGGTAAAACGGACGTTGAGTACATCGATTTTGACGGTAAACAGGTGCCGTTCGGCGCGAATATACTTTTCCGTGCCGACGCTTGCCCGTGCTTCACGCTCGCCGTCGAGGTGTGTGAGGATCTTTGGACGCCGCTGCCGCCGTCGTCGAGCCACGCCGTGGCGGGCGCGACGGTCATAGCGAACCTGTCGGCAAGCGACGCGATAATCGCAAAGGACGAATACCGCGCCATGCTCGTAAAGAGCCAGTCCGCGCGTCTTTACTGCGGCTACGTGTACGCGTCGTCGGGCTACGGTGAATCGACGACCGACCTCGTGTTTTCAGCCGATAACATAATCGCGGAAAACGGCTCGATACTCGCGAGAAGCAAGCGTTTTACGAACGAACGCGTATATAGCGAACTCGATTTGGAAAGAATGGTAGGTGAGAGAAAAAAGAGCAACACCTACAAAATAACGGACGGCGCTTACGTCACTGTCGGCGTTGATATTAAAATGACCGACACCTCTCTTACGCGCCGCGTGGAAAAACTGCCGTTTGTACCGTCATCGGACGGTGAACGCGACAAGCGCAGTGAGGAAATACTTTCAATACAGTCAATAGGACTTAAAAAGCGCGTTGACCACACCCACAGCAAAACCGCCGTAATAGGCGTAAGCGGAGGATTGGACTCCACTCTCGCACTGCTCGTGACGGTACGCGCGTTTGACGCTCTTCACCTTGAGCGCAAAAACATCATAGCCGTGACAATGCCGTGCTTTGGCACTACGGACAGGACGTATAACAACGCGGTAAGCTTCGCAAGAACGCTCGGAGTGACGCTTCGCGAAATCAATATCGCGGACGCGGTGAAGCAGCACTTTCACGACATAGGACACGACGCGAACGCGTATGACGTGACGTATGAAAACGCGCAGGCGCGCGAACGCACACAGGTGCTTATGGACATTGCGAACCAAACGGGCGGACTTGTCATAGGTACGGGCGACATGTCGGAGCTTGCGCTCGGCTGGGCGACGTACAACGGCGATCACATGTCGATGTACGCGGTGAACGCCGGCGTGCCGAAAACGCTTATACGCTGTCTTGTGGACTACGAGGCGCGGCGCACCGATAACGACGCGCTCAAAAAGACGCTCCGCGATATTCTCGAAACTCCGGTAAGTCCCGAGCTTCTTCCGCCCAAGGACGGAAAAATATCGCAAAAAACGGAAAACATAGTCGGACCTTACGAGCTTCACGACTTTTTCCTCTACCACCTTACGCGCTTCGGCTCATCGCCCGCAAAGATACTGCGTCTTGCCGAAACGGCATTTAAGGACACGTATGACAGGGCTGTCATACTGGAATGGATGAAGGTATTTTACAGAAGATTTTTCGCGCAGCAATTCAAGCGCTCCTGCCTGCCTGACGGACCGAAGGTCGGCAGCGTTGCTCTTTCTCCGAGAGGCGACTGGCGCATGCCGTCGGACGCGTCCGCGGAAGTTTGGCTTCGGGAAATAGAAAAACTGTAACCTCCCGCCCTGCCCGCGGAACAAGTATTTATGATCTGTCGGTTTCGGGTAGGAGGAATTTCTGTGACAAGGGGCAAAATATGTCTGGTGCTGTCCGCCGTGATATACGGGACAGCGCCTCTCTTATCAAAATTTGCATATAAAGGCGGAGTGAACGGAATAACGCTGACTTTTTTGCGTACATTCCTGATGCTTCCGCTTTTATTTATTATAATGACGGTGCGCGGGCAGTCGTTCAAGCTGACGCGCCATGAGCTTATAAGCATAATAATTTTCGGCGCGTTCGGCGGCTCGCTGTCGATAATATCGCTTTACGCCGCGTATGACTATATCTCGACGGGGCTCGCGACCACGCTCCACTTTATTTATCCGCTTATAATCGTTATCGTGTCCGCGTTTATCTACAAGGAAAAAATAAATAAATTCAAGCTCGCGGCTGTCATGTTCGTAACGGTAGGCATATTCCTTTTCGTGGATATAAACACCGCCGCCGATAAAATAGGAATTATGCTCGCCGTGCTGTCGGGTATATTTTACAGCTTTTACGTCATTTACATGGACAAGTCGGGTATTGACGAGATGGACTACATCAAGCTGACGTTCTATCTCATGCTGATAATGAGCGCGGGCACGCTCGTTTTCGGCGCAGTCACGGACAGTATCGTCTTTACCGGCATAACGGGTGAGGGCTGGCTGTTTTCATTTGTTATTTCGTTTTTGATAACGATGGGAGCGATACCGCTGTTTCAAGCGGGAGTACGCTACGAGGGCGCGTCCACTGCGGGTATAGTGTCGGCGTTCGAGCCTATCACGACAATTATCATAGGCGCGTTCTTTTTGGGTGAAACGATGCACTTTATTCAGTATTTCGGCGGCGCGATGATAATATCGGGCATTATGATGGCGGAAAAATACGGGTAAAACAAAATTTTTTTGATTAATACCTTGATTTTTTGCCTGAAATATATTAGAATATATATAATATAAATCACAAAAGATTTGGGAGGATTTTTTATATGATTACAGCAGGCGATTTTAGAAACGGAAGAACCTTTGAACATGAGGGTAATGTATATCAAATTGTCGAATTTCAGCACGTAAAGCCGGGTAAGGGCGCGGCGTTCGTAAGAACGAAGCTCAAGAACATCATAAGCGGCGGCGTGGTTGAAAAGACCTTCAGACCTACAGAAAAGTTTGAGGAGGCTCATATCGACAGAAAGGATATGGCATACTCTTACGGTGACGACGATTTCTATCATTTCATGGACAACGAAACGTATGACATGATAGACATCGCAAAGTCGGAGATCGAGGAGCAGATGAAGTTCGTAAAGGAAAACGACGTGTGCAAGATAATGTCGTACAAGGGCAATATCTTCGGCGTGGAGCCTCCGACGTTTGTCGAGCTTCAGGTCACCGAAACGGAGCCGGGCTTTGCCGGCAACACATCAACAAACGCGACGAAGCCCGCGACGCTTGAAACGGGCGCTACCATTCAGGTGCCGCTGTTTGTTGACGTAAACGAAATGATAAGAGTAGACACGAGAACAGGAGAGTATATGGAGCGCGTAAAGTAAAGCGGGAAAGGTAAAATTATGGAAGATTTAATTAAAAAGGTTTCCTACCTCAAAGGCTACGCTGACGGTCTTGATATAAGCCCGAAAAGCGACGAAGGCAAGCTTATTATAAAGCTTTTGGACCTGCTCGGTGAAATGGCTGACAAAATCGAAGAGATGGACAGCGACCTATCCGACACAAGAGATGCGCTCGACGAGCTTGACACGTGCGTTTTTGACCTTGCGGACGACTTCTACGGTGACGGCGTGTACGATGACGATTTTGACGCGGATTTTGACGACGCTGTTTTGGATGACTATGACGACGACTACGACGACGGCAGCGACTATTTTGAGATAGAGTGCCCGAACTGCGGTGAGGACGTTATGGTCGATTTCGATATGATAGACGACGACAACGCGATCGTGTGCCCGAACTGTCACGAGGAGATCGAGCTTGAGTTCGACTGTGAAGAGGACGAACAAAAATAATGAAAAATAAAAAAGAGGCTGCGGTCTCTTTTTTTGTGGAGGAATTGCTGTGAAGGGGATATATATTCACGTGCCGTTCTGCGCGCGTAAATGCAAGTACTGCGATTTCGCGTCGTACGCGGGTAAAATGCACCTTATAGGCGCGTACATGGTCGCTTTGGAGGCGGAGGCTCGGTCATATCGTGGCGAGAGCGCGGACACCGTTTTTGTGGGCGGCGGTACGCCGTCGCTGCTCAGCGCGGAGGAAATAGAGCGTCTTTGCGGGATGTGCTTTGAAAATTTTAATATCGCGGACGGGTACGAGTTTACGATGGAAATAAATCCCGGCACAGTCGATGAGGATAAGATCCGCGCCATGCTTTTGGGCGGAGTAAACCGCGTAAGCGTCGGCGTGCAGTCGTTTTGTGACGCGGAGCTTGAGGCGATAGGCAGGATACACGACGCGAAAACGGCGTATGATACCGTTTGCGCGCTCGGTAAAAACGGATTTACAAACATAAATATAGATCTTATGACGGCGCTGCCGTCGCAAAGTATGGAAAGCCTTAAGGAAACGCTTAATACAGCCGTAAGTCTGCCCGTGACGCATATAAGCGCGTACAGTCTTATTGTCGAGGACGGTACGGAGCTGGAAAGAGAATACTCGTCGGGTAAGATAGTATTGCCCGATGATGAGGTGGATAGGGAAATGTACGCGTACACCGTGGATTTTTTGGCGAAGCATGGTTTTTCGCGGTATGAAATATCGAATTTCGCGCGGAAGGGCTACAAGTGCGCTCATAACGTAAAATACTGGACGGGTGAGGAGTATATAGGTCTTGGCGCGGCGGCTCATTCCTATGACGGGAGTACGCGGTACTGTAACTCAAGCGGTGTCGAGGAGTATATATCGCGTAATAAAAAAGAGGCGGTGCGCCTCAGTGAACAAGACAAAATATCGGAATTTATGATAACGGGGCTGAGAATGGAAAAGGGTGTAAGCGCGGACGTGTTTGAGGCGCGTTTCGGTAAAAGTATAGACGATGTTTTCGGCGGCGCACTGAAAAAATTTGCCGCGATGGATTTGATAAAATATAAAGACGGTTTTTATTCATTAACGCCGCGCGGGATAGACGTGTCAAATTCCGTGCTGTGTGAGTTTGTGTAGAATTTTAAACGGCGGAATATTTTTTTGTGATCTCCGTCATGTTTTCGTGGAAATTTTGTGAAAGCTTTTCGTATACCTTGACGCAGTAGCGCTCGTTTTTGAGTATTTTGTTTTTTTGAATGTCTATTATTTGCAGTGCGCGTTCAAAGCCGCTGAAATACTTGCTCATATCGTCAAGCATACCGGTTGCGGCGTCAATGGCGCTGTAACCGTTTATTTTTATTTCAGACAATTCGTAACGTGCAGCCGACTTGTAATTGTCTATCGCCGCCTTTTGAAGGTCGGGCGTGAATTCAAAGTCGGGCAGGAGCAGCAGGTAAATCAAAAAGTAGTGCGCGAACTCCAGATCCTCGCGGAATATACCGACGGGTGAAAGTGGGTTCACGTCGAACATACGCAGCTCGATGTGGTTTACGCCGTGGCGTATAAGAGCGTTTAAGTCGCTGCCGGTGTGCGGTTTAAGGCGTACCGGTAGATAAAGCTCGCCGGCGTTCAGGAGCATGCCGCTGCCGACGTAGCGGTTCACGGAGGCTATATAGGCGCTTAGATCCGTGTACTCGAGTATGGGTACGAATTTGTTCCAGTACCCTCTATCGCCGGCGCGCATTGACGAATACCCGTCGAAGGCGCTGCCGGATAAACCGTCGCCGTCGAGTGACGCGTCGTACACGGGACTTGACGCGGTGAGGAGAACGAGGAGCCAAGCGTATCTGAAAACTTGCTTCGATAAACGGAAATAAAGCGCGTTTTTAAATGCTTTGTAGCTGTTTTCGCCGTCGTAAAGCGACGATATAAGCTTCTCGGAGAACGAAAAATTGAGGTGTATTCCGCAGTAGAGCATAAGTCTTTTTCCGTAACGACCGGCGAGATCGACGCGGTAATCGCGTTTGTACGCTTTGTCGCCGAGAAAATTTGCAATCACGATCTCGTCCTCGCCGCTTATGTGCGGAGGGTTGCTCGACATCCATAAATATTCACCCGAAGTCAAAAGAGCCCTCTTAACGCGTCTGTCAGTTTCCGACAGACACGCCATGAGGCTGTCCGTGTCGGGACATACGGGAGTGATAAGCTCAAGCTGATTTTCACAGAAGTCGCGGTCAAGGCAGTCGTTGTCAACGAACGGGTGGGGAGTGGGCGCGAGAAAACCGTCCGACGTGACGCGAAGAGTTTCGCGCTCCAAGCCGAAGCTTCCGTCAAACATATGCTTTTCAAATATTTCACCGCCGGCTGTGCCTTGCTTCATTTGTATTCAAATCCTTTCCGCGCGCAAACCCTTGCGTAAAAGTTACCGCCGCATAATTCCTATTGGATAATATACCCTTATTGCGCCGAAATGTCAATATAAAAGCGCTTATTTCCCCGTGAAAACGGTGAAAAAAGACGGTAAAAACCGAAAACAAATACGCTTTTCGGTGTTTATTATGAAATTTGTTAATAATTTATGAAAATTTGTATTAACTCCTTGACAATTAAGTATAATAGTGGTATCTTATACTTGTTAGCACTCGATTAACGTGAGTGCTAACAAAACGCGAAGGAGAGGGATGATCGCCGTGGATTTGAGCGACAGAAAAAGAAAGATCCTTCAGGCAATCATTGACGAATACATCTGGACAGCGGAGCCTGTTGGTTCAAGGGCAATATCCAAGAAGGAAAATCTCGGACTTTCAAGCGCCACCATCCGCAACGAAATGGCGGATTTGGAGGAGATGGGCTACCTTGTGCAGCCCCACACGTCCGCGGGACGCGTCCCGTCCGACGCGGGCTACAGATTTTACGTAAATTCGCTTATGCAGAATTACAAAATAGGTATGGAGGCTGTGACGCAGCTTCGCGAGCTTCTTGAGGCTCGGGTGAGCCAGCTTGAAAAGCTTATAAAGTACGCGGCGGCTATCGCCTCAAGCCTTACCGATTACGCGGCGGTAGCGACCGCGCCGAAGGAAAGCAACTCGCACATAAGAAAAATCGACCTCGTGCCTGTAGCGAGCCATACGGTGATGCTGATAGTCGTAACGCGCGACGTGCAAAGCCGCGCGATAAACGCGGATATTGACGGTGAAAGCTGTGAAAAATTGTCGAAGCTTTTAAACGCGAAGCTTGCGGGACTTAAGGCGGACGATATAGACTTTGAAAAGATACAAAAGATACAGCGGGAAACGGAAAACAAGCTCTCAATAAATCCCAAGGTGCTTATAGACATACTTCATTTCGTGTACGATACAATAACCGCCGACACGGAAACGGAGATATACGTAAACAACGCAAAGTCGATACTCCGCTATCCGGAGTACAGCAACGTTGAGAAGGCTGAAAAGATACTGTCGTTTTTGGAGGACAAGGAAAACCTGAAAAAACTCGTCGAAACGGACGGCAACGACGGCATAGAAGCCAAAATAGGCAAGGAAAATGATTTTGAAATACTTCAGGACTGCTCGCTTGTAAGCGTAAATTATTCGCTGGGCGACAAGACGTCGGGCAAGCTCGCCGTCATAGGACCGAAGCGCATGAACTACGCGAAGGTTTTCGCAAGTCTTGACCTTATTTCAAATGAAATAGATAAAATACTCGGTTACTATATGAATGACGGCTGAGGAAAGGGGTAATCTGATGGAAATTAATGAAGAAAAAAATACCGTGGAAGAGGAAACCGCCGCGGAGGAAACACAGCAGCAGACCGACACGGAGGAAAAGTCAAACGAGGAGGTACTTGAGGAAAAGCTTAAGGAACAGACGGATAAATACGTTCGTCTTTACGCGGAGTTTGACAACTTCCAAAAACGCACGCAGCGCGAAAAGGATATGCGCTACGGCGACGCGGTAATAGACGCGGCGGCGGCGATACTTCCGATAGGCGACAACTTGGAGAGGGCGCTTAAAATCGAAGTGGAGTCCGAGGACGCGGTAAAGCTCAAGGAGGGCGTTGAAATGGTTTTAAAACAGTTCGCCGACACGCTTGAAAAGCTTGGCGTAACGCCGATAAAAGCCGAAGGCGAACAGTTTGATCCGAACCTTCATAACGCCGTGATGCACATTGAGGACGACACAATAGACGATAACACCGTTGTTGAGGAGCTTATGAAGGGCTACATATACAAGGACAACCGCGTTGTTCGTCACAGTATGGTAAAGGTAGCAAATTAAATTTTGATTTTTATTAAGGAGGACAATGATCATGGGAAAAATAATAGGTATTGACTTAGGAACAACAAACAGCTGTGTCGCTGTTATGGAGGGCGGTAACCCGAACGTTATCACAAACAGCGAGGGCGCGAGAACAACGCCGTCGGTTGTCGCTTTCCAAAAGGACGGCGAGAGAATAGTCGGACAGGTGGCGAAGCGTCAGGCGGTCACCAACGCCGACAGAACGATAATGTCCATAAAGCGTAAAATGGGTACGACCGAAAAGGTCACGATAGACGGCAAGGCGTACACGCCGCAGGAAATTTCGGCGATGATTTTGTCGAAGCTCAAGCAGGACGCGGAAAGCTACCTCGGCGAAACGGTAACGCAGGCGGTCATCACCGTGCCGGCTTACTTTAACGACTCCCAGCGTCAGGCTACGAAGGACGCGGGTAAAATTGCCGGTCTTGAGGTAATGAGAATAGTAAACGAGCCTACGGCGGCGGCGCTTGCGTACGGCGTGGGTGAGAAAGATCAGAAGATAATGGTATACGACCTCGGCGGCGGCACGTTCGATGTGTCCATACTCGACATATCCGACGGCGTATTCGAGGTGCTTTCGACAAACGGCGACACGCACCTTGGCGGTGACGATTTTGACCAGAGAATTATCGACTACCTTGTATCGGAATTTAAGAAGAGCGACGGCGTAGACCTTTCGGGCGACAAGATGGCTATGCAGCGCCTTAAGGAAGCCGCTGAAAAGTCTAAGATAGAGCTTTCCGCCACCACCACGTCAAACATAAACCTGCCGTTCATTACAGCCGACGCGTCGGGACCGAAGCACATGGACATCACGCTTACAAAGGCGAAGTTTGACGAGCTTACGGCTGATTTGGTAGACAGAACGCTGACGTGTATCCGTAACGCTATGAGAGATGCGTCGCTCAGCGCGTCACAGATAGACGAGGTACTGCTCGTCGGCGGCTCGTCGAGAATACCGGCGGTACAGGAAGCCGTTAAGAAGGAAATGGGCAAGGAACCCAACAAGGGCATTAACCCCGACGAGTGCGTCGCGGTGGGCGCGGCAAGACAGGCGGCAGTTCTCGCCGGTGACAACTCGCAGGATATACTTCTGCTCGACGTAACACCGCTGTCGCTCGGTATCGAAACCATGGGCGGCGTGTTCACGAAGCTTATCGAAAGAAACACGACTATCCCGACTTCAAAGTCGCAGATATTCTCTACCGCGGCTGACGGTCAAACGTCGGTTGAGGTGCACGTGCTTCAGGGTGAGAGAGAAATGGCGCAGTATAACAAGACGCTCGGACGCTTCAACCTTACCGGTATAGCTCCCGCGCCGCGCGGCGTACCGCAGATAGAGGTTACGTTCGACATCGACGCGAACGGTATCGTGAACGTAAGCGCGAAGGATTTGGGTACCGGTAACGAGCAGAAGATAACGATCACAGCGTCGTCAAACCTTTCGGACGAGGATATTGACAAGGCTGTCAAGGAAGCCGAGAAGTACGCTGAGGAGGACAAGAAGCGTAAGGAAGAGGTTGAGATAAGAAACAACGCCGAATCGCTTGTGTACCAGTGTGAAAAGGCGGTAAAGGACGCGGGTGACAAGATCGACGACGCGACGAAGTCGATGGTTGAAACCGAGGTAAACAAGGTCAAGGAGGCGCTTAAGGGTACGGACAGCGCGGCTATAAAGGCGGCGACAGACGAGCTTCAAGAAAAGTTTTACACCGTGGCGCAGCAGATGTACGCGCAGGCGAACCCGCAGGGCGCGGATCCCAATGCGGGAGCAAATCCGCAGCAGGGCGACCCGAACGTGTATGAGGCGGACTACAAGGAAGTAGACAACGATAATCAGTAAAAAGCGCGGGGCTGTCATAGTGGCAGCCCCTGTTTCGCACACAAACAAAATACCTCTTTACAAACCAAAGCAAATTTAGTATAATACCCATATTAGGCAGGTGAAAAAATTGGCTGAAAAAAGAGATTATTATGAGGTCTTGGGCGTAGAAAAAGGCGCGTCGGACGAGGAAATAAAGAAAGCGTTCCGTAAACAGAGCAAGAAGTACCACCCCGACCTTCACCCCGGCGACAAGGACGCGGAGGAGAAGTTTAAGGAGGTAAACGAGGCGTATCAGGTACTGTCCGATCCCGAAAAGAAATCGAATTATGACCGTTTCGGTCACGCGGGCGTGGATCCCAACTTCGGTGCGGGCGGAGGCTTTAACGGAGCCGGCTTCGACTTCGGCGACATATTTGATATGTTCGGCGGCTTCGGCGGTTTCGGCGGCGGACGCAGGAACGGACCGAAACGCGGCGCGGATATACGTCAGACCGTTGACGTGAACTTCGAGGAAGCGGCGTTCGGCTGTAAACGTAAGCTCAATATTTTGACACAGGAAAAATGTGAAACGTGCGGCGGTACGGGCGCGAAAAAGGGTACGACCGTTGAAACGTGCCGAAACTGCCGAGGTACGGGACGCGTACAGACGCAGCAGCGCACGATTTTGGGTTACATGACGACGGAAACGGTGTGCCCGCAGTGCAGAGGCGAAGGTAAAATTATAAAAGAGCCGTGCCGTGACTGCCGTGGTACGGGCAGCGTGAGGAAGAATAAAACCGTTGAGGTCCAAATTCCCGCGGGAATCGACAACGGTCAGACGATACAGCTTTCCGGTAAAGGTGAGGCGGGCGCGAAGGGCGGTCCCAGCGGCGATTTGCTTATAACCGTAAGAGTTCGTCCGCACGAGGTATTTCGCCGTGAAGGAAACAATGTACTTATAGATATGCCGATAACGTTTGTTCAGGCGGCATTGGGTGCCACGCTCAAGGTACCGACTCTCGACGGTCCCGTGGAGCTTACCATCCCCGAGGGTACGCAGACATCGTCGCGTTTTCGTATGAAGGGAAAAGGTATTCCGTATATAAGGAGCAAATCGAGAGGCGACCAATATGTGACGGTAAATGTCGAAGTTCCGAGGAATTTGACCGCGAAGCAGAAGGAAATTTTGCGTGACTTTGACGAGGATAATAATTATAAACAGAAGAAAAGCTTCTACGATAAAATGAAGGATTTTCTTAAATAAACAAAAACGGGAGGAAAACAATGACACCGAATATTTATAAATTGTCCGAAATGACAAAGGAGCAGTACGACTTCATAATGAAACGCGCCGAGCTCGACATAACGGAGCAGATGAAGGTCGCGAAGGAGGTTTCCGACGACATCAAAAATCGTGGCGATGCGGCAGTGCTCGAATACACCGCGAAGTTTGACCGCGTTCAGCTTACGGCGGATCAGATGAAGGTAAAGCCCGAGGAAATCGAAGCCGGCTACAACCGTCTTGACAGGGAAACGCGCGAGGCTATAGAGTACGCGTACAAGAATATTTACGATTTCCACGAGAAGCAGCTGCCCGAGGAAATGTGGTTCACGATGGTGGACGACGGTCTTATGGTCGGCGAGAAAACAACGCCAATAGTCGATGTGTGCCTGTACGTGCCGCACGGCAAGGGCAGTTTTCCGTCGGTACTGTGTATGCTCGGTATTCCGGCGGTCGTTGCGAAGGTGCCGAAAATCGTAGTTGTAACGCCCCCGAACGAAAAGGGCGAGGTTGACGACGCGATACTCGCGGCTGCGAAAATCATAGGTATCACGGAAATATATAAGGTAGGCGGCATACAGGCGATAGCGGCTGTCGCGTATGGAACGGAAACGATCCCGAAGTGCCACAAGGTCATAGGTCCCGGCAACAGCTACGCGACTGCGGCAAAGCGCGTTCTCGCCAGTCAGATCGACGCGGGACTTCCGGCAGGTCCGAGCGAGATAATCGTTCTCGCCGACGAAAAAGCCGATCCCGAAAAGGTCGCGCTCGACTGGATGATAGAGGCGGAACACGGCCCCGACAGCGCGGCGCTCCTTGTTACACATTCGAAGAAATTAGTTGACGCGGTTATCCCGATCGTGAACCGTCAGCTTGAAAAAATATCGCCCAAGCGCAAGGAATTTATCGAAACGAACCTCACCACCTACGGCGGCGTGATTTTAACAAATTCGCTCGACGAGTCTATCGCGTTCGTAAACGACTACGCGCCGGAGCATATGGAGGTAATGACTGAAAAGCCGTTCGACACGCTCCCGAAAATCAAAAATGCGGGCGAGATACTTCTTGGCGACTACACGCCGGTCACGCTCTGCAACTTTGTTTTGGGACCGAACGCGATACTTCCGACGGGCGGCTTTGCGAAAACATACTCGTCGGTAAGCGTGCAGGATTTCTTAAAGCGTTCGTCTGTAGGTTACGCGTCGAAGGACGGATTTGAAAAGGTACGGGACTACGCGTACAGATTTGCGAAGGTAGAGGGATTTGATACGCACGGCTTAGCCGTAAAGGAAAGGAAATAATCATGGAAAAGGTACAGGTTACGCGCAAAACCACGGAATCGGAAATGAAGGTCGTGTTCGACTTTTCGCCGATCAAACCCGACTACAGAAAGAATATAAAAACACCGCTGCCGTTTCTCAATCACATGATCGAGCATATCGCGTGGCGCGGCGGATTTAATATCGAAACCGACATAAAGCTTGACGAGTTTACGCTTACGCACGTCATATGCGAGGATCTCGGTATGGCTATGGGCAAGGCAGCGCGCGAGTACGTGCAAAAAACCGACGGCGCGGCGGGTTTCGGCGACGCGGTCGGCATTATCGACGAGGCGAAAGCTGAGTGCGCCGTGAGCTTTGAGGACAGGGCGTACATAGACATCGACTACCACGGCAACACACCGGCGGCAAAGGTCGAGGGTATGGACAGCGAGGATTTGGAAACGTTTCTCGAGGGCTTTGTTCAGGGCGCGATGTGTACGCTGCATATAGATTTGCAGAAGGGTCACAACGGACACCACATCTGGGAAGCGATTTATAGAAGCGTCGGCTCTGCTTTAAACCGCGCGTTCGCGGTAAGCGAGGCGCGCAAGGGCATGACAAGCGGTGTCGCGGGCAAGATCGAGTGGGAAATTGAGTAAATTATGATGGGCGTGCGCGTCTTTGCTACGGCGTTTGTTCGCAAGCGAACACGCCTACAACACGCAAAGCGTGTTGTTCACCGCACGCCTCATCCCCGACATGCTGACGGCAACGTTATCATCATTTTCAGGTTGTTCAAACCGGTAAACGGCGGGGTGAGGCACCCCGCCCAACAATGCCTGTTTTGTGATACACCGATGTCAACATGAATGTGTAGGGGCGGATATTATCCGCCCGCGGGCGGCGAATCGCCGCCCCTACGAAAACGGGCTGTCGAGGTGAACGACGCTTTAGCGTCGTAGGCATAGAGCTATGCTCGTATGCCGTAGCAAAGGCGCCAGCCCCTACGGCACACTATTTACAAATAACGGATGTAGGGGACGGCGCCCACGACGTCCCGCACCTATATAAACCAAAGGGACACAATGTGTCCCTGTTTTAACAGGAGGCAAAACGATGGATAAAAAAATCACCACGCCGTTTACCAAGGACAAGATCCGCGACTTAAAAGCGGGGGACAGCGTTCTGATAACCGGCGTCATATACACCGCCCGTGACGCGGCGCACGAGCGCATGGCGGCAAACTTCAAAAAAGACGGCACATTCCCGATAGACCTTACCGACAGCGCGATCTATTACGCCGGACCGTGTCCCGCGAAACCGGGCGAGGTCATCGGCTCATGCGGTCCCACTACGGCGGGCAGAATGGACGCATACACGCCGCTTTTGCTCGACCACGGACTTGGATGCATGATAGGCAAGGGCGCGCGAAATAAGGACGTTGTGGACGCGATGAAGCGCAACACCGCCGTATACCTCGGCGCGATCGGCGGCGCGGGCGCTCTTATCGCGGAGTGCATAAAGGAAGCCGAAGTGATCGCCTACGACGACCTCGGCACGGAAGCGATACGCAAACTTGTCGTGGAGGACTTTCCCGCCGTGGTGCTTATCGACTGCAACGGTAACGACCTCTACGAATCGGGACAGGCAAAATACAGGGAAATTTAAAAATGAGCACACCGCAAAATTCATTATCTATGGAGATCTCGTTTCGCACACTTATAAAATTCACGATACCCACGATAATAATGATGATCTTCACTTCGATGTATACTATCGTGGACGGAATTTTCGTGTCGCGGCTCGTGAACACCGACGCGCTTTCGGCGGTAAATATCGTGTTCCCGATTTTGGGACTCGCCACCGGAACGGGCACGATGTTCGGCACGGGCATGTCGGCTGTCGTTTCGATTAAAAACGGCGCGGGCAGGAACATTGAGGCAAATCGGGATTTTACGTATATTTACATAGTTTTAGCCGCACTCGCCGTAGTGTCGATGGCGTTGGTTTTTGCGTTCATAAAACCGATAATTATTTTCCTCGGTGCGAACGCGGCGATTTACGATTACTGCTACGATTACGCGTTCGTATCGGCGTTTTTCATACCGTTTTCGATAATGCAGATGTACGTCCACGGCGCGATTTTAGCCGACGGCAAGCCGAAACTGATGCTCGTGCTGTCGCTCACGGGCGGCATAGCGAACATAGTCCTCGACTACGTGTTCATAAAGCCGTGCGGCATGGGAATATCGGGCGCGGCTTTGGCTACGGGTATCGGATATACGATACAGACGGTAGTCGGCACGATTTACTTCGCGCGCAACAAAAACGGGCTGGTACATTTCGTAAAACCGCGCCGCGACAGACGCGCGCTTATATCGACCGTCACCAACGGCTCGTCGGAAATGGTAAACAACCTCGCGATGAGTGTTACGACGCTTCTGTTTAACCTCGCGATGATGCGTTTCGCGGGACAGGACGGAGTCGCTGCGATCACGATAGTGCTGTATATCGACTTTTTCCTCGTCGCCGTGAGCATAGGCTACTCGATGGGCGTTGCGCCCGTGATAAGCTATGACTACGGCGCGGAGGAGAGGGAAAAGCTTGGTAAAATTTTCAGGATAAGTATACTTTTTCTCGGACTTTTCTCCATAGCCGTGACGGCGCTGACCGTGATTTTCCGCGCGCCGCTTGTGCTTACGTTCGCGAAGTCGGGCACGGAGGTATTTGAGATAGCGAAGCGCGGAATGCTGCTGTTCGCGTCGGGGTATCTGTTCAAGGGCTATAACATATTCGCCTCGTCCCTTTTTACCGCGTACTCAAACGGCAAGGTTTCGGCGATGATTTCGTTTATCCGCACGCTCGGACTTACGTCGCTGTTTATAATCGGTTTCGCGGCACTCTTCGGCGTGGACGGAATATGGTTCGCCGTACCGGCGGCGGAATTTCTGACGCTCATCTTGGCGGCGCATTACATTTGGAAATATAAAGACACGTATTACCTCCTACGGTAACAAAAAACGCTCAGATAAGGTCTGAGCGTTTTTTATGCGTAATTTGTCCTCAAAATGCCTATAATCAACCTCCGTCACGCCTCCTTATTTTTTGCGCCTTAAATTTGCGCAAACTTATCTTTTTCACCCCTTACATATATGGAACCGCAGCGCAAGTCGGTAACTGCAAAATTTTTTGTCAAAAAATATACTTTTGTAAACCTTGCATAATTTTCACAGTACGGTTTTAGTAAAAATGCAAAAAAAATAAACCGCCCAAACTTTCGTTTGGGCGGCTTATGTAGTTTAATATACCATTATACCGGATTATACCAGATAGAGTAAATCAGTGTATGTCGGGAAGGGCCAAAACTCCTTTGAAACCATCGTTTCGAGAGTATCCGCCGTTTCGCGCAGCGTATCCATAGCGGGAAGTACCGTTTCCTTGTAGTACATACCAACCGCGTAAGCGTCGACATCGGGGATATCCGTAGCCGCGTCGAGTGCGTCGATTTTCGTCATAAGCTCCTCCGTAAGCTCGGTAAGCTTCTTGACTCTTTCGAGCTCCTTCGGCGCGTCGATACCGAGCGCCTTCTTTGAAGAGTAATCTTCGGCGACGAAATTCGTGTACTTGAGGCACGCGGGAAGGATCTCCTGCTTAGCCATTTCAAGCATCGTAAGCATCTCGAAATGTACCGTGTTATTGTAGTCCTCCATCATTATCTCACCGCGCGTCTTGACCTCGACCTCGGTGAATACGCCCTGCTTTGTAAACAGGTCGATCGACTTCTGCGCCACGAAATGGGGGAGAGCGTCGGGAGTGGTTTTGAGGTTATAAAGACCTCTTCTCTCAGCTTCTTCTATCCACTCGTCGCTGTAGCCGTTACCGTTGAATATAATTCTGTCATGCTCTGAGAAAATCTTAACGGCAAGCTCGAATGCGTCCTTCTGAATGTTCTTGCTGCCCTCAAGCTCATCGGCGATTTCCGTAAGCGTTTCCGCGACGATAGTGTTGATAACGATATTGATACCCGCGATAGACTGTCTTGAACCGGGAGCGCGGAACTCGAAACGGTTACCCGTAAACGCGAACGGTGACGTTCTGTTTCTGTCCGTGGTATCTCTCTCGATGTCGGGGAGCGAGTCAACGCCCGTTTCGATCAAATCACCCGTCGCGCTCTTAACGTCCTTGTGCTTCTTCAGACGGTCAACGACAGCCGCGAGCTGGTCGCCGAGGTACATCGAGATAATAGCGGGGGGAGCCTCGTTCGCGCCAAGACGGTGGTCATTGCCCGCCGTTGCGACAGACGCTCTCAAAATGTCCGCGTAATCGTCAATAGCCTTGATGACCGCCGCGAGGAACAGCAGGAACTGTACGTTTTCCTCAGGCTTCTTACCCGGTCTTAACAAAAGCTCGCCGTCCGATGTGCCGATCGACCAGTTGTTGTGCTTACCGCTTCCGTTAATACCCTCATACGGCTTTTCGTGAAGCAGGCAGTACAGACCGTGATGGTCGGCGACCTTCTTCAAAATTTCCATTGTAAGCTGGTTGTGGTCGGTAGAAATATTTGTCGTCGAGAATACCGGCGCGATCTCATGCTGTGCGGGAGCGACCTCGTTGTGCTTCGTTTTCGCGAACACGCCGAGCTTCCACAGCTCCTCGTCAACTTCCTTCATGAAGTTAGCGACGCGCTCCTTTATCTGACCGAAGTAATGGTCGTCCATCTCCTGACCTTTTGCCGGCTTCGCGCCGAACAGCGTCCTACCCGTAAGCAGCAGGTCCTTACGCTTATTTCTAAGCTTCTTATCCACCAAAAAGTATTCCTGCTCTGGACCTACATACGCGACAACTCTCTTCGGGTGCTTACCGAACAGCGCGAGCACCTTCTTCGCCGCCTTGTCTATCGCCGCTTCCGAACGCAGCAGCGGAGTTTTCTTGTCAAGCACTTCGCCGCTGTACGAAACGAACGACGTGGGAATGTACAATGAATTGTCCTTAATGAACGCGAACGACGTAGGATCCCATGCCGTGTAACCTCTCGCCTCAAACGTGGCTCTAAGACCGCCCGAAGGGAATGACGACGCGTCCGGCTCACCCATAACAAGCTCCTTACCGGAGAATTCCATAATAACGGTTCTGTCATCTGTCGGCTGAATGAACGAATCGTGCTTTTCCGCCGTAAGACCTGTCATCGGCTGGAACCAATGCGTGTAGTGCGTGCAGCCGTTTTCGATCGCCCAGTCCTTCATCGCGTGCGCGACAACCTCCGCGACTGAAATGTCAAGCTTTGTACCGTCGTTAATCGTCTTAACGAGCGACTTGTACGTTTCCTTCGGAAGACGTTCCTTCATAGTCGGCAGATTAAAGACCTTACTGCCGAAGATTTGTGCAACATTATTACTCATTGTAATACCTCCCATAATGTTAGATTCAGCTAATTTTTTAATATTTATTAAAAAAAGGTGAATTATATTTTGAACCAATATAAAACACCTTTGTCTTATCGAAAAATCAGCTATTAAATTGTTACTACCAATTTACATAACTAATTATACCACTAATAAAACTTTTGTCAATATGCAACTTGCAAAATTTGACGGCGTATTAACAAACGTTAATTATGCAAAATGTCAGTCCCACAAAAAAACAAGTCCCCACTTTCGGGAACTTGTTACTTTGGAGGAGAGGATGGGATTCGAACCCACGAACGAGTTACCCCCGTTACAGCATTTCCAATGCTGCGCCTTCGACCACTCGGCCACCTCTCCGTACAAACGGGCGCATCGAGCGACGCGCCCGCTTTACATATTCAATTACTTATTCTTTTTATTCGACTTTCTCTCCTGAGCCGCGGCAGCCTTAGCCTTCATATTCGACTCTCTCCAAGCCGCCCAGAACGTACTCGCAATAAATATCGACGTATACGCACCGGCGATTATACCTACGATCAACGGAAGCGCGAAATCCTTTATCGTGGACACACCGAGGAAGTATATAAGAACGATCGTTATAAGCGTTGTGATAGTAGAATTAATGGTACGTCCCAACGTTTCGTTTATACTTCTGTCGGTCATCTCCGCGATGGTTTCATTCTTCTTGCGAAGCTTCTGATTCTCACGT
The DNA here is from genome assembly GCA_947585795.1 of uncultured Clostridia bacterium. Classification (GTDB taxonomy): domain Bacteria; phylum Bacillota; class Clostridia; order UBA1381; family UBA1381; genus Hominilimicola. Next base: position 25,158 of record CANPXG010000001.1, read on the forward strand.
ATTCTGTCAAATATAACGATGGTGTTATTGATAGAGTAACCTATAACCGTCAGCATAGCCGCGATAAACGTGGTGTTTATCGGGATATTGGTTATGGCGTACACCGCCGCCATGACAAGCACGTTTATAGCCAGCGCGAACACCGCCATAACGGCGCTTCTCCACTCAAAACGTATAGCGATGTAAATCAAAATACATATGATCGCAAGAAGCGTGTACATAAGCGCTTTTCTCTGAACCTCAAGACCGAAGCTCGCCGATGCCGACGATACGGAGATAAGGTCCTCGTCCGCGAGCGAGTACTTTTCCTTAAGGGCGTTAAATATCTCGTCCTTAACGGAATCCTCTACCGGCGGAGTTTTAATAACAGCGATCTCGTTTGTGGTACCCTTCTGAACCGTCGCCGAAACAGTATCGGTCGTGCTTTGCTGAACGAGATCGGCGATCTCACCGTTATCGAAATCCGTGTGCAGATTTACCTGCATTCTCACACCGCCAAGGAACTCAACGTCAAAGTTAAATCCGCCGTGCACGATGTAGAGCACGATGCCTGCCACAACTATAAGTGCGGGAATAATAAGGAACTTCCATCTGTTTTTGGTTAAATCTTTCATTACGCTTCCGCACCTCCCTTTTTAGCCTTCGTATTGTAGAACATACTTCTGTTCTCGATACCGATACCGATAAGCTGCTTCAAGAGGAACTTAGTGATAACGATAGCCGTGAACATACTCAGGATAACGCCGATACCGAGCGTCGTGGCGAAGCCCGTTACCGTGCCTATACCCGAGATATAAAGAACTATACAGGTAATTATTGTCGTTATGTTCGAGTCGAGGATAGCGGAGAACGCCTTGTCGAAGCCCGACATAACCGAAGCGCGTATCGTCTTACCAAGACGAAGCTCTTCTTTCATTCTTTCAAATATAATACAGTCCGCGTCGACCGCCATACCAATGGACAAGACGATACCGGCGATACCCGAAAGACTGAGGTTTACGTGGAACACGCCCATAGCAAGTCCGATAAGACCTACATAGATAAGGAGCGATATATCCGCTATAAGTCCCGGTATTCTGTACATGATAGCCATGAATATCATTATCAGAAGAATACCGATCGCCGCCGCCAAAAGGCTTGAACGAAGCGCTTCAGGACCGAGCTCCGCGCCTACGGTGTCCTTTGAAATGACCGTGAGGTCAAACGGAAGCTGACCGGACTTGATCTGATTGGCAAGCATCTCAGCCGTTTCCGGCGTGAAGCTTCCCGAGATTATACATGAGTCCGAATTGATTTCTTCGCTTACAGACGGTCTTGAAACCTGTTCGCCGTCCATCTCGATCGAGATGTAGTTTGTGCCGTCCGAGCTGCGCGCCGCAGCGGCACTCGTCGCTGTCGCGAACTTCTCTCTTGCCTCGGCGTTGAACTCTACCTTTACGTAAGGTATCGACGGACCGTTCTGCTCGACCTGACCGAACTGATATGACGCGTCCTTAATGTCGGTTGCGCCGTCGAGAACGACGTTGCCGTCAGCGTCGTTAAACGTCAGCTTAGCGACGTTTCCGAGAAGGCTTGCCGCCTCGTCCGTGTTGGTCACGGAAGGTATTTCAACCGTGATTTTTCCGCCCTCACCCTGTGATATACGCGCCTCCGTATATCCGGCGTTTGTCATACGAGTTTGGAAAATTGATTCAACGACCTGCATTTGGTCGTCCGTGGGCGAATCTGTCGCCGCCTGGAAGGTTATGACCGAACCTCCGGCGAGGTCAATGCCCTTTTTGATACCCTTTTCTCCGAAAGCGCCGTCATAGGAATATCCCGCTATATTGAAGCCGATGAAGGCTACATAGTTAAGGATAAGAGCGAGCGCGACAACGAAGCAAAGAGTAACAATGCTCTTTTTTTTCATTAGCGTATCCATTCCTTTCTTTACCGGATCATTTCATAAATTCATTTCACAAAAAACCCAGTTTATAAAATAGCATAAGGCTATTATAACTCTATATTTTGAGTTCGTCAACAATCTTTATATTACTATTATGTAACAAAAAGATTACAATTCTGATTATTTGCGGATTTTCTACATAAAATACATACGTTAATTGAAAAAAATTGTGTCATACGGAGAAAATAGAAGTCAAAATAAGTCTTGACATATTATCCGTTTAATATAAAATATTGGTAGAGTATAAAAAACGGGAGAGAAGTATGGACAGAAAAGAGAGAATACTGGCTTTTATCAATTCCGAGGGGTATGTTCCGCTTAAGCTTAAGGAGCTTATGACCGTGCTTGACGTGCCGGACGCGGACAGGGAGGAATTGGAGGACATATTGGAATGTCTTTGCCGCGAGGGTAAAATATATCAGAGCAAAAAGGGGAGATACGTTTCCGTGGACGCGGAAGCGCTTTGTCTTGCGGGCAATTTGACCTGCAGCGTAAGCGGACGCTTCGGTTTCCTTGTGTGCGGAGCCGAGGAGGAGGACGTATTTATAAAGGGTGAGGATATGCTCACCGCCCTCGACGGCGACAGAGTGCTTGTGCGCGTCGATAAGGACGCGAAAAACGGCAGACGGCGCAGCGGTCACGTGGTAAAGGTGCTCGAGCGCGCAAATAAGACCGTTGTCGGCGTTATATATAAGGAAAAGGACGGGTATTTTTACCTGCGTCCCGACAACAGACATATATACGCGAAAATATATATCGCCGATAAGGACGCGATGAGCGCCGGCGTGGGCGACAGAGCCGCGGTGAGTGTGACGAGGTACGAAGCGGACGGAAGGGTTTTCGGCGAGGTTTCGGTCGTTTTGGGTGAGGAAAGCTCTCTTAAAAGCTGTATAGAGGGCATAATGGTGGATTGCGGCGTAAAGCGCGGATTTGACAGGGAAACGCTTGCGGAAGCGGAAAAAATCGCGCCGACGGTGAGTGAGGACATGGTAAAGGGCAGGAAAGACTTGCGCGATATGCTCATATTCACGATAGACGGCGACGACGCGCGCGACTTTGACGACGCTGTATCGCTCACCATAGCCGAAAACGGCAATTACATGCTCGGCGTGCACATAGCGGACGTGTCGGAGTACGTGAAAGAGGGCGGCGCTCTCGACAGCGAGGCATACGAGCGCGGAACGAGCGTGTACCTTCCCGACAGGGTGATACCGATGCTGCCCGAGGCGCTTTCAAACGGTATATGCAGCCTTAACCCGAACGAGGACAGGCTTGCCCTGTCGCTGTTTATGGAAATATCCGCGGGCGGAAAGGTAATTAAGCACACCCTTGTGGAAAGCGTCATACGCTCGAAGGAGAGAATGACGTATAACAATGTAAATAAGATACTTGAGGAAAACGACGGAGAGCTTTGCGAGCGCTTTGCCCGCGTCGTGCCGACGCTTCGCCTTATGAACGAGCTTGCTCTTGCGCTCGGTAAAAAACGCGCGGACAGGGGAGCTATCGACTTTGATTTCCCCGAGGGACGCGTGGAGGTCGATGAGAACGGCGAGCCGACGGATGTGGTATGCGTAAGGCGCGGCGCGTCGAATAAGATGATAGAGGAATTTATGCTTGCCGCGAACGAAACCGTGGCGGAGTACGCGTTTTTCTCCGAGCTTCCGTTCGTTTACCGTAACCACGAGCCTCCGACGGCGGAAAAAATAAACGAGTTTAACGCCTTTATCCGCCCGTACGGCTTAAGCGTCAACGCGAGGACTGACAACGGCAGTTCCATACGCCCGAAAATGCTGCGCGATGTTATCGACAAGGTGAAGGGCACGCCGAACGAGCGCGTCATTTCAATGACGATGCTGCGCTCGCTCATGAAAGCGAAGTACAGCGAGGAAAACATCGGTCACTTCGGGCTTGCCGCAAAGTATTACTGCCATTTCACGTCGCCGATACGGCGCTATCCCGACCTTGTCGTCCACAGGATATTAAAGGACTGCCTTGCGTCGCGCCTTACCGAGAGCAGAATAAAATATCTTAAAAGCTATACCGCCGCCGTGTCGCTCACGTCGAGCGACCGCGAGATGAGCGCGGAAACGTGCGAAAGAGATGCGGACGATTTGATGAAGACGGCGTATATGCGCCGCTTTATCGGCGAGGAATTTGAAGCCGCCGTGGCGAACATAACGGGCTTCGGTATGTTTGTCGAGCTTGAAAACACGGTTGAGGGACTTGTCCGCACAGAGAGCATGACCTACGATTATTACGAGTACGACGAAAATATCGGCGCGCTTGTCGGCAAGCGCACGGGACGCGTTTATAAAAGCGGCGACAGAGTGAAGGTGATACTTGCGAAGGCGGACGTAAGCTTGCGCAGGATCGATTTTGTGCTTTCGCGTGACGCTGACGAAGAGGCTTTGAATAAAATAACGCGAAAAAAAGAAGCATTTGAGGGAAAAAACGTAAAAAGTAAGGGTAAAAAACGTAAAAATAACGCCAAAAACAGGGGAAAAACAGTCAAAAATAAGGGTAAAAAGAGTAAAAGAAGAGGAAAAAACAGTCAAAACAGGCGAAATAACGACACAAAGCAGGGAAAAAAACAGTCAAAAGAGGCGAAATAACGGTACAAAAGAGGGTAAAAAAACAGTCAAAATAAGTGAAAAAATGATGCAAAAGCAGGGAAAAAACAGACCAAAACAGGTAAAAAATGATGCAAAAGCGGGGAAAAAACAGACCAAAAGGGGGTAAAAATGGAGCAATTTGAGGTAATAATCACGACATTATTCGGGCTTGAAGCGCTTGTTTCGCGCGAAGTCCGCCGCCTCGGATACGAGGTTTTATCCGTCACTGACGGGCGCGTCACCTTCCTCGGAGATTGGGAAGCACTGTGCCGCGCGAACATGTGGATACGCACCGGAGAGCGTGTATTTATCAAGGTTTCCGAGTTTCGCGCCACCACGTTCGACGAGCTTTTTGAGGCGACGAAGGCGGTCGATTGGCAGCGCTTCATAGGCAAAGAGGACGCGTTTCCGGTGAAGGGCTACTCGTTAAAATCAAAACTTGCGAGCGTAAGAGATTGTCAGTCGATCATAAAAAAAGCGATCGCGGACAAACTCTCCTCCGTTTATTCTCTCCCTCTCCCCGAACATGGCCCCACCTACCAAATCAGCTTTTCGCTGCTCAAGGACACGGTCACTCTGATGATCGACACGTCGGGGGAGGGGCTGCACAAGCGCGGCTACAGGCACGTGTCGAACATCGCGCCGCTTAAGGAAACGCTTGCCGCGGCGATGGTGGAGCTGAGCCGCTGGAGGTTCGAGTACCCGCTGTGCGATCCGTTCTGCGGAAGCGGCACGATACCTATCGAGGCGGCGATGATCAAGCGGAACATAGCCCCGGGACTGTCGCGCACGTTCGCGTGTCATTCCTTTAGGCAGGTGGGCGCGGACGTGATAAACAGAGTTTTTGAAGAGGCGAAGTCGCTGCAGCGCGACGTTCCGCTTGAGATATACGCGTATGACATAGACGCGGATACCGTCGAGATAGCGAAACATAACGCGGAGAAAGCGGGAGTGGGCGAGTTTGTAAAGCCAAAGATAGGCGACGCGCGCAAGTTGGAGCTTACAATGCCTTACGGGACTATCGTCTGTAACCCGCCTTACGGCGAGCGCATAGGCGAGATAAAAGAATGCGAGGAGCTGTACAGAGAAATCGGTAAAAGCTTCAAGGCGCTTGACAGGTGGTCGTATTACATACTCACGTCAAACGAAAATTTTGAAGCGCTGTTCGGTAAGCGCGCCGATAAAAAGCGCAAGCTCTATAACGGCATGATAAAATGCAACCTGTATCAGTACTTCGGAGAGCGTCCGAAAAAATAAAAAAACAGACAGAGATCCAAAAAATCTCTGTCTTTATTTTTACATAACACGCCGTCCCTCAAGGGCTTTTATCAGCGTGATCTTATCGGCGTACTCAAGGTCGCTGCCGATGGGTATACCGTGCGCGATACGCGTCACCTTAACGTCGAACGGTGACAGCAGCTTTGAAATATACACTGCCGTAGCCGTGCCGTTTACTGTCGGGTTCGTAGCCATGATCACTTCCTTGACGCTGCCGTCGCCAAGCCTTAAAAGCAGCTCGTTTATCTTTATGTCGTCGGGAGTTATCCCGTCCATCGGCGAGAGAGCGCCGTGCAGAACGTGATAAAGTCCGTTAAACTCGTTTGTAGCCTCGATGGCGGAAACGTCCTCGGGACTTTCCACGACGCATATGATCGACGTGTCGCGTTTCTTTGACGAGCATATTTTACAGGGCGAGGAGTCCGTCAGATTTTGGCAGACGGGGCAAAGAAGTATCTTTTCCTTCGCCTCGTTAAGACACGACGCCATAGAGGATACCTCGTCCTTCGACATGCGTTCAAGTATGTGGAACGCGATACGCTCCGCGCTTTTTCTGCCGATGCCCGGAAGCTGCTCAAACTTCTCTATCAGCGTTTCTATTACCGTAGCGTGCATGACTTTTAAAACAGCCCGGGGATGTTGATCCCGCCGGTAACAGCGCTCATACCTTCAGCCATCATCTCATCGGCTTTCTTGATAGCGTCGTTCACAGCGACCGTGACAAGGTCCTCCAAGGTTTCCACATCGTCGGGATCGACCGCTTCGGGGGATATTTTCAGGGAAACTATCTCTTTTTTACCGCTTACGGTGACGGTCACAACGCCGCCGCCCGAGGTTGCCTCAACGGTCTTATCCTCAAGCTCCTCCTGTACCTTTTCCATTTCCTCCTGCATTTTCTGTGCCTGCTTTATCACGTTGCTGACATTTTTGTTCGTGTTCATGCCCGCGCCCGCAAAGCCTTTGTATTTTCCCATTTTAATGTACCTCTTTCTTTTTAAATATTTTCGTCCTCTTGGGATATTTCACTTTCGTCAAGAAATTCCTCTCTGTCACTGTCATCGTCGAACGACGACTGCGAGAAATTATCCTGTGAGGAATCGTATTCGATAAATTCACTTTCGTCCGCGTCCTCGACGATCTCACCAAAGTTCTCGATAAGATTTTCAAGAGGATCGGCGGATGCAGCGGAATTATTGCTGTCATTGTCATTATCCGCGTTTGACGCGCTAAGCGCCCAAAAGTCAACAAGGTCGTCCTGTATTTCGTCCTCGTACGCGATTTTTATGGCGTAATCGGTGCCCGAGGCGCGTTTAAACGCCTGCTTAAGCCTTTCTTTAAAGTTCGCGCCTATATCGTGAGCGCCCTTTTCCTCCCGCTTAAACAGCAGTATAATGCCGTCGGCATCGATAGTTATAGTCCTGTTCAGGAGGCACGGCTTTAGGTATGCCGCGCTGTTAGCCATTGTGCGCGATATGTTGCCCCAGTTTTTGGCTGTTTTCACGATCGGGTTATCCGCCGTGAGCTCATACTCCGGTATCGGGCGGTAAAGCCTTACGGGAGTTTTCGCCTTTTCCTCAGGCTTTTCCTGCTCTTTTTTTACCGGCGCGTCGCTTATTTTAACGCCGTTTTTGATTTTATCCTCAAGCTTTTTGAGTCTGTCCGTGAGCGAGGACGTGTCCGCTACCGCGCCGTTTGCAACCTTCTTTTCGAGCGATGTTATCCTGTCGAAAAGGGCGGCGGGGGAGTCGTCAAACTCGGGCTTCGATATTTTTATCAAAGCAAGCTCGTATATTATCCTCGGCGATTTTACCCATTTTGTGTCCGCCTGCGCGTCGGACAGTACAGACGCTGCGTGCGATATTTTTTCAAACGTCATTTTATCCGCGAGCGACTTTAATTTTACCATATCCTCCGCCGTGTAGTCAAGCACGGAATCGGGATCGTCCGAAACCTTGCATATAAGCATATCTCGGAAGTTCTTAATCAAAGCGTCCATAAAGACGCGTATGTCCTTGCCGTCGGAGAGTATCGCGTCAAGCACGGATATTATGCCGTCTATGTCGCCGTCGATTATCGAGGAGGTGATCGAGAAAACGGAGTCCGCCGACGATATTCCGAGCGTGTCCGTTATGTCCTTAGCCGTGACACTGCTGCCGCACGATGACACAACTCTTTCGAGAATGCTCAAGCCGTCCCTCATCGAGCCGTCGGCAAGACGCGCGAGCATGTCGTAAGCGTCGTCGGAGATGGTAAGACCGTCGCCGTGAGCGATCTCCTTCATGCGAAGTATTATGTCGGAGGGCTTTATGCGCTTGAAGTCGAAGCGCTGACAGCGCGAAAGTATGGTTTGCGGCACCTTGTGCGCCTCGGTCGTGGCGAGTATGAATATAACGTATTCGGGCGGTTCCTCGAGCGTTTTTAAAAGCGCGTTGAAGGCTCCGGCGGAGAGCATATGCACCTCGTCTATTATATACACGGTGTATTTCGCGTTTGTTGATACGTACCGCACGTCGTCGCGAATCTCGCGTATGTTGTCAACGCCGTTGTTTGAGGCGGCATCGATTTCCTTGACGTCCATGATGCTTCCGTCGATGATGCCTCTGCAGACCTCACATTCGTTACAGGGACTGCCGTTCTTGGGGTCAAGACAGTTCACGGCGCGCGAAAATACCTTCGCGCAGGTGGTTTTGCCCGTGCCGCGCGTACCGCAAAACAGGTATGCGTGACTTATTTTACCGCTTAAAATCTGGTTTTTCAGCGTCTTGGTAATATGTCCCTGTCCGACGATGTCCTCAAACACCATGGGACGCCATTTCCTGTATATAGCCTGATGCGCCATGAGAAATACCCGTACCTTTCTTTGGATTTTACATATACACGAAAAAACGCCGTAAAAGGCGTTACGTTTATAAATAAGGCTCCGACCGAGTTTACCGCAACACACCGCCCACACCGCTTATTGCTGCTTGGTTCCCCATCTGACAAGGTTCACGGGGCGCGGTCGCGCGGGCTCGGTCGTCATCGCCGAAATTATTATAATATATTTTTCGCGAAACTGCAATACTTTCATTCAAAGTTTGTGTAAAATAATTTTTATTAAGCCGTATATAACAGTATTTTTATCGTTATTTTCTATTGCTTTACGCCTTATTTTCAGATTATAATACATATATGGTCAAATGTCAATATCGGACGGGAAGGTAAAAGGAAGTATGGTTATAAAAAATATTGCGGGGAAGATACTTAAATTTGTAAAGGATGAAACAGTCCTGAGCGTGGCGGCTGTGCTTGCGGTGATATCGTCGTTTTTCGTGAAGCCGGACGCAAAGTATTTGAATTATATAGATTACAGGACGCTCGCGCTGTTGTTTTGCCTTATGTCGGTCATGGCGGGACTTCAAAAGACCGGCGTGTTTAACGCGCTCGCGGAGGGGATGTTAAAACGCGTGAGAGGCAGCGGCGCGCTCACGTTTATACTTGTGATGCTGTGCTTTTTCACAAGTATGCTGATAACGAACGATGTGGCGCTTATAACGTTTGTGCCGTTTACGTTCACGGTGCTCGGTATGCTTGATAAAAATGAGCGCGACAGGCTTATCATACCCGTCGTCGTGATGCAGACGATAGCGGCTAACCTCGGAAGTATGCTCACTCCGATAGGAAATCCGCAAAATCTTTACCTGCACGGTGCGTCGGGAATGGGAGTCGGTGAGTTTGTAATTCTTATGCTGCCGTATGTTTTGGCATCGTTTGTTATCCTCGCGGCTTGGATATTGTGCCGACATAGGCGCGGAGATGATATAAACATATGCTTTTTCGGTGACGCGCGGGTGGGCGATAAAAAGAAGATAGCGGTTTATGCGGCTGCGTTTGTTATATGTTTGCTCACGGTTGCGCGGGTCATTGACTACCGCGTCACATTTTTTGCGGTGACTGCACTCGTCGCGGCGTGTGACAGGCGTATTTTCGCGAAGGTGGATTATACGCTTCTGCTGACGTTTGCCGCGTTCTTTGTGTTTATAGGGAATATGGGGCGTGTGCCCGTTTTTGAAAATTATATTAAAAGCGTCATAGACGGGCGGGAGTGTGTAACGGGAGTTTTGTCGAGCCAGTTTATAAGCAACGTGCCCGCGGCTCTCTTGCTTTCGGGGTTTACGGATAATTTCAGACCGCTTATCGTGGGAGTGAATATAGGTGGGTTGGGAACGCTTATAGCGTCGATGGCAAGCCTTATATCGTTTAAGCTTTTGGGACGGTACGATAAAAAGCTGCGCGCGAAATATATGGTGTATTTTACCGTGGCGAATGTGCTGTTTCTCGCCGCGCTGCTCGTGCTGTATTTTATTTTGACGTAAAAAAACCTCTCGGGAAGGAATATATAGGAAAAATCCCTCATATAATGTTTGGTGGTTTAAAATCGGGATCTGGGCAAACAAGGAGGGCTGACAAGTATGGACGGTGAGGTTTTGTACGAGCGAATACAGACTGAGGAACGCCCGCTTATATTTCTTGACTACTATATCATAACGGAAAACATATCGGCTGATTACTGCGATTTGAAGTGCTACGGTATAAAAATACAAAAGACCGTGATATACGAGGGCGGTGGGAAAATCGTGGAAAGTAAGCAGATAAATAACGTGTTCTACCGTTATAACGACGTGCTGGATTTTTTGAAGAAAATCATAGTTCGTTCGACGGAGCCGTCAAGGCTTAGGGACGCGGTGGAGAATTATATTGTGGAAAGTATTGACAGAGCAAAGGAAAGCGCGTAAAATATTGCCAAGGAAAAGAAAAGGATAAAGATACTATGTATAAAATAAAGGAAACAGTGATCGTAGAGGGTATTTACGATAAAATAAAGCTGTCGAGGTTTTTGGATGCGGTTATAATCGTCACGAACGGATTTGGTGTGTTCAGGGACAGACGTATACTTGACAGTATAAAAAAGATGGCGGATGAAACGGGTATTGTAATTCTTACGGATTCGGACAGTGCCGGTTTTCGTATACGTGCGTATATAAAGCAGTCGGTGCCGAAGAGTAAGGTGAAGCACGCGTATATTCCCGAAACGCATGGTAAGGAGAAAAGGAAAAGTGAGGCGGGTAAGGAGGGACTTATAGGCGTTGAGGGGATTAAGGATGAGATCATACTTGACGCTTTGAGGAAGGCGGGGTGCGTGATAGACGGCAGCGCCGCCGCCCCGAAGGAAGGACGCGCGATAACAAAAACGGATCTGTATAAGGCGGGTATGTCGGGAGGAGAGAGAAGCCTTGAGAAGCGGCGTATGATGGCGGCTTCTCTCGGTATTCCCATGAAAATATCAGCGAATATGCTGCTCGATATATTGAATAGATTGGTAACATATGAGGAATTTTGTGAAATTGTACAAAATATCAATGAGCGAATTTGATAAATTTGATAAAAAATATATTGACAAAGCTCGGTAAATCATGTAAACTATTAGCTGTAAAATAAAAATGCTTTACAGGTGATGTAAGTGGCGAAGGATTTAAATGTGACGGTTTTACTGGACGTGTACGGACAGCTTCTTACGGAAAAGCAGCGGTTCGCGATAGATATGTACTACAACGAGGATCTGTCGCTCGCGGAAATCGCGGAGGAAATAAATATAAGCCGTCAGGGCGTTCTTGCCTCGATAAAGCAGGGTGAGAAACATCTTGCGGAGTTTGAGGAGCAGCTGGGGGTCGTAAAGCGTTTCCGCAATATAAACTCACACATCGCAAGACTTACCGAAATTTTGGACAAGTATGATTTTGCCGGTAAGGACGAGGCGGCGGAAATTATAGGTGAGATATCAAACGAATTATAGATTTTAGTGAAAGGAGTCGGGCGTTATGGCGTTTGAAAGCTTGGGCGATAAGCTTCAGGGTGTGTTTAAAAAGCTCAGAGGCAAGGGTAAGCTTAACGAAAAAGATATAAAAGACGCGATGCGCGAGATAAAGCTGGCTCTTTTGGAAGCAGACGTAAACTTCAAGGTCGTAAAGGAATTTGTAAACACGGTGTCCGAAAAGGCGCTCGGACAGGAAATAATGGAGTCGCTGACTCCCGCGCAGCAGCTCGTAAAAATAGTGAACGACGAGCTTACCGAAATGATAGGCGGCGAAACGGCTCGGCTTGAGTTCGCGCAAAAACCGCCGACGGTCATTATGATGTGCGGCTTGCAGGGCGCGGGTAAAACCACGGCTACGGGTAAGCTTGCGCTCAATCTTTCAAAGCAAATGGGCAAACGCCCGCTTATGGTCGCCTGCGACGTGTACCGTCCCGCGGCGATAAAACAGCTTGAGGTATTGGGCAAGCAAGTGCAGATACCGGTGTTTTCGATGGGTGACAGCGTAAGCCCGGTAAAAATCGCAAAAGAAGCGGTGGCGCACGCGATAAAGCACGGTAACGATCCCGTCATACTCGATACCGCCGGACGGCTTCACATAGACGAGGAGCTTATGGACGAGCTTGCAAAGATAAAGGCGGAGGTAGGACCCACCGAAATACTGCTCGTCGTTGACGCGATGACCGGTCAGGACGCGGTGAACGTGGCTAAGACGTTTAACGAGCAGCTTGACATTACGGGCGTTATACTTTCAAAGCTTGACGGCGACACGCGCGGCGGCGCGGCGCTCTCGGTAAAGCAGGTGACGGGTAAACCGATAAAGTACGCGTCGGTCGGTGAAAAGCTTTCCGATTTGGAGCAGTTTCACCCCGATAGGATGGCATCGAGAATACTCGGTATGGGCGACGTTTTGACGCTTATAGACAAGGCGCAGGAGGCTATCGACGAAAAAAAGGCGCAGGAGCTTGAAGCGAAGATACGCAAACAGCAGTTTGACCTTGACGATTTTCTCGAGCAGTTTAGACAGATAAAGAAAATGGGCTCGTTTTCGCAGATACTCGGTATGATGCCCGGCATAGACAAAAAAATGCTCGAAGCGGTCGATACCGAGGAAAACGAAAAAAGAATGGTGCACATCGAGGCGATAATACAGTCGATGACGGAAGAGGAACGCAGAAAGCCGAACATTATCGGAGCGAGCCGCAAGGTGCGCATTGCCAAGGGCAGCGGCACGAGAGTGCAGGACGTGAACCAGCTTCTGAAGCAGTTCGGTGAAATGCAGAAGATGATGAAGCAGTTCACAAGCGGCAAGCAGTCAAGGATGCTCAAACGTTTGAGGAATATGCGCTGACGCATGGGTAAACCGCGTTCGGGCGAAAAAATATTTATTGTTTTAAATTTGTCGTGGAAACGGCGGCTTCAAGGCAAGCCGTCCTACAAAATAATGTAGGGCGGGATGGAAACGTCCCGCCGCGTCAAATTTATATAAGCCATAATCATGTATGGGAGGTGAAAAGCATGGCGGTAAAAATCAGATTGAGAAGAATGGGCGCTAAGAAAGCTCCGTTTTACAGAGTTGTTGTCGCGGATTCAAGATATCCGAGAAACGGAAGATTTATCGAGGAGGTAGGCACATACGATCCTCTTACCGATCCCGCGACTGTCAATATAGACGCGGAAGCTGTAAAGAAGTGGATCTCTAACGGTGCTCAGCCGACAGATACTGTTAAGGCGCTCTTGAAAAAGTCTAACATTATCTAATTAGGAGGGTAGGCTAATGAAAGAAGTATTGGAGATAATAGCCAAATCACTTGTTGACTATCCCGATGAGGTTGACGTTAAGGAGATAACGAACGACGACGGTACGGTTACGCTCGAGCTTAGGGTAGCCGAAAGCGACATGGGTAAGGTGATTGGCAAGCAGGGCAGAATTGCGAAGGCAATAAGAACCGTTGTCAAGGCTGCCGCAAGCCGCGAAAACAAAAAAGCAGCGGTCGAAATCTTACAATAGGATAGGAGGGGCTTGCGTTTGTGAGCCCTTTTTGCGTATCCTCAAAAGAAAGGAATTAAGTATGGAGCTACTTGAAGTGGGAAAAATCGTCAATACTCACGGACTACGCGGCGAGGTCAAGGCTGTGCCGTGGACTGATTATCCGGAGGTGTTTGAAGATATAGAATATGTGTATGTAAAACGCGGTGAAGAGGAAAAGGAGCTTAAAATAAATAATGTCAGGTACCAAAAAAGTAATCTGATACTGAAAATAGACGGTATAGACGATATTGACGAGGCGCAGAAGTATAAAAATCTTATAATGTACGCGCCGCGTGAGATGCTCGGACCTCTTCCCGAGGGCGTACACTATATTGCCGACCTTATAGGTCTTGAAGTGGTTACCGACGACGGCAGGAGCGTCGGCACGATAGAGGACGTGTTCAATACCGGCAGTAACGATATATACGACATAAAGCGCGAGGGAAAGAAAAATATGCTGCTCCCGGTCATAGATGAGGTGGTGCTTGACGTGGACACGGACGCGAAAAAGGTTACCGTACACATGATAGACGGTTTGGAGGATCTGTGATGAGGTTTGATGTGCTGACGCTGTTTCCCGCCATGTTTGACGCTGTTTTGGGTGACAGTATCATAGGACGCGCCCGCGAGGGCGGACTTGTCGAGATGAATTTTACCGATATACGTGACTTTTCAAAAAATAAGCACAGAAAGACCGACGATTATCCCTACAGCGGAGGCGGCGGAATGCTGATGACACCGCAGCCGGTGTACGACGCGTACATGTCGGTCGCGCAGGGGCTTCCTTATAAGCCGTTTACGATATATATGTCGCCGCAGGGGAAGATATTCGATCAGTCTGTTGCAGCCGAGCTTGCGAAAAAGGAGCATATAGTGCTTCTTTGCGGTCATTACGAGGGTGTTGACCAAAGAGTGATAGATGAGATAGCGGACATGGAGCTGTCCGTCGGTGATTTTGTGCTGACCGGCGGAGAAATACCGGCGATGGCGGTCATAGATGCGGTGTCGAGATTGATCCCCGGCGTGCTTGCGTCGGAGGGGGCGTACGAGAACGAGTCACATTACGGCGGACTTTTGGAGTACCCGCAGTATACGCGTCCCGCAAAGTGGCACGGAGTGGAGATACCCGAGGTGCTTATATCGGGACATCACGCGAACATAGAAAAGTGGAAGCGCGAGCAGTCGCTTATCAACACGCTTTTAAAACGTCCCGATATGCTTGAGAAAGCCGCGCTTACCAAGGAGGATATTGAGTTTTTGGAAAAATATAAACGTGAAAACGGCGTTACTCTTTAAGCTCTTTCGCAAGACGCTCAAGACATTTTTTCTCTATTCTGCTGACATAACTGCGGCTTATGCCGAGTATGTCGGCAATTTCTTTTTGAGTTTTTTTCTTTTGATTGCCAAGCCCGTAACGCCAGCAGATTATGTTTATCTCGTTCGGTGCAAGGGCTTTTTTCATAGCCGCGTACAGCTTTTGCGCTTCGAGCTTGCCCGAAATAATATCCGATATGTCGGCGCTGTCGGTGGTGAGGACGTCCGAGAAGGTCATGTTGTTGCCCTCGCGGTCCGTGCCGATGCTTTCGTCGATAGACACCTCGTTTTGCAGCTTGCGGGAGCTTCGCATGAACATAAGCACCTCATTTTCGATGCAGCGGGATATGTAGGTGGAAAGCTTGCTGTTCTTTTGCGGGTTGAATGTGTTTATTCCCTTTATAAGACCGATAGTGCCGATCGAGATCAAGTCCTCGAGATTTTTTTCGTCGGCGTATTTTTTTGCTATGTGCGCGACGAGGCGCAGGTTGTGCTCGATGAGGGTGTTCTTGGCATCGTCGCTGCCGTGCGCGTACTCCTCTATATATTTTTGTTCTTCTTCGGCTGTGAGTTGCCTCGGGAAAGCCGCATTGCCGCTGACATAGCCCGCCAGTATCAGTACCGTCTGCACCCACTCAAATAATATGCCAAACATACCAAAAACCTCCTTCTTACACATAATATGCCCCGTAAGATGTACTTTTTCCACCTTGAACTGTCCTTATTTTTGGCTCCGAAATGCCAAAATGCGGTTATAAGTGAGGGATTTTACGGTTAAAATAAAATTATGCTGACGTAAATTGTCTTTTTATTGTAACAGATATATAACGCACCTGATATTGATTTGAAACGCAGAACCATATATAATGATTAGTGTATAGCAGCAGTGTGAAAAAAGTAATCGGAGGGTAGAAATATATGATATGTAAAAAGTGCGGCGCGCAGATCCCTGACGACGCGGTCGAGTGTGAGTTTTGCGGCGCGAAAACAGCAGTGAACGGAAGTGATACGGCTGCCGGTGAGGATAATAGGTTTGCCGCCGACAGCGTGAGAAATACAGAGGAAAAACCGGAAGAGATTTTTGACGATAACGAAAAAAGACGGCGTGAACAGATGCGTAAGATGATGGAGAATAAAAAGCAGCAGCTGTCCGAAATCGAAAAACGCCGCGTGGAAAAAAGACAGAAACAAAAGCGCAATCGTATTATGCTGGTGGGCGCGATATGCGCTGCGGCTGTAGCTGCCGCGGGAATAGGAACGTACTATGTGGCGGAAAATGTGGGAGAGAAGGCGGTCGTGGATGAAAGTCCCGTGCCTACGGCGTTGGCGGCGGTAACACCGCCGGCGTTTACTCCCGCGCCTTCGCCGACGGTGGCTCCGTCGCCGCAGATATTTACGTCGCCCGCGCCGAACGGCGGTTCGTCGTCGTCGGGTACGCAGTCGACGCAGTCGTGGACGGCTTCGGGTAGTTCGTCGTCGGGCAACTCGTCGGGAAGGGGTTCATCGTCGGGCAGCGGCTCGTCGGGTTCGTCGTCGGGTGGTTCGTCTTCGGGTAGAACTTCGTCGTCGGGAAGCTCGTCTTCGGGTGGTTCGTCGTCGGGCAGCGGCTCGTCGGGTGGAGGCTCGTCGTCACAGAGCGTATCGCCAAGCGGTAAGTCGTCGAATGATATTTCGTCGCAGCTTGCGACGGGCGGTGAGGTCATATATAACAGTTCTACGGGTAAGTATCTTATGACGTTTACGGTGGGTAATACGAAGTACTACGCGAACGTGTCGCCGGGAAGTACGACGGAGCAGATACAAAATAAGCCGTACACCGTTACGGCGCAGCCGACTTCGCAGACGTATGACGGTAATACGATATATGAAATTACAGACCTCACGAATTATGAGGGTGATTATATTCTCGCAAATTCCGGAACGAAGCTGCTCACAAACAGCGATATAAACGGTTTGTCCAAGTACGACCTCGCTCTCGCGAGAAACGAGATATACGCGCGTCACGGACGTAAGTTCCAGACGGCGGAGTACAACACGTACTTTAGCGGTAAGTCGTGGTACAAGATAAACCCGAATTACAATTACAGCGACGATAACAGTAATCTGAACGAAACGGAAAGAAAAAATGTTCAGTTTATTTTGGACGCGGAAAGAAAATAAAATTACGGCGGCAGTCCTACCTATACGGCAGGACTGCCGCTTTTTTGCGAATAATATTGACGCGCGATATTTACAATACCTAAAAAATATGGTAAAATAGGAATAGTATGTATGAAAGAGCAGGTGAGTATATTGAAAAAAGGAGCCAATATCCTTTTATCACTTATGCAGCTTAATATAGGCGGCGCGGAAACTCATGTGGTCGAGCTTGCCAAGGAGCTTAAAAGGAAGGGCTTTAACGTCATAGTAACGTCAAACGGCGGTATTTATGTGAAGGAGCTTGAAGAAAACGGAATTAAGCATTACAAAGTGCCGCTTCAAAATAAAAATCCTCTCAATATGATGCGCGCGGCGCGGCTGTTAAAGAATATCATCAAGGATGAAAATATAGATATAGTACATTCCCACGCGAGAATACCGTCTTTTATCCTCGGTAAGCTTCACAAAAGGATGAAGTTTCCGTTCGTCACGACGGCGCACTGGGTATTTAACCTCGGCTACGGTCTTAAGTATATAACCGACTGGGGTGAAAAGACCGTCGCGGTGTCGGAGGATATAAAGGACTATCTCATGGACAACTACCATGTCCCCGAGGGCGATATTAACGTTACGATAAACGGTATCGACACGGACAGATTTTCGCCCGATACAGACGCTGCCGACATAAAACGGGAGCTTGGCATAAACGACGGCGACACCGTGATAACGTATGTGAGCCGTCTTGACGAGTCGAGGAGCCTTGTGGCGAAGCAGCTTATATCCGTCGTGCCGGAGCTTGACAAAAAAATAGAAAACCTGAAGGTCATAGTTGTCGGCTCGGGCAATGACTTTGACAACGTAAAGTCAATGGTGAAGAAGGTAAACGGTGAACTTAAGGCGGAAAAGGTAATACTCACCGGCGCGAGAACGGATATAAACAAGCTTATAGCGCCGTGTTCGCTGTTCGTTGGCGTAAGCCGCGCCGCGCTTGAGGCTATGGCGGCGCAAAAAAGCGTTATAATAGCAGGTAACGAGGGATATATAGGTCTGTTTGACGAAAGTAAGCTTCAGGTGGGTATAGATACCAACTTCTGCTGCCGAGGCTGTGAGATGCCGACGGAGGAAAGGCTGAAAAACGACATACTGCAGTTCTTCACGCTCGATAAAGCGCGGCAGGACAGTCTTGGCGCTTACGGGCGCGAGCTTATAAAAAAGGAATATTCCGTAAGCCGTATGGCGGACGACAGTATCAAGGTATACGACTGGGTCATGGAAAAGCACAAGGAAATACTTATTTCCGGTTACTACGGCTTTAGAAACAGCGGCGACGACGCGCTTTTGCAGGCTATTATCGAGGACTTAAAAACGCATAAGGAAAGCCCGAATATAGTTGTGCTTAGCGCCAACCCGCGCGAAACGATGAAGGTATACAGAGTTAAGTCTATAAACAGAGTGAATATACCTTCCGTCGCGCGTCATATGAAAAACGCGGAAATGCTTATTTCCGGCGGCGGCACGCTTATACAGGATAGGACAAGCACAAAGTCGCTTTGGTACTATCTCATGATAATATCGATGGCTCTTCGGAGGCATTTAAAGGTAATGCTGTATTCAAACGGTATCGGACCGCTTGAGAAAAAGATGAATATAAAAAAGACGCGCAAGATACTGAATCAGGTTGATTTGATAACGCTGCGCGACGAGCGCTCGTACAAAACGCTTCGCGAAATAGGCGTGGATAACGAAAATGTCGCGATAACAGCGGATCCTGCGCTGGAGCTTGATATAGCCGACGAAAAGCGCGGACGCGAAATACTTTTGGGCGAGGGCGTGCCGCTTGGTGAAAAGCTTCTCGGAGTGTCAATAAGACGCTGGCAGACGCTTGGCGCGGGATTTGAGGACGCTGTCGCGTCGCTTTGCGATCACGCTTACGAAAAGTACGGCTACCACACGGTGCTTATGCCGATGCAGTCGAGCCGTGACACGGCGATTTTACAGAACATAGGCGGCAGAATGAAGCATGGCGCGTCGATAATCGAAAAGCGCTACGGCGTTGAGGATATGATGTCGATAATGAAGTGCTTCGACCTGTGCCTCGGTATGCGTCTGCACACGCTTATCTACGCGGTCATAAATTCCGTGCCGCTTATAGGTATAGCGTATGATCCAAAAATCTCGAGCTTTATGGAATACACGCATCAGACGCATTACATCGACGTTGAGCATATAACGTTTGACAAGCTTAAGGAGCTTTTTGAGGAGTGCGTAAAAAATTACGATGAAATCAAAAAGGATCTTGCGGAAAATTACGCCGCGCTGAAAGAGCAGGCGCGTCTTAACGGTAAATACGCTATCGAGCTTTACGAAAAAGGGAGTGTTAAACTGTGAGCAAAAAAAACGACGGAATGCTCCTTACAGCCGGATTTATGGCGGCGGTGACGCTCCTCTCGAAAGCGCTCGGACTTGTGCGCGATTCCATGCTTACCGCGTACTTCGGCTCGGGACTTGTGTCCGACGCGTTCCTGACCGCCTCAACGATACCGACAACGTTCTTTGACGTGATAATCGGCGGAGTTATTTCCGCGACGTTTATACCGGTATTTAACGATATAATGTCAAAGCGCGGCAAAGACGACGCGATGAAGTTTGTGAATAAATTCGTGACGCTTATTGTGTCGATAACGCTTGTGATAGTCGCGGCGGGAATAATTTTCCGAGGGGCGCTCGTGGGCTTGCAGACGAATTACACGGGTGAGAAGGCGGAGCTTACGGCGACGCTTACGGCGATAATGTTCCCGATGATCATTTTTACGGGACTGGCGTTTTCGTTTGTGGGACTTTTGCAGTCGTTCGGAGAGTACAAGATCCCGTCACTTATAAGCCTTGTGTCAAACGCTGCGATAATACTCTACTATCTGCTGTTCGGCTCGAAATTCGGAGTGTACGGACTGTCGGTGACGATGGTGATCGCGTGGAGTTTGCAGTTTCTTATACTTGTGCCGTGGATAATGAAGTTCGGCGTTAGGTACAGACCGGATTTTAAATTTAAAGACGCGGACATAAAGCAAACGCTCTTGCTTGCGGGACCTATGCTCGTGTCAACGTGGGTGCAGCCGCTTTACACGATAGTTAATCAGCGGTTCGCGTCGAATATAGAGTCGGCGGTTACGTATATTCAGCAGTCGAACAGACTGTATATCATAATCGTGGGCGTGTTCAGCTTTGTGGTCACGAATCTGATATTTCCGAAGCTTGCGAAGGCTGTGGCGGAGGATGAAATGACCGAGGCAAAGCAGCTTACGGTAGGCTCTATGCGAGCGATAGTACTCGTAATAGCGCCGCTTATGGCGATTTTTATGACGCTTTCGTACCCGATCGCGTCCGTGGTGTACGGCTACGGTAAAATGGGCGCGGAGGGCGTGGCGGCGATAAGCGCGCTGCTTCGGTATTATTCCGTCGGCATGATAGGGCTGGGACTTAACGAAATACTGTCGAAGGCGTTTTTCTCGCTTCATGACAGTAAAACGCCGATGCGTAACTCGATAATAAGCATGGTTGTGAATGTGGCGTTCGCGTTTATATTGTATAACGTAATGTCAACGAACGGTCTTGCGCTGGCGGCGGCAATCGGCTCGATCGTGAACGCGGCGCTCAACTGGTTCTGTATAGCGAGGAAGTACCCTGATATGATAAAGGGCTCCGATGTGGGGAATATGGTAAAGGCTGTGCTTTCGGCGGCTGTTATGTTCGCGGTGATGTACGTAATTTACAATTTCCTGTCGGGACGGTTCGAGGGACTTATCGGAAATATCGTAATTTGTGCTCTTTGCGCGGCGGCGGGAGTGGTAGTGTACGGCGTACTGCTTCTCGTTACGGGTGAAGAGGATATAAAAAATATTTTAAGAAAGAGAGGGTGATGAAATGAACAGTGTGATTTTATCGTCGCTCGCGTCATTTTTCGGGACGCTCGGCGCGTGGTTCAAAAACAGCGGTTTGTACGCGCTGCTTATGAAAATTTATAACGGTGTAAGCAATTCGTGGAAAAACAGCGCCATTATGACTTGGATACGCTCCGCGAAAAACGACGGCGCGTCGGCAAAGACCGTGTCGGCGAAGGTGCTTTTCAGTCCGTTCGCGCTTTTGGATGCGCTGCGCGGTAAGGCGGGCGAGTTTTTTGAGAAAAATATATCGCAAAGCTTTATATGCGTGTGGGCTAAAACGTATATGCAAAATTTTATGGCGGTAAACACGAGGTTTTTCGGTATTATGCTTATCGCTATGGCGTTTTCGTACTGCGCGGCTTCGCGCCATATGTCAAAAATAGCGCTTATCGCGGGCGCTGTCGGCGCGGTGTTGTGTATCGTGAACTACAATCTTATGTCATTTCTCAGTCCGAGTAAATTTGTCGGTATAGTAAAGAGTATGGCGGGATTTAAAAATCTTGACTTTGAATTTTTTGACGAGGAAAAAACGCGCGGCACTCTGCGCCTTGTGCTCGCTTTGGCTGCGGGACTTGTAACGGGCGCGGCGATGAGCTTTAGTATGCTTTACGGCGCTGCCGTGCCGTTTGCGGTGTTCGGGCTTGTGCTTGTGATGTACGCGCCGGTCACGGGAGTGTACGCGGCGGTGTTTGCGGCGCCGTTTGTGCCGACGATGATGCTTGCGGGGCTGTGTTTGTGGACGACGCTGTCGCTTGCTATAAAGTCCGTGAGCAAGAGTGATTTTAAATGGCGATTTGACGGGGTGGGTATGTGCCTTATACTGTTCCTGCTCGTCTTGTTAATGTCGTCGCTCATGTCGTTTGCGCGGGTGGACAGCCTCAAGGTTTGGGCAATGTACTTTGTATTTGTAATATTTTATTTTACGGTTATAAATTCGGTCGAAACGAAAGAACAGCTTTACGGTGTTTATAAGCTGCTCGCGATTTCCGGAGCGCTTGTCGCGCTGTACGGAATAATGCAGTACGTTTTCGGGTGGACGACGAGCAACGCGTGGATAGATGAGGAAATGTTTGAGGATTCCGCGATGCGCGTGTACTCGACGCTCGGTAACCCGAACGTGCTCGGTGAGTATCTGCTGCTTGTGCTGCCGGTGGCGGCTGTGTTTATGCTTAGGGATAGGTGGAAGGAGCTTTCAAAGTGGACGTACGGCGCTATGTTCCTCGTGCTCGCGCTGTGCCTCGTGCTTACGCAGTCGCGCGGCTGTTGGATAGGATTTATGGTGAGCGTCGCGATTTTCGTTACGTTTTACGAAGGTAAGTGGTGGGGACTTATTCCAATCGTGATATGTATACTGCCGTTTGTTGTGCCGCAGACCGTCGTTGACAGAATTATGAGCGTCGGTAATATGGAGGACACGTCAACGTCGTACAGAGTTTATATATGGCTCGGTACGCTCGGTATGATGCGTCATTACTGGTTCGGCGGTATAGGAATGGGTGAGGCGGCGTTCGCGCACGTTTATCCGTTTTTCTCGTATAATGCTATACTTGCTCCGCACTCGCACAATACGTTTTTACAGCTGCTCGTTGAGGCTGGTATAGGCGGATTGGGAATATTCGTCGTGACGCAGGGCGTGTTTCTTAAGAAAATGTCGCTCGTATACAGAAGCGGCGATAAGAAGAGTACGGACTCCATGCTCGCTCTCGCTGCCGCAAGCGGTGTTGTGGGATTTCTCGTGCAGAGTATGTTTGACTATACGTTCTATAATTACAGAGTAATGGCAATGTTCTTTATGATCATGGGACTCGGTATGGCGCTTCGGCACATAGCTGTTCCGTATGGGAGGACGGGCGAATGAGGATAAAGGTTATAGAGGTATCGTCAGACACCAACATAGGCGGTGCAGGGAAGTGTTTGCTTACGCTGCTTGAAAATTTTGATTACGGTAGATTTGACGTTAGCGTGGTACTGCCGAGGAACAGTCTTTTAAAGCCGCATATAGTCAAAATGGGAATAAAGGTGACGGAGGCGGACAACATTGCCGACAAGTCGCTCGACATATCGGCGATAAGGACGCTTACGCGTATATTTAAGCGTGAAAAGCCCGACATTGTTCATACGCACGCGAGTATGTCGGCAAGGATAGCGGCAAGGCTTGCGGGCGCAAAGGTCGTGTACACACGCCACAGCGTGTTCCCGCCGTCCGAGCGTATATCAAAGGGCTTGGGCAAGGCGGTAAACGGCGCGGTAAACAATTACTTCGCGGACAAAATAATCGCGGTCGCGGAGGCTGCGAAGGAAAACCTTACCGACACGGGTATCGACGAGAGAAAAATCAAGGTTATTCTGAACGGTGTGGACGGACTTTCACCCGTGTCGGAGGACGAAAGACGCATCATTAAGAAACGTTTTGACCTGCCCGACACGTGCAAAGCCGTTTCGATAGTGGCTAGATTAGAGGATGTGAAGGGACATGAATACTTTATAGACGCGGCTGAGAGGCTTTTGCAGAGAGGTCATAAGCTGAGGTTTTATATAGCCGGCACGGGCTCCTGTGAGCAGCAACTTAAAGAAAAAGTGAAACAACTTAACCGCGGCGAACAGATAATATTTACCGGCTTTATTCCCGACGTGGACAAGCTGATGGCGATCACGGATATACAGGTAAACGCCTCCTACGGAACGGAGGCGACATCGCTGGCGCTTCTTGAAGGTATGAGCTTGGGTATTCCCGCAGTTGTGTCGGACTTCGGCGGTAACCCCGGAGTTATAAGTGACGGAGTAAACGGATTTGTGGTACCGAAACGCAACGCGAGGGCGCTTGCCGACGGTATAGAAAAGCTGTTAACAGACAGTGAACTTTATGAGAAAATGTCGGAAAATTCGAAAAAGGTATTCGCGAAAACCTTTACCGCCGCGGCTATGACGCGGCAGACGGAGGACGTGTACAGTAGTTTAATAAATAAGGAGGGCGTTTAAATGTCAGAGAAGAAAGTAAAATTTACAGTGGTGGACGCTGTAATAATAGTTGTCGTTTTGGCGGCTGTGGTGATCGGCGCGGTAAAATTTTTGCCGTCTGTCATAAATCCTGCCAAAACGGAAAAGGTGGGTTTTACGGTGCTTTTGCAGAATGAGGACGAAACTTTTGCCGACGCTGTCACCGTAGGCGACAGAGTGACGATAAGCCTCACCGAAAAGGACGGGGGCACGGTCAAGGAAGTAAGGTCCGAACCGGCGAAAACTCTCGCTTATAACAGTATTGACGGCACATACGCAAGCGAGGTAATCAACGGCAAATACGACGTGTATGTAACAGTGGAAGCGGACATGGAGATAAACGACCTCGCCTTGCGGGCGGGCGGAACTCCCGTAAAGGTGGGCGCGGAGGTGCCGCTGCGCGGCAAGGGCTACGCCTCAATGGGCTATGTGATAGAAATCAACGATTAAGGAGGAGATAGGACATGGATAAGAACGGAAAAATAAAGGGTAAAGTGAGTATTATAGACATTCTCGTCATTCTTCTCATTGTCGTTGTCATAGTCGGCATAGGCGCGCGCTACGGCAGCCGCATAACGTCGGCGGTAAAATCGGACAAGGAATTTGAATACGTGCTCAGAGTGGAAAACGTCAGAGAATACACTGTAAACGCGCTCCAAAGAAAAGGTAAAATCACGGATAAAAAGTCGGAAAAGGACTTGGGTGAAATTACCGACGTGCGCGTCGAAAACGCCACGCAGCAGTCGGTAACGGCGTCGGGTGAGGTAATGTTCAGCGAGCTTCCCGACCGCTACACCTGCTTTGTGACGATCATAGGCAAGGGTAAAGAGTCTGACGACAATTACATTTTAAACGATACCACGGAGCTTTCGGTGGGAAGGAATATCGACCTTTATTCAAAGTATGTAAAAACTTCGGGAGATATAGAAAGCGTAAAAGTTTTGGACTAAACAAAAAATACGGGGCGCGCGAATGGGCGCGCTCTTATTTTTGTGCGGAAATAGGGACATACTCATTTTTACGGCGCTTAGAATATACTGAAATAGGTTGACATAATATATTTAAGAGAGGATAGGTGCGGACATGAATAAGTTTGAAAAAATATTGAAGGACTTTGACGAAAACCAGCTTAGAGAGATAAACAAATTCCTGAACTCCGCCGACGGCAGACGGTTAAAAAATCAGATAAACGCGTCCGATAAGGAACGGCTTATGAACGAGTTTTCAAAGCTCAGTCCGAGCGAGGTCAAAAAACGTATAGCGGATCTAAGCACGGCGGACTTAATGAAGATAATGAAGAATTTATAATTCCGAATGTTATTGTAAGAGGTGAGCAAAAATGGCTGACGCGATGGATACTTTAAAAAATATTTTGGGCGATGACGCGGAGGATAAAATTAAAAGCGTGATGGACTCTATTTCTTCTCCGAGCAGCACTGCGGGCGGTGAGGGATATAGCGGCGCGGAAAGTCTGAATCAAATCATGCAGATGAAAAATTTAATGCAGAATCTGACGATGAACCGAAACGATCCGCGAACAAATCTGCTGCTGTCGTTAAAGCCGTATATGCGCGGCACAAGACAGCACTCGATAGATTCGGCGGTGCGCCTTATAGGTCTTACGAGCGTCGCAAGACTTTTGAGGCAGTGATATTTCCGTTGGAGGTGGTGTGATGTACAGAACGTACAGCTATAACGATATGCCGCAGCCGGTACATAAACACAGGGAGGAAAAACCGAAGGAAGCGAGAGAGGAAAAACGCATAGCGCCTCCTCAAACACCGCCGCCACCGGCTCCGAAGCGGCGCGAGGAAAAGAAAGAGGGACTTTTGGGCGGTATTTTGGACGGCTTGGAAGCGGACGATATAATACTTATAGTCGTGGCTATCGTGCTGCTTATGGACGATTGCGACGACAAGCTTTTACTTGTGGCGCTGGCTTTTATATTCTTTTCCGAGTGGTTTTAGGTACGTGTTTTACATACAAAAACATAAAAAAACAGTATAAATTTCACCAAAACAGGAAAATAATATACCTAAAAGATAAAAAAACGCGGAGGTGCGGTTTTGGTATACGAGCCTAAGTTTTATAAATGCGGCGAATGCGGTTCAATACTTGAGGCGATAACGCCGCAGTGCTGCGACGAGTTGAATTGCTGCGGGAAGTCCATGACGCTTTTGCGCTCGAACGAGATGAGCGCGCTTGAGGAAAAGCATATACCGGTGGTGAAAAGGGAAGGCAGAAATCTTACCGTATGCGTCGGACGCGTGCTGCATCCGATGAGTGGCGAGCATAGTATTTTGTGGGTGGAGGTAAAGAGCAAGTACAGGGCGCAGCGCGTCACGCTGAAAAAGGGCGACGATCCGATAGCGATATTTGAAATTCCGGAAAACGAGAAGGTAACGGTATATTCGTACTGTAATCTGCACGGGCTTTGGAAAATATCGGCGTGATTTGTTTCGTAAGCGTTACAGACAAAATATGTAACGCTTACATTTTTTTTACATTGTGTAATTTTGTTGATTTATCGGGAAATATGTTATATAATGCAGACATAGGATAAAAGGGAAGGTAAAAAATTAAAAGCTGACAGACGGCATTTTGCGCCGCTGTCAGCTTTTCCCTTATTTATAATATTATTTGAATATCATTCCAAGCGTTTCGGGCTCGATCGTTTGCTCGGGCTCAAACGCGTCGGAGGAGATGTATTTTAAGATACTGTTTTTGAGGGCGACTGTGGATTTGTCCTTCGCCGTAAGGTCTATACCGCAGAACAGAACGCTCGCGTTTTTGATTTTCGCTTCAAAGAGTGGTGAGCGCCGTACGTTATAGAAGAAGTTCGGTACAGGCTCGACGATATACTTAAAGTCCTTGCCGAGCATGGACACGTCAGCCGCGACGGAATTATCCATCGGGTGTTTCCACTGAAAGTCCGCGTGACGCGCGGTGGGGAAAGCGGTAAAGAGTGGGTGAGCGTCGTCTATTATAAATCCGCAGGTGCGGTCGGACGCGAAGTGCGCGGGTGACCAAAATATCGGCTTAAACTGTACCGATACGGGACGGCGCAGATTTTCCTCGCTCATCATTACAACGGCTTTGCCGCCGTTTTCCGCTATAGCGCCGAGCTCGTTTATGCCGTTAAGCACAGGCACGGAGCACTCGACGTTTTCCTTTGTGTACACGAATATGTGCCACGAGTTTGTGTAACCGTTTACCGATAACCGCGCCGTTAGCATGACGGGCTCTTTTACAAAATCGAGTGGGAAGGAAACGGACTTTGAACGCGTTTGCGTTTCGTATACCTTTGTGTCGCCGTCGTAGAGAGTTAGGGTGAACATGGGCATTGATATTTTTTCCTCGCCGTAGTTGTATAAATCAAAATCAGCCTTAAATTTTTCGGTACTCAGGAAACAACGGTCTGCCTTCAAAAGCGGTACGACGGGTGAACAGAAATTGCGAAACTCCTTCGGGGTTATTATATTTTTGCTTTTCCAAAATACGTCGAGAAGTCCTATCGTAGCTGTGCCTTGACCGGTGTAATCGCTAAGTCCTAAAAGCTGAAATCCGCCCATATGATGCGTGCGTAGCGACGCTTCTATGTCCTCCTTGTACAAAAGGGCAGCCATGTCGCCGGAGGCTTTTTTGTACTCGTCGAGCATGTGGTAGACGTTTTTTTCGATCATATCTCGCTTGATGCGCTCGAGGTTGGCGGGCAGCAGATTGCCCGTATAGTCGGATACGCTGTCAACGTCGGGGTAGACGCTGTACTGACCTATTTCAAACGATACCGTGGGTATGTCTATGGATTTTATCGCGTCCGAGTATTCAAGACGCGTATGCTCCGAAACAACGTCGTGGAATACCTGAACACGTACGCGCTTGCCGTTTACCTCGAACGCCGAGAAATAATCGTCGGCGGGAGTTACGGGACGGTCAAAGTTTGACGTGAGAGTGTAAAGGCGTCTGTCGTCGAGTGCCTTTATCTGCGTGGTAAGATTTTCAAGCATTTCAAAATCACCGAGCAGTTCGTTGCCGTTTGAGAACATGATAAACGACGGGTGATTGCCGAAAAATTCCGATATGTTCATCGCTTCGTTGTGGTAATATGTACGGTGTATGGGATCGTCGCCCGTGGAAAGGGCGCAAACGTCAACGTTGAGCCACAGCGGCATTTCCGCGAGTACGTATACTCCGGTGATGTCGGCGGCGGTAAACGCCGCTTCGGGCGGGCACCACGCGTGGAAGCGTACGTGATTAAGACCGTACTCCTTTACGGTGCGGAATGTTTTTACCCATGTTTCCACGTCCGTGGGCGGGTAGCCGGTAAGCGGATAAATTCCGCAGTCGAGCGTGCCGCGCAGCGCGATTTTGTCGCCGTTTAGGACAAAGTCGCGTCCGGCTGTTTCTATCTTGCGCATACCGAAGGATACTTCGCTTTCGCTTACGGTGTCACCGTGAGTGATCCTTAATTTCATGGTATAGAGCGCGGGGTTAAACTCGCTCCAAAGCTCCGGCTTTTTTATGGGATAGTTCATGTACAGTATCTGTTTTTTGTTAAATAGCGTGTACTTGTACTTTTTCACTTTAAGTTTCTCGCCGTCGGGAGTGACGGCGTAAGCCTCGATCGTAACGTCGCTTCTGTCGGTCGGCTTTAAACAGTCGGAGTGAGCTGTGAGCTTTATGTCAACGGACTTGTCGCGCGGGAAGATTTGAATGTTGGACATGTGAAATATTTCGTCGCATCTAAGCTCGATACGTCCTATTATTCCGTTCCAAATCGACTGTGTGTCAACCGAGTAGCCGCTTGCCATTCCGTCGATGTTAAGCAGATTGCTGTTGTCGATGCGCAGCGTTACCGTATGAGTACCGCCCTTAACGCGGTTTGTGAGATCATATATGTGCGGTGTTGTTATTTCTATGATCTGTCGGTCGATCTTAACGCCGTCGAGCCACAGGTCAGAGGCGATATTTACGCGTTCCAAAAAGAGAGTTATGTATTTGTCCTCAAACTCCTCCGGAAGTGTGAATTCGCGCTGAAGCCACAGCGGACCTATATACTCGTATGAGGGACGAAGAGCACGCACCGTTTCGTAATTATAGTCGTCCGACGGTGAAAACGGCTTACCAACTTTGTTAAGACATGCGTCGCCCGGCAGCGTAAAGTTTTCGTTTTTAAGACGACGCTCATAAAATTTTTCACGTATGCCAATATCCTCGAGGTCGGTTTCATATCGCCATTGTCCTGATAAATCAATCGTATACATCATTTCTTTTTACCTTTCGTCAGTTTTGATATTTCTATAAGTCCCTGATGGGAAACGTCCTCATTCAGTCCCGCATCTATGTACTTTGCGGCGTTTTCAAAGTCGCCAAGACCTATATAGCCGAGCGCCGTGAGAAATGCGCAGCTTACACGGTTTTTCTTGTCAAGGTCAGAATCGAATATAAGGAAGTCCGGCAGTGACACGGCGAAGTAATCTATTTCGATATGGTCGTTCATATGCTCCAAGCCGTACGAGATAAGCGTGTTAAATTTACCCTTTGCCGCCCTCTCGTTGCCGAGAGCCTTAGCCGCCATAGCCTGATAGAAAAACATCTCGGGCGGTTGGTCGTTGTAGTAAACGGCGGAGGACAAGTCACCGCTGCCGCGAAGCGCCATTCTGTAACACTCGTCCGCCTTTATGTAGTCTATGTCCTTATATACCGACGCGAGCATATAATATATGTCGTTATCGAGTGTGCCGTACAATTTGCCCTCTCCAAGATTTTCGGGATACGAAAGTGCGTCGTTTAAGTACTGCACCGCTGTATCGCAGTCCTTGTCGCAGGCGCGCTCCCACGCGAGATTTATAAGCGCCTTTTTATACTGCGCGGTTATTTTACCCTCTCCGCCTTCCCACGGGTGGAAGGTGCGCGACATGATCGCCTTGAGCGCCTTATCGTAGAAGCCCATGCTGTTTAGAAGCGTCACAAACTCCGTATACAAATCGTCACGCTCCGATAAAAGCTCCTGATTGTCCGCAAGAAGCTTCAGCCGCTTCTTTATAGGCACGTTGGTCTGCTTGTAAAGCCGGTCGAGCTCGTACAGTATGCGCGAATTGTCGGGCGCGATACGGAACGCGCGTTCCATTTCCGTCACAGCTTTATCCTTATCCTTGAGCTTGTTGAAATACGCGAGCGACAAATTTCTGTGCACTATCGCGTTGGAACTGTCGAGGTCGTTTGATATGCTCCAGCACCTAAACGCCCTTTCCCACTGCCCCTTGTCGTAGAGAAGATCACCGAGCAGGTAGGGCGCTTTCGCGTCCTTCGGGTTATGCGCCATAGCGTACTCGAGTACAAGAATATCGTTAAGACGGACGGGGAAGCAGTAATCACAGCTGCACTGTGCCGCCATGTCCAAGTCGACATCGCTTTTTGAATAGTACGCCATGTAGTAATGGAGCATGGCGTTATCAGCCTGTGAAATGAGCGCGAGTACCTTCGCCGCCTCATCGTAAAGACCGAACTCGTTGTAGTCGAGGGAAAGCTCTATATAGCTGTCAATATCGCTGCGCATTATCGTGGTAAGCTCGTTCAGCACGGCGAAATCGTCCGTCACGCGGTAGAGCTCGTAGCGGCAGCCGTAGTTTAGCGGATCTATTTCCATCGTTTCAAGCGCGAGCGCTTTCGCGTCCATCAGCTTACCCGTAAGACGCAGGAGCGTCGTTTTAAGGTTACGCGCTTTTAAATTGCGCGTTCCCCGTGAAAGCGACTGCTCGACGAACTCGAGCGCGGCTTTAAAGTTGCCGCGCAGCGCGCTGATACAGGCGAGCTGGTAAAATCCCTTATCCTGCAT
This sequence comes from uncultured Clostridia bacterium, assembly GCA_947585795.1. Classification (GTDB taxonomy): domain Bacteria; phylum Bacillota; class Clostridia; order UBA1381; family UBA1381; genus Hominilimicola. Next base: position 56,105 of record CANPXG010000001.1, read on the forward strand.
ATTTCCCGACCATATCGACTTGTAAAACGCGTCAAACGCCTCGTCGAACCTGCTCTGCTTGCGAAGCGCCAAGCCGAGATTGTAATACGGCTCGCAGTCATAGGGGTTGGGATTTTTCCATGTGGATTTTTTTATCGCTTCTCTAAAATGTCTTTCCGCCTTTTCAAATTCTCCGTTGTTGTAGAGGTAGCGCCCGTAGGCGTTGTTCAGACGTATATCCGTCTTGTCGCGGTGAAGTCCCTCAAGGTAGTAGTCCTCGGGGCGGTACGTTGCGTGACGGTACTGCTCGAGGTGGAGCGCCGTAAGATACAATTCCTCAAGTGAATGTATATCCTTGGGCTTCGCGCACGGCTCGGCGGGGGAGGGCGTTTTTTCGTACTTTTTCGGTAACGGAGTGTACGAGCAGATTTCTTTGCCGTCCTCGTCCTTTACTGAAAGAGTAAGGTCGCATTCCTCGTCGCCGCTGAGCGTCACGACGGTGATGTACGGCGTTTCGGGAGATATTTCCGTTTTGTCGTTTATATACTTTTCAATTTTACCCGACAGCGATACCGTTATTTCTTTTTTGTCGGGCGAATAGACGCTCACGAACGCTTTGCCGTCCGCCGTTTCAAGGTTGATCGCCGCTTCGATCGTGGCGTTTTTCACAGCGCCCGCGCATTTGTAGGGGAGGAAATACTGCGTAAACGTCTTTTCCTCGTATGGCGCGATAAATGTAAAATCGGGCTGGTTGTCGGTGAACATGCCCGTCATAAGCTCTATGTAGGGACCGTTTTCGTCCGTCAGGTTCCTGTCCCAAGCCTTGCCGAAGTCGCCGCTGCCCCACGTCCACTGCTTTTTGCCGGGTGAAATGTGGTGGTCGGCTATATGTAAAAGTCCCGCGTCCTTTTCGTAATCGTAGTTGCCGATAAAGTCGTAATCCGAGTGGTACGCCATGTACGACGTTGGTACGGGTATGTTCTTGTAGCGCGATATATCAACGCCTTCACTGTAGTCCATTTTGTAGTACGTGCTCGTGGATATGGGGAAGCGGGAAACGTCGCGCTTGCCGTGATCCATAACGGCGTGTACGTCGGGCGGAAAAACGGACTTTGTGTAGTCGTTTACCGGTACGGCGGGGTTTGCCCACCAAAGGAATGTCTGCGGTCTGTCGGTCTGATTGTAAAGCTGTCCCTTGATTTCAAGATACGCCTTGCCCGGATATAGCGTGTACTTCGCCATACCCTTTGTGCGGTGCATTTTCTCTATCTCGCTCACAAATATCGTTGCGGAGCCGTCCTCGTTTTCACGTATTGTATAGTCAACGGGATCAAACGTTGAGGGGCGGTGGTGCTGGGGCCAGTTGAACTCGATGCCGCCCGAGATCCACGGTCCCGCAAGACCGACAAGCGCGGGCTTTATCACCTCGTTATAGTATACCGCGTCGTAATTGTTCGTTTTGTCGAGTATGCGCTGTATTCTGCCGCCTATCTCGGGCAGAACCATTACGAGCAGATACTCGTTCTCCATGTATACGGCGGTGTACATTTTGTCCGTCTTTTTGTCCGAAACGCTTTCGCATACGGGGTGCGGGTACACGCGTCCCGAGCTTCCCTGATATACGCGCTTTTCAAGGAACATCGGAATTTTGCTGTATTCGCCGGCTTCGTAGGTGGGTATCGTCACGTCCTGTACCCATATTTTAACTTTATCCATAGTCATACATCCTTTCGGTGCAATTTGGTACATCTACAGTATACACTATATTAAGGAAAAAAGCAATAAAAAAGAGCGCCCGTGCGGCGCTCTTTGAGAGAGAAAAGAAATCTATCAAATATTAATGTGATATTATCTTATAATAACTATTTCGCGAACAACGTTATCATATATTTTGAGGAATACTCTGTTGTTTTCGTCCGCGTCATAGACATCGATGTTTGTAACATCGGCGGCTGTGACATTGTTTCTTGAGGCTAAGGTGTCAACGCTGTATACCGCCGCGTCGGTGGGTATAGCGTAGTTTGCCTCGCTGCCGCCGTTTACGGAAACGTTTATCGAGTCGTCAAATTTTTCCGTAACCTTGCCGTATACGGTTACAAGGTCTTCCGCCGGTAAAGCGATCTGTTCGCTGTCCTTGTTGTTTACATCGAGTAGCAGTCTTACGCTTACGATCTCATTTTTACCGTTTGTTTTGTACTGAATAATGTCGCCCGTTTCAAGCTTGCCGCCGTTCTTTGTAAGAACGTTTGTGTTTGCCGCGTAGAGGGAAACCTCCTTGCTGTCCGTAAGCGCCTCGAGTATGTCGGCGGGCTCGTCGTCGCCGTTTACGCCTCCAAGCACTTCCTTAACGACTGCTATGGAGGAGTTGGCGTCCGCGCTCAGCGTAGCCGATGTCACCACTACCGCGCCGGCGGTGTAGTTGTTGGTCATATCGTAAACGAGCGCGCTGTAGAATTGACCGTCCTCGAACATATTCGTGTCTTTTACGGCGTAATTGTTTTCGCCTTCGGAAACGTCGAACACAACAGTGTCTTTGCCGATTTTAACGTTGCCGAGCTTTGAAAGCGCGGAAGTGTAAACGGCGTTTTCAAGCGAGTAATTACGCGTAAATCTGTTTTCGTCCGCCGATGTGCTCGCTGTTGCGGTGCTTAAAGAGGTAAGCTTACCGGCGGAATTTACGCCGTATGTTACGAGCTGAGCGTTGGTTTTGCCGTTTTCGTCGGTTACTGCGCTTACCGCGTCCTCCGCTTTCACATTTTTTACGTCGTTGAATTTGATTTTATTGTTAGCCGTAAACGTTAACTCCTCGTTGTTGGCGGTGAGAATACGGAACAAAGCTTCATCTCCGTTATCCGAGTAGTAGACCTTTGTGAGGTAGCCGTAATTGGTGCCGGCGCTTGGCGCTGATTTTACCGCCGCTATTTTTCCGTCAGCGTCGAGGCAGAATACGCCCTCGCTGCCCGCAGTTATATTTTTCGTGTAATTTTTCGCGATCTCGTATCTTTCGCCGTTTATAACAACTCCGCGGCTGTCGAACGCGGTGACCTTACCCTCGACCGTATCCGTTGTCACGATAATGTCGCAGAGCGTGCCGTCAAGGCTTTTTGATACGGAAAGTACGTCATACTCCTTGAGGTCGGTGAGCGCCAAGTCCTCGAAGCCCTTAGTAATTCTGAAGCTTATATCGTCGTCCTCGTCAAGCTTTAATACCGTTTGGGAGTACTTGTCGCTGATTTTGTTTGAAATGACCTTGTCAACGACGATGTTTTCGTATGTTTTTACGGATATAACGTCGTATCTGTTATCTCTGTTTGTGTCAAGCAGCGTCATTTTACCCGATTTGTCGGAAAGGTTTATAAGCTCGTCGCTCATAGCGGCATATTTGCCGTTGTATATAAGAACAGCGTTTGTGTCTATCAAGGCGGTTTGTGATTTGCTTGATTCGTCAAAGTACTCGACTGCTTTAACGCCGTTCTTTGTCGTAACCTTCGAGAAGTCGTCGGCGCTTAAGGTAAGCTCTTTATTTTGACTGCTTACCGGCATGGCGAGAATAAGCTTTTGCGTGCTGTCATTATATTCCTTGACGTAATAGTCAACGTTAAAGCCGAGCAAATCATTCGTGGAGTGCTCCGTTTCAAAGACTTTCCCGTTTATCATCACGCGGTTTTTACCGACACCTTCGCCGGAATTTAGCGAAGTGTTTTCGACTGCCGTGATTTGACCTCTGCTTTTGGTGACTTTCAATCTGTCCTTAAGAAGCGTTTTATCGGTAATTTCGTACTTTCCGTCGGACGAGTATCCGGTTTGTTCCATGAGGTTTACGCCGAGGGCGTTTTCGGTAAGGTACGCCACGTTGCCCCTCGAAATCTCCTGCGACGCTCCGCCGAGTACGTTGTCGCCGAGTCCGTTCGACATTCCCGTCTGCATATACCCAACGGGATAGCCACCCTTATCCTCCGCGGGGATAGTGTAGCCCGTCGCACGTACCATTATCGTCATCGCTTCCGCATAGGTAATGGGGGAGTTAGGTCTGAAATTACCGTCACCGTCACCCTCGATAATACCCTGCGATACAGCGAGGTTAATATATCCGTTCGCCCAGTGATCCGTCGATACATCGTCAAATACCTGCTGTCCTTTCGCCGTGCCTGCCGCGTCCTCAAGACCGAGCACATGCACCGCCATTTTCGCGACCTCAGACCTTATAATGGTATCATCCGGTCTGTAATCGCCGTTTTCGTCGCCCACCATTATATCGAGGGCGGAAAGTACCGCTATAGGTTCCTCGTACCTCGTGCCGCGCACGTCATCGGACACAGCCGCGTTCACGGCGGGACATACCGACGCGAGAATACCGAGCGCCATAGCGGCGGATAAAGCTCTTTTCTTTATACTAAACATAAAATCCTCCTTTTCAGGGGACAACCCCTTTGACCGATCCTGTTTTATTGTGGCGTTATGTCAACCACAAAACATATGATACACGATAAAAACGTAGATTTCAAGCTGTAATTTGTACCTAAAAAGGAATTATGTAAACTGAAATGGTTCTGAAAACGTAATTTAATCTGAATGTCACAGAAAACAAGAAAAATCTATTGCAGAAAACAGCGTTTTATGTTAAAATCATATTATAGTAACTATGTGTACGGAAGGGAGAACTATTATGAAAAAACTTATAAAAGCGTCGGCGGCGCTTCTTGTCACTTTGGCTGTGGCAATGCCCGTATTTGCCGCGCCGACGGATACAAACGCCTCCTCAAGATTCAATGATATAAACACGGAGAATTACGATTGGGCAAGACCGTATATAGACTCGATGGCGGAAAAAGGTCTTATTTCCGGCTACGAGGACGGTTCTTACAGACCTGATAACGACGTGACGCGCCTTGAGGCGATCTCGCTCTTCGCGAGAGCTATGGGCTCGGTGGACAAGGTCAACGACGAGATCATAGACATTGCTCACGAAAAATACGACAGCATCATCGATGGTTACGACCTTAAGTGGGGCGGCGACGAGGTCGCTTATATGCTCTATAAGGGCGCGTTAAAGAAGGCAGACCTTGACACTTATTTAAGAGGCAATGAGAAGGACACGCCGATGAAGCGCTATGAGGCGGCTATAATCATAACAAAGGCAATGGGCGGCGAACAGGAAGCCCTTGCGGACTTGGGCGTGGTACTTGACTACACGGACGCGCGCGAGGTACCCTCGAACGCAATTCAGTACGTGGCGTACGCGACTGAGCAGGGAATAATGGAAGGTATGGGGGACGGTCTTTTCTCCCCGAACACTCCCGTTAAGAGAAGTCAAATGGCAGTCATGCTGTCGCGCACGGTCGACAAGACGGACTACTCGTTTGAAAAAGCTAAGCTTTTGAGCGTCAACGCGGACACAAGAACGGTTGAGGTCGCGGGCGCTGACGGCGAGAGAAAGTCGTATACATACACGGATAGCACCGTAATGCGCAGCATGGGCGATGAAACGCAGCCCAAGGACTTCGCCGTAAATATAGACGTTATACTGACGCTTTCGGGCACGACGCTTGCGGGTATCGACTCCGTTGCATCGCTTCCCGATGAAACCGTAAGAGGTAAGTACGTGAGCTACGCCACAACATCGGGTAAGACTACTCTCAGAATGACCGACGAGGAGGGAGAAACGCACAGCTATGAGTGCACTTCGGACGTTTCCGTAATGTATGACGGAAGCCCCGCCACGATAAGAAGCTTCACAAACGGCGACGTTATAACGGTTACTCTCGTAAACGGAAAGGCAGCGTCGATAATCGGTGAAACAAAGACAAGCACCATTTCGGGCGCGATCGTGGAAAGTCTTAACGTAGGCAACGGCATAACGATCACGATAAGCCACGGCAACAGCGCTTACGACGGTCAGACATACGATGTATCGAGTGACGTTACAGTAAAGAAGAATGACGCGACAGTCGGACTTGACAGCATATACGCGGGCGACAAGGTGAACCTCACGCTGGAATACGGCGTTGTAACGAAGATAGTGGCGACTTCGACGAAGAAAACGATCGAGGGCACGATAAGGTCACTGACAATAGCCTCACCGCGCTCGACAATGATCGTGAGAGTTGACAATGAGGAGGTAACGTATGAGATACCCGCCGATGTGGAAATACTTATAAACGGCGAGGAGGGTACCCTGTATGACTTCAGAGTGGGCGATATTGTTAAGCTCACGGTTGAGAGTGACGCGATAACAAGAATCGTGGCGACCTCGACACAGGAGTCCGCTGGCGATGTTACCGGCGTTGTAACGGATATTAACACGTCTTTCGGACTTATAAACGTTAAGCCCTCGGGCTCGGATACTCCGGTCGGCGTATTCTGCAAGGACGAGCAGACAACGTTTGTGACCGCCGACGGTAAATCAAAGAAGATGAAGGACGTAAAGGTAGGTCAGACCGTAGAGGTTAAAGGCACGGTATCGAACGGAGCCTTTGTCGGAAAGCTGTTTGTAATCGTTTCCGAAGCGAAATAATCCTGTAAATAAGGGCGGAAAGGCTATTTCCGCCCTTTATTGCGAATATCGCAAATATATAATGCTGCGAGGTAAAAGATGAAAAGATTTGAAAAGTATTACGGCTGGATAGTGGCGTTCGTTTTCTGCGTGGCTGTAATAGCGGTTTATAAGACGTTTGACAATTTTCACAACATAACCTACTATATCGGTGTGGTCATACGCGCCATGAAGCCGTTTTTGCTTGCGTTTATTATAGCGTATATACTCAATATGCCGGCAAAAAGCCTGCAAAAGCTCCTGTCGCGCGTGAACAACAAATTTATAAAAAAACACGTTTTCGGCATAAGCATAGTGGTAATATATCTCGGCGCGTGCGTGCTGGTGATATTTATACTCAGAATGCTTATACCGGCGCTGTACCGCAACATCATAGACCTGTACAACAGCGCTCCGAATTATATAAGCGCGTTCCAGAGATATATAAAGAATTTTGAAATCGTCAAGAGATTTAACCTTGACAATATCGACTTGTACGCGGGCATAAAGAAGCTTCTCGACTCCGTGGACATGACGAATTTGGGCAAGTACGCGCAGGGCGTGTTTGAGGTCACAAGCGGAGTTTTTGACGTGTTTGTAGCGATAATCGCGTCAATATACATGCTTATAGATAAGGAGCGTCTGCAGGGTGCCATAATTAAGATCATGCGGCTGTTTTTCAAAAATACCACGGTCGATACGATAATAAACAACGCGAAGCGCATAAACGACATATTCACGAACTATATCTACAGCCGCCTGACGTGCAGCGTCATAATGGCGGTCATATGCAGTGCGGCGCTTATGCTTCTCAATGTCAGATATGCCCTTATATTGGGACTGTTTATCGGCGTGATGGATATGATACCGTACTTCGGCTCGATCATATCGTGCGTGATTTCTATAGGCGTAACGCTGATCACGGGTGGATTGTGGAAAGGTATTTGGACGGGAGTCGTGCTCCTTGTTCTTCAGCAGATCGACGGTAACGTGCTGGGACCGAAAATCATGGGACAAACGCTCGAAATACGTCCGCTGTGGATCATATTTGCGGTATCTGTTGGCGGCACGCTTTTCGGTTTTATAGGTATGCTTATTTCCGTGCCCGTAATAGCGATAGTGCGCGCGGTCGGTGCGGAATATATACATTCGAGAGAGGCTAAATTGGCTGCCAGCGCAGCAGACGCGGGTGACGCTGAGCCTTCAAAGGAAAGTGAAAGCCATGACGAATAGTATTGCGGTCATAGGCGGAGGCGCGTCGGGACTTACGGCGGCGATAGCCGCGGCAAAAAGTGGTAAATACAGCGTCACCGTCTACGAGGGCGGTGAGAGGCTAGGAAGGAAGATACTCGCCACCGGTAACGGACGCTGCAACATGACAAACATAAACGCCGACACGCGTTTTTATCACGGTAAAGATCCCAAGTTTATCCTTGGCGCTAAGCATAAATTTTGGGTTGATGAAACGATAGATTTTTTCGAGGAGCTTGGAGTTGTCGTAAACGTTGAGGAGGACGGCAAGGTATACCCGTACTCAAACCAAGCGTCCGCCGTGCTGGACGTGCTGCGTTTTAAGATAGACGATACGGAAAATATAAAAATCGTGCTGCCGTTTGAAGTAAAGACGGTGGAAAAGAGGGGAGAGCGCTTTTTAATAACGTCGTTCGACGGCAGGGAAGAAACCGCCGACAAAGTCATTGTGGCGACCGGCGGAAAAGCTGCTCCGGCGTTCGGTTCAAAGGGCGTGGGTCACGATATACTTAAAAGCTTTGGACACGAAATAACGGCGCTTAAGCCGTCGCTCGTGCAGATAAAAACAGAAACGGATGTCGTGAAGAAGCTTAAAGGTATTAAGCTTGACGCGAACGTGACGCTCGGCTCCGCGAGCGAGTACGGCGAGGTGCTTTTTACGGAGTACGGACTGTCCGGTCCCGCTGTATTTTCGCTTTCGTCGCGCCTTGACGGTGCAAAGACGATATCGCTTGACATTATGAGCCGATACGATAGGGATGAGCTGAGTAAAAAGCTTATTTTGCGTATCGCGAAAAGACCGAAGATCACGCTTGACAATTTCTTTGTGGGAATGTTCCATAAGCGCGTGGGACAGGCGGTGTTAAAATGCGCAGGTGTTGAGCCGCTGTCACGCTATGCGGTGACGCTAAGTGAAAAGGAGATCGCGCGCGTGTGCAATATAATCAAAAAATGGGATTTTCGCGTCACCGGCACCATGTCATGGAATAACGCACAGGTCACAAAGGGCGGTGCTGTGACGAGTGAATTTAACCCCAATACGATGGAATCGAAAAAAGTGAAAAATTTGTACGCCGTCGGTGAAGTGCTTGACATTGACGGCGACTGCGGAGGGTATAATCTGCAATGGGCGTGGTCGTCGGGCTATCTTGCCGGCGCGGACGCGGGTAAATAATAATTCGGAGTGTGAAACAAAAATGAGAGATTCAATGAAAATGACCGTACCGTATCAGTTTATGTACATGCTGCTCATACAGGCAGCCGCGTCGGGAATAGTGCTTGTATTTGGGTTTGTCGCGTTTTGGTACTTTACGAACATAAGCGTCGCAAAGGAGATCCTTTCGGGAATATTTATGCTTGTAAATTTTGCCATGCTGTACGTCGCGTCGAAAAAATTTGCTTTGCTTGACAATAAGCCGTACACGCCGCTAAAACCAAGCTTGGTAAAGGGCGCGCTTTTCGGCTGTTTTATAGCTGTCGTAAATATGGTGTTCCTTGCGGCGTTTAAGCTGGTTTGGGCGAAATTCGGCGTGGAGAACGGTCTTTCGGGCGTGTTCCCGATGATCATAAACGCGCTGTTTTACTGCTGGACGTACCCGTATAACGGTATTATGAATATGTCCGAAGGCGCGGTCACGGCGTATTCCGTGGCTGCGATGATTATTTTACCGGTGGCGGCGACGCTGATTGGATATATCGCGGGCATGAAAAAGTTTGAATTAAGTGAAAAATTAGATGAATTTATGTACGAAAAGGAGTAAAAAAATCAAATTAAAGTTGCTTTTTGCTTTCTTTTATGCTATAATAACCGTAGAGTTAACAATTTTTAACCTATTCGGAAGGAGAATAAATATGGCAGCGCCTAAAAAAAAGAAGCTCTTAACGTACAAGGGCAAGCCGCTTATAAAGTGCGGTGACAGGATCTACTACGGTAATCTTGACGATAAATGTATTCTTGCGCTTGATATAGTAGAAACAAAAGACAATAGAGGTATTAAATCGTCAACAAAGATAAAGGTTCAGGTAATGGACAATACCGGCGAGTTCGGCAAAGGTCAGATATACCGAAAGGGTGAGAGAGATAACCTCTACAAAGCTCTCGACATCGGTGAATGGTGGCTTCAGGACGCGCTTCAGATGATGGGTTAAACGAAAAACGGTACCGTGAGGTACCGTTTTTTTACTACACAATTTTACCGAACACAACGCCGTTTTTGTGACTTTCAAGCAAAACATCAGCGAATGTGTCGTTAAGATCGCTCTCAGACTGTACGCGCACCGTTATGTAGTTATCGGTCTTACCCTCGAAAAGACCGTCTTTCGCGCGCTGCTCGAACAGTACCCGCATAGTTTTACCGATAAATTTTTCTATAAACTCATCTCTTGACTTTTCCGTTTCGGCGGTTATGATTTTACTGCGTTTTTCTTTGATTTCGGGCGGTATTTGGTCGGGACGCTTGGCGGCGGGAGTGCCGCGCCGACGCGAGTAACGGAATATATGCGCGTCCGCGAACGATACTTCCCGTACAAAATTGACCGTTTCGTTAAATTCCTCTTCCGTTTCTCCGGGGAATCCAACCATTATGTCGGTAGTGATCGCCGCGTCCGAAAAAGCGTCACGAATACCGTCCACGATACTTTTAAAGCCCTTTGCCGTGTACTTCCTGTTCATACGCTTAAGCGTCGCGTCACAGCCGGACTGAAGCGATATATGGAAGTGATGGCAGAGCTTTTTTGACGTTTGGATTTTGTCTATAAACGCCGCGTTAAGCGTCATAGGCTCTATCGAGGAAAGACGTATACGTTCAATGCCGTCTACGCCGTCCGCCGCCGTTATAAGCGCCTCAAGGGACGCGTTTTCGAGGTCCGCGCCGTATGACGCCACGTGTATGCCGACGAGAATGATCTCCTTAAATCCGTTCGACGCCAAATCCTTGATTTCTTCTATTACCTCGTCCATAGGTCTGCTTCTTACGGGACCGCGCGCGTAGGGAATGACGCAGTAAGAGCAGAATTGATTACAGCCCTCTTGTATTTTTATAAAAGCGCGTGTTCTGTTTGAATACTTTTTTATTTGCAGTTCCTCAAACTCGTGGTTCGACATAATATCTGACACATGATTGACGCTTGAGGACGCGTCAAGATTTTCCACGAGCGTTACTATATTCTTTCTGTCCTTTGTGCCTATGACGATATTAACGCCGTCAATCGAGAGCACGTCGTCGGGCGCGGTCTGCGCGTAGCAGCCGGTCACGGCTATTACGGCGTCGGGATTGCTCTTTTTTGCGCGTCGTATGATCTGACGCGACTTGCGGTCGCTCATATTGGTGACGGAGCACGTATTTATGACGTACACGTCCGCTTTTTCCGTAAAATCGACTGTTTCATAGCCTGCAGCGCAAAAAAGCTCCGCCATAGCCTCGGTTTCGTATTGATTGACCTTACAGCCCAGTGTATATAAAGCTACTTTTTTCATATAAAATCCTTTCTTATTTATCAGTTTAACCACAAAAGCCGATAAAACAAATGGCAACATTAGCATTATTATATAAAATTTTGAATTAAAACGCAATACCTATTGACTAATTGAAGAAAAAGTTGTATTATAGTATTTGTAAGAGATTACAAATAAATAGGCTACACGCACGAATAAGGAGGAATATTTTTTATGAAAACATTTGATTTGCTGCTCGGCTCTATTAACGACGTAAAAGACTTCGTGAATATCGTAAGCAAGTATGATTTCGACGTGGATCTGACATCAGGTAGGTATGTTGTTGATGCTAAGTCTATCATGGGTATCTTCAGTTTGGATCTTTCTAAGCCTATTAAGGTTGAGGTACATTCTGATGATTGCGATAAGTTCATCGCGGAGCTTGATAAGTTCATCGTTAAATAATTTGAAATTTAATCAAAAAATATCCGAAGCGATTTGCTTCGGGTATTTTTTTACTCATTTTCCTGAGGCACCTCAAGGGTTATATTACCGATTTTCGCGCTTCTAAGCTCGTCGAGCAGCATATTCGCGGCACGCTCCGTGTCCGTTTCGCCGCCCGAGATCACAAACCCGCGTTTTTTACCGATATTTTCAAGTATTTCGTAACCTTCAAGACCGTCTACGCTGTCAAGCTTGTAGCGCGCGCAAAGCTCCGAAGGGTAGTTGTCACGCAGATAATCGCACAGCGAATACGCAAGAAGCTCCGTATTTATTATCTCGTCCTTTATCGCGCCCGTATACGCAAGACGCAGCGCGACCGATTGGTCATCAAACTTGGGCGGTAGTATACCCGGCGTATCCAACAACTCTGCTCCGCCTTTTATACGAAGCCACTGTTTGCCGCGCGTTACGCCCGGACGGTCGCCGGTTTTTGTGCTTGCTTTACCGATAAGGCGGTTTATAAGACTTGACTTACCGACGTTCGGGATGCCAACCATCATAATTTTAAGAGTGCGGTTTCTGCCTTTTTCCTTCTCACGGTCTATCTTATCCTGAACGAGAGAACGCGCCTCACTGAGCACGGCGGCGATACCCGCGCCCGTGGCACAGCTTATGGGAATCACCTTAAGTCCACGCTTTGCGTACCATGAGATCCATTGGGACGTTCTGCTTTTATCCGCCAAATCGGATTTATTGAGCACGAGCAGACGCGGCTTGCTTTTGATTATATCGTCGAAGTTGGGGTTGCGTCCCGAAAACGGTATACGCGCGTCCAGTATTTCAACCACCACGTCTATAAGCTTCAGGTTATCCTCTATAAGACGGCGTGTTTTCGCCATATGCCCGGGGTACCACTGTAAATTATCCAAATTTTGCATACATACCTCTTACTTTGTGCGTCCGATATCGGTCAGGGGCCATATACGTACCTGCGACTTGCCGAGTATAGCGTCATACGGTACCTGACCAAGCTCCGACGAACGGCTGTCCTTACTGTGATTTCTGTTATCGCCCATTACGAACACATTATCCTCGTCAACCGTGATGGGATATTCCACAGTCGGATCTATGGAGCTTGTAACGCCGTCATAATACGGCTCGTCGAGCAGCGTGCCGTCAACGTATACCTTGCCGTCAACGAGATCCACCGTCTGACCGGGCATCGCGATTATACGCTTCACGTAGTATTTTTTCTTAAGGTTCGCAGGCATACTTCTTGACTCGATAAGCTTACTGAAGTACGAAAGCTCGTCCTTATCCTCCGACTTTGCAAGGTCATCAAAATATTCCTCTCTGTCCTTGTAGTTGCTGTCAAGGATTATAATATCGCCCTGCTGCGGCTTATAGCCGAGTTTTGTGACTATAAGTCGGTCGTTATCCACAAGGGTGGGGAACATACTCGAACCGTCCACGCGCACAATATCAAAAATAAAACCCTTTATGAGCAGAGCGATTATGATCGCTATCGCGAGGGTATACACCCATTCCCATATTTCTTTTGCCACGCTGTTTTTAGCAGGCTTTTCTTCCGCTGCTTTTGACGCTTCGGTTACTTTCTCTTCTTCACTCACAATAATTCCCTCCAGACTAAGTAATTATGAAATAAATTATAACCCACATATATGAATGTGCGGTTAATAAAAGGTAAATAAAATATGAATTTTCATTTGCCGGTGAAAAAAAAGGGACAACGGATGTCCCTTTCATATGCGCGAGGAAATTAAATTCTTTCCTTAACCTTCGCCGCTTTACCGACTCTGTCACGCAGATAATAAAGTCTGGCACGTCTAACCTTACCTTTTCTTGAAACTTCGATCTTTTCAATGTTAGGTGAGTTTACGGGCCATGTCTTTTCCACGCCGACGCCGTAAGAAATACGTCTTACGGTAAAGGTCTTTGCGATACCGCCGCCCTGTACCTTAATAATGGTACCTTCAAACATCTGAGTTCTTGTACGTGAACCCTCGACGATTTTCTGATAAACCTTAACGTTGTTACCTACAACAAGCTCCGGTAAATCAGTTCTGATTTGGTCTTTTGTCAAAGCGTTAATGATTTCCTGTGAATTCATCATTAATTCCTCCTTATAATCCGGGACATTCGTGCCGACCGAGGCAGAGGACTATCCGTAATAACTACAAAATTATACCACAATGTATAAAAAAAAGCAAGCATTTTTTTAATTTTTTTTCACATATTTATAATTTTTCTCCAAATTGGCGCGTATTAATTATATAGCGCGGATAAAAGGGGACAAAATCATGAAATTTAAAACAATAGTGCTTACAAGGAAAAGGATAGTTTTATGTATGACGGTATTCGTATGCGCCGCGTGTCTGCTCACGACGGGAATAGTTATGTCTAAGCGGTGCGTGAGCGTTTTTAACGAGGATAGCGGCGTTTACGAGGAAATTTTATCCGAAGCGCTTCCCGATAACAGTGAAAAAAGCTTCGACATAAAGGGTATAATAAATAAAATAGTCGGCTTTGACGTAGAGGAGCCGGAAACGATCATAAGTGAATACTCCGCGGTCTTTGATGGGACAACCGATACCGATCTCGCGGGTGGAAGTGCGGAAGAAGAGAGTGAAACAGGTGAAAGCGGTGAAACAAACGGTGCAGGGGAGGCAGTGAGCGCCGAAGTGCCGCTTCCAAGTAAGGCGCAGATCGAGTCGTCTGTCGGACTTGATATAAACAACGCCACAGAGTACAGCGTCGATTTGGACGCGATGTGCGCGGAGGAACTGTCGTTCGATACGAATACGGACGAACCGCAGGTGCTCGTCGTACATACGCACACGACCGAATGTTACGATGGCGACCAAATGAGTGGTGAAACGGAGCGCAATACCGACGAAACGCGTAACGTTATAGCGGTAGGTAACGCGATATGCGCCGTGCTTGAGGAAAACGGCATAAAAACAGTGCATGACACGACGTACCACGATTACCCGTCATATCAGGGCGCGTACACGAGGGCGCTTGGCACGATAGAAAATCAGCTTAAGAGCAATCAGTCGATAAAGATCGTTTTGGACGTTCACCGTGACGCATTCATATACCCCGACGGCTCGAAGCTGCGCGTGGCGTGCGAGCAAAACGGTATAGCGACGGCGCAGGTAATGATAGTGGCGGGTACGGACAGTATGGGACTGTGGCACGATAATTGGCGTGAGAATCTTAAATTCGCCGCACATATACAAAATGCCGCCGAAATAATGTACCCTGGACTTATGCGTCCCGTAAATTTACGCACCGAGCGCTTTAACGAGCATATGACTATGGGAAGTCTTATTTTGGAGGTTGGCAGTAACGGGAACACGCTCGCGGAGGCGACCGAGGGCGGGCGGTGCGTCGCAAGGGCGATAGCGGCGGTGCTTACGGCAAAATAACCGTTGCACAGCGGGTGAAAATGTGGTAGAATATACGTAACGGATAAATTTCGGATAAATTAGGAGAGAAAACAATGTCAGACGCAAGACAGGAAAAGATAAGAAATTTTTGCATAATAGCACATATAGACCACGGTAAGTCCACACTTGCCGACAGGCTTTTGGAGCTTACGGGTGAGGTCAGTGAGCGCGATATGGAGGAACAGCTTCTTGATAATATGGATCTTGAGCGTGAACGCGGTATTACGATAAAGGCGCACGCCGTAACGCTTAAATACAAGCGTGACGACGGCGATATATACACGTTAAACCTTATAGACACACCGGGACACGTAGACTTTAACTACGAGGTATCGCGTTCGCTTGCCGCGTGCGAGGGCGCGATACTTATTGTTGATGCGTCGCAGGGAATAGAGGCGCAGACGCTCGCCAACACGTATCTCGCGATCGACCATGACCTTGAAGTCGTGCCGGTCATAAACAAAATCGATCTTCCGTCGGCGCAGCCCGACGTGGTTATACGCGAGATCGAGGATGTGATCGGCATACCTGCCGAGGACGCGCCGCGCGTATCCGCGAAAACGGGACTGAACGTTGAGGCTGTACTTGAGGAGATCGTTGAAAAAATACCCGCGCCGACAGGTGACGTAAACGCGCCGCTTAAGGCTCTGATTTTCGACAGCTATTACGACAGCTACAAGGGCGTAATCGTGTATGTGAGAATAAAGGAGGGCAGCGTAAAGGTCGGCGACAGGATAAAGATGATGGCTACCGGCGCGCAGTTTGACGTGGTCGAGGTCGGTTATATGCACCCGTCGGGACTTATTCCTACCGGTACCTTGTCGGCGGGCGACGTCGGATATATAGCCGCGAGCATAAAGAATATTCAGGACACGCGCGTGGGTGATACGGTGACGACGGTTAAAAACGCGGCGAAAGAGCCGCTGCCCGGTTATAAAAAGGTAAATCCGATGGTTTACTGCGGTATTTACCCTGCGGACGGAGCACAGTACGAGGATCTTAAGGACGCTCTGTCTAAATTGCAGCTTAACGATGCGGCGCTTATGTTTGAGCCTGAAACGTCCATAGCGCTCGGATTTGGTTTCCGCTGCGGATTTTTGGGACTTTTGCACATGGAGATAATACAGGAACGTTTGGAAAGGGAGTACAACCTTGACCTTGTAACCACCGCGCCGAGCGTTATTTATAAGGTATATAAGACGAACGGCGACATGATATGGGTGGACAATCCCGCGAATTTGCCCGACGGCTCGGAGATAGACTACATGGAGGAGCCTATGGTCAAGGCGAGCATAATGGCACCGAAGGACTATGTCGGCAACGTTATGGAGCTTTGTCAGGAACGCCGCGGCATATATAAGGACATGACGTACATGGACGAGAGCCGCGCAGAGATATTTTACGAGCTGCCGCTTAACGAGATCATATACGACTTTTTCGACGCGCTAAAATCGCGAACCAAAGGCTACGCGTCGTTTGACTACGAGCTGTGCGGCTATAACCGTTCAAGCCTTGTAAAGCTCGATATTCTCCTTAACGGAGAAATGGTCGACGCTCTGTCGTTTATAGTCCATAAGGACAGCGCGTACGCGCGCGGCAGACGTATGGCGGAGAAGCTTAAAGAGGCTATTCCGCGTCAGCTTTTTGAGGTGCCGATACAAGCCGCGATAGGTTCAAAAATAATAGCACGCGAAACGGTCAGGGCAATGCGTAAGGACGTGCTCGCTAAGTGCTACGGCGGCGACATAACGCGTAAAAAGAAGCTGCTCGAAAAGCAGAAGGAAGGCAAGAAGCGTATGCGTCAGGTCGGCAGCGTAGAGGTGCCGCAGGAGGCGTTTATGTCGGTATTAAAGCTCGACTGAGATCATGCACAGCTTTGCTGTGCATTTTTTTACAAAAAAGACACCGCACATAAAGTGCGGTGTCTTAATTTTATGCTTACTGTTATTTAGCCAATTCAACGAGATGCGCGTACTTTTCTTCCGCGTTCTTCTTAGCCTTTGCAAACAATTCCTTAGCTCTTTCGGGGTTGGAACGAGCGAGCGAGTTGTAACGAACCTCACCCATAATAAAGTCCTCATATTCCATTGTCGGAGCCTTGGAGTCGAGCTGGAACGGATTCTTGCCTTCCATAGCAAGTCTGGGATCATATCTGAACAGATGCCAGTAACCTGCCTGTACAGCCTTCTTCTCCTCGGTCTGAGCGATGCTCATGCCGCCCTTGATACCGTGATTGATACACGGAGCGTAAGCAATCACGAGCGACGGACCGTGATAGCTTTCAGCCTCGATAAGAGCCTTAAGCAGTTGGTTCTGATCCGCACCCTGCGCTACCTGCGCAACGTATACGTAGCCGTAGCTCATAGCAATTGCTGCAAGATCCTTCTTCTTAACTTCCTTACCGGCTGCCGCAAACTGCGCGATAGCACCTGTCGGTGTAGCCTTTGACGACTGACCGCCCGTGTTCGAGTAAACCTCCGTATCGAATACGAGAATGTTTACATCCTCACCCGAAGCGATAGCGTGGTCAAGACCGCCGAAGCCGATGTCGTAAGCCCAGCCGTCACCGCCGAATATCCAGCATGACTTTTTAGCAAGATACTCTTTGTCCGCGATAACGTTCTTAGCGTCCTCACTGTTGATGTTGGCAATAGCCTTCAAAAGCTCCTCTGTAGCAACCTTGTTAGCCTCACCGTCGTCCTTCGTTTCAAGGAACTTATCGACCGCCGGCTTAACCGAAGCGTTTTCAGCCGCGATCTTCTCAAGTCTTGCAATGTTAGCCTTTCTCAAAGTATCCTGAGCGATGAACATACCCAATCCGTACTCGGCGTTATCCTCAAACAGCGAGTTAGCCCATGCGGGACCGTGACCTTCACTGTTTGCCGTATACGGCGTTGACGGAGCGCTGCCGCCCCAAATCGACGAACAGCCCGTTGCGTTTGCGATATACATTCTTTCACCGAAAAGCTGTGTTACGAGCTTTGCGTAAGGAGTTTCGCCGCAGCCCGCGCAAGCACCGGAGAACTCGAGGTAAGGCATTCTGAACTGACTGCCCTTAACCGTCGAAGCCTTGAACTTGTCAAGAACCTCCTGCTTCTCGGCGAGAGTTACGAGGTAGTCATAACCCTTCTGCTCGTCAAGATTGTCGTCAAGTGACTTCATAACGAGAGCCGGATCCTTCTTACCCGCATTGTTTACGGGACATACGTTAGCACAGCTTCCGCAGCCGGTACAGTCGAGTACCGAAATAGCCATCGCGTAGTAAAGACCGTCAAGCTGCATAGCGTTCTGATACTTGATACCCTCGGGAGCGTTGTCAAGCTCGTCCTTGGTAAGAACTACCGGACGGATACAAGCGTGAGGACATACGTATGAGCAGTTGCCGCACTGGATACACGTTTCGTTGTTCCATACGGGAACGTCGATAGCGATACCTCTCTTTTCAAACGCCGAAGAACCGAGGGGAACTTCACCCGTCTGATAAGGCTCAAACGCCGAAACGGGAAGGCTTGCGCCTTTGAACTGATTTATCGGAACAAGGATGTCATTTACGAAGTCAATGAGCTTGCCCTCGCCCTCGTGCTTAACCGACAGATCCTCAGGCTCCGCGTTCTTCCAGCTTTCGGGAACGTCAACCTTAACGACCTGCTGAGCGCCCGCGTCGATAGCGTCGTGGTTCATCTTAACGATAGCGTCGCCCTTCTTTGAGTACGAAGCCGTAGCCGCGTCCTTCATGTACTGAATAGCGTCAGCCTCGGGGAGAATACCCGACAGCTTGAAGAACGCCGACTGAAGAACGGTGTTGATTCTGTTACCAAGACCGATCTCCTTACCTATCTTAACGCCGTCTATCGTGTAGAACTGAATATTATTGTCGGCGATATACTTCTTGACCTGACCCGGAAGGTGAGTTTCAAGCTCGTCCGCGTTCCAAGAGCAGTTTAAGAGGAATACACCGCCCGGCTTAATATCCGATACCATATCATACTGTCTGATGTACGAAGCCTTGTGACAAGCCACGAAGTCAGCCTTGTTGATAAGGTATGTAGACGTGATCTTCGGATTGCCGAAACGGAGGTGCGAGCACGTAAGACCGCCCGACTTCTTTGAGTCGTAGTCGAAATACGCCTGCACGTTCATATCCGTGTGGTCGCCTATGATTTTAACCGAGTTCTTGTTAGCGCCAACCGTACCGTCCGCGCCAAGTCCCCAGAACTTACAGCTTGTGATACCCTCAGGCGTTGTGTCGGGGTTCTCGTCAAGCGGCAGTGAGAGGTTTGTAAGGTCGTCGTTTATGCCGACAGTAAATCTTCTCTTTTCCGTGTTCTTGTATACCGCGATGATGCACGCGGGAGTCGTGTCCTTTGAACCAAGACCGTAACGACCTGCGTAAATGTCAACGCCGGCAAACTTACTGTTCTGAAGAGCAGCAACAACGTCGAGGTAAAGCGGTTCACCGATCGAACCGGCTTCCTTCGTTCTGTCGAGTACGGAAATCTTTTTAACCGTGTCGGGGATAGCGTCGATAAGGTGCTTAGCCGAGAACGGTCTGTACAGTCTTACCTTTACAAGACCGACCTTCTGACCGTTCTTGTTGAGGTAGTCAACGGTTTCCTCGATAGTGTCGCATACGCTGCCCATAGCAACGATGACCTGCTCCGCGTCGGGTGCGCCGTAATAGTTAAAGAGCTTATAATCGGTACCGATTTTAGCGTTGACCTTGTTCATGTACTCCTCAACAATGTCGGGTACAGCGTCATACGTCTTGTTGCACGCTTCTCTTGCCTGGAAGAATACGTCGCCGTTTTGCGCCGTACCTCTCTGAGCCGGATGCTCGGGGTTAAGAGATCTGCGTCTGAAATCGTTAAGCGCGTCCCAATCCAGCATCTCCGCAAGGTCCTCATAGTCCCAGCAAGCAACCTTTTGATACTCGTGCGACGTTCTGAAACCGTCGAAGAAGTGCAGGAACGGTATTCTCGCCTTGATCGTCGAAAGGTGAGCGATAGCTCCGAGATCCATTGCCTCCTGCGGGTTGGTGGACGCGAGCATAGCGAAGCCTGTCTGACGGCACGCCATAACGTCCTGATGGTCGCCGAAGATCGAAAGCGCGTGCGACGCAAGCGCTCTTGCCGATACGTTGAATACGCACGGAAGCTGCTCGCCGGCAATCTTGTACATGTTCGGTATCATCAGCAAAAGACCTTGTGACGCGGTATACGTTGTTGTGAGCGCGCCCGCTGTAAGTGAGCCGTGAACTGCGCCGGCAGCGCCCGCTTCTGACTGCATCTCAACAACCTTTACCGTGCGTCCGAAAATGTTTTTCTGACCGGCGGCAGACCACTTATCGGTTACTTCTGCCATGGTTGATGATGGTGTGATGGGGTAGATGGCAGCAACATCGGTAAACGCGTATGAAGCGTATGCCGCGGCATTGTTACCATCCATGGTTTTCATTTTTCTTGCCATCGGAAAAATTCCTCCTCTTGATTTATTTGTCTTTAAGAGTGTTTAAAGCTCTCGTTGCTGTATTATAAATATACATATCTATATAATACCACTTTCGCACGATAAAATCAAGGAGTACACAAAAAAATATGCACGATTTTTTACGCCGCATTTTAATTAATTTGCACAATTAAACGTTATTTTACCGCTTTCGGCGATCAAATTCGCGCCCTTTGACGCGACATTTCAAAGCGCAAATCTCTTTCGCGGGCGAGAAAACGCTCGTAAAGCAAGTAGCAGCGGTTGGAACGCTTGGTAAGGGACGGCGATGAAATATCCCCGCCGCTTTTTATACATTTATCCATAAGCGCGTCAAATCTTTTCTTTGAAAATTCCACATACGCGCCGAAAATAAAAAGATAAACAGATTTAATAAGTAATTTCATAAGCCGCCTCCAATAAGTTATAGTCTATATTATCCGCAAAATGCGATATGTTACCCATGTAAAATTTGTTTAAAGGAATAAAAAATGGGGTAAAAGAGAAATAAAACTGTAACACGGTTGTAAAAAACAGATAATAAGACTGTAATTGTAAAAACAGATATTGGGTGTTATAATAAAAAATGAGCGTAATAAGCACAAGATATTGTGGTTTACATAAAAATCATAATTTATGAGGGGTGTGAAGGAACTTATGAAAGTAGTTAAAAAGGATAATACAAAGGAAGATTTTAACGTTCAAAAAGTGGTTGTGGCGGTAAACAAGTCCGCTTTCCGCGCACTCGTTAAATTCACCGATGATGAACTTAAATTTATATGTAAATTTGTCGAGGACGAAGCGAGGAAAATGGGCAAGGAGGAAATACAAATTTCCGAAATGCACAACATAGTTGAGGGCGCGCTCGAGAGAGTGAACCCGAAGGTGGCGAAAAGCTACCGCGACTATCGCAACTATAAACAGGACTTCGTACAGATGCTCGACGAGGTTTACAAAAAGAGCCAGTCAATAATGTACATCGGCGACAAGGAAAATTCAAATACCGACTCTGCGCTCGTATCGACCAAGCGCAGCCTTATATTCAATCAGCTCAACAAGGAGCTTTACAAGAAATTTTTCCTTACGACCGAGGAACTGCAGGCTTGCCGTGACGGCTACATATACATTCACGATATGTCCGCCCGCCGCGATACGATGAACTGCTGTCTTTTTGACGTGGAAAACGTCTTAAAGGGCGGCTTTGAAATGGGTAATTTGTGGTATAACGAGCCAAAGACGCTCGACGTGGCGTTTGACGTTATAGGCGACATTGTGCTTTCGGCGGCAAGTCAGCAGTACGGCGGTTTTACCGTACCGTCAGCCGACCTTATTTTGGAGCCTTACGCGGAAAAGTCCTACAAATTTTACATGGATAAGTACAAGAAACTCGGACTTACAGCCGAAAAAGCCGAAGAAACGGCTATGGCGGACATTCAGCGTGACTTTGAGCAGGGCTTTCAGGGCTGGGAGTACAAGTTTAACTCCGTGTCCTCGAGCCGCGGCGACTACCCGTTTATAACGGTTACTATAGGCACCGGCACGGGCAAGTTCGCAAAGATGGCATCCATAGCGATGCTCAAAGTGAGAAAGAACGGACAGGGCAAAAAAGGACACAAAAAGCCCGTTCTGTTCCCAAAGATCGTATTCCTGTACGACGAGGAGCTTCACGGCGACGGCAAACCGCTTGAGGACGTGTTTGAAGCGGGCATAGACTGCTCCTCAAAGACGATGTACCCCGACTGGCTGAGCCTTACGGGCGAGGGTTACGTGCCGTCAATGTACAAAAAGTACGGCAAAATAATTTCACCGATGGGCTGCCGCGCGTTTTTGTCACCGTGGTACGAACGAGGCGGAATAGAGCCGGCGGACGACGAGGACACACCCGTATTTGTCGGCAGATTTAACATAGGCGCGGTATCGCTGCACCTTCCGATGATTTTGGCTAAGTCGCAGCAGGAGAACAAACCCTTCTTTGAGGTACTTGATTACTACTTAAACCTCATAAGACAGCTTCACCTGCGCACATACGATTACCTCGGCGAGATGCGCGCGTCCACCAATCCGCTTGCTTACTGTGAAGGCGGCTTCTACGGCGGGCACCTTGGCATACACGATAAAATCAAGCCGCTTTTAAAGAGCGCGACTGCGTCGTTCGGAATTACGGCGTTAAACGAGCTCCAGCAGCTTTACAACAAGCGCTCACTCGTGCAGGACGGCGAGTTCGCCATAAAGACACTGGAACACATAAACGAGGAAATAGCGCGTTTCAAAAAAGAGGACGGCAGACTTTACGCGATTTACGGCACACCCGCGGAGTCGCTTTGCGGACTTCAAGTCACGCAGTTTAGGAAAAAGTACGGCGTTATCGAAAACGTATCTGACAGAGAGTACGTTTCAAACAGCTTCCACTGCCACGTCACCGAGGACATCACTCCCATACAGAAGCAAGACCTCGAGAAACGTTTTTGGGAGCTTTCAAACGGCGGAAAGATACAGTACGTGAAATACCCGATAAGCTACAACAAGGAAGCCATACGCACGCTTGTAAGACGCGCCATGTACATGGGCTTCTACGAGGGCGTAAACCTTTCCCTCGCTTACTGCGACGACTGCGGTCACGAGGAGCTTGAAATGGATGTATGCCCCAAGTGCGGCAGCAGAAACCTTACCAAGATCGACAGAATGAACGGCTACCTGTCATACTCGCGCGTCAAGGGCGACACGCGTTTAAACAGCGCCAAAATGGCTGAAATCGCGGAAAGGAAAAGTATGTAATGCGTTATCACAATATAACAAAGGACGATATGCTCAACGGCGACGGGCTCAGAGTTGTTTTGTGGGTGGCGGGCTGCGAGCACAGATGCAAGGGCTGTCAGAACCCCGTCACATGGGATATTGACGGCGGCATAGACTTTGACGACAGCGCAAAAAAGGAACTATTTGCCGAGCTTGACAAAGACTATATTTCCGGCATAACATTGAGTGGCGGCGATCCGCTTCACACAAAAAACCGCGCCGACACGGGCAGTTTAATAGAAGAAATCGTCCGCAGCTACCCCGACAAGACCATATGGGTATACAGCGGCTACGAATGGCAGGACGTAAAGGATCTACCGTTTATGAAGCACGTAGACGTATTGGTAGACGGGCGCTTTATCGAAAAAGACAAAGACAACACAATACCGTGGCGCGGCAGCACCAATCAAAAGGTAATAGACGTAAAGAAAAGCCTTGAGATAGGGAAGACCGTGCTCGCGATGAAATAAAGGAGAATAATATGCAAAGAATAGCGCAATTTGAAAAGGTCAGCTTCGAGCAATTTAAAAAGGACTGGCAGGACACCTTTTACACCGCTGACGGTGTGGAGGAGATATACAATGATATAAAGCTGCCCAAACGCGCCACGGCGGGCAGCGCCGGCTACGATTTTTACGCTCCGATGCCGTTTGAGCTTAAAGCGGGCGAAAGCATAAAGATACCGACGGGAATACGCGTAAAAATAAACGACGGCTGGGTGCTTAAAATATACCCGAGAAGCGGCTTGGGCTTTAAATTCCGCGTTCAGATGAACAACACCGTCGGTATAATCGACAGCGACTATTATCAAAGCGACAACGAAGGGCACATATTCTGCAAAATTACGAACGACACCCACGAGGACAAAACTGTATCGCTGAATAAGGGCGCGGGATTTTGTCAGGGAATATTCGTGGAATACGGGATCACCTTTGACGACGACGCCGACGCCGCCCGTAACGGCGGCTTCGGCAGCACGGGTAATTAGGTTTTCACGCCATACGGCGGAATAAAAGTAACAAAATTGATAAAAATAAAATAAAGGAGGAATACAACATGAGTTTTCTTAAAGGTAAAACGGCTATTATAACGGGCGCGGGACGCGCGGTGCTTCAAAGCGGCGGATGCGGAGCCATAGGCTACGGAATCGCGACGGCATACGCGAAGGAAGGCGCGAACATCGTTATAACGGGACGTAATGTTAAAAAGCTCACAGACGCGAAGGAGGAGCTTGAAAGACTGTACGGCATAAAGGTACTGCCGGTAGCCGCCGACATAAACGCGGACGCGGACAATGAGGCGGTCGCGAATAACGTTGTGAAGCAGGCGGTCGACGCGTTCGGCGGTATAGACGTGCTCATAAACAACGCGCAGGCATCGGCGTCGGGCGTTACACTTGCGGAGCATACGACGGAGCAGTTTAACCTCGCCCTGTATTCCGGACTTTATTCGACATTTTACTACATGAAAGCGTGCTATCCGTATCTTGCAAAGTCAAAGGGCTCGGTAATCAACTTCGCGTCGGGCGCTGGACTTTTCGGAAATTACGGACAGTGCTCATACGCCGCCGCGAAAGAGGGAATACGCGGTCTTACGCGCGTTGCCGCGACGGAATGGGGAAAAGACGGAATCAACGTCAATATCGTTTGCCCACTCGCATGGACGGCGCAGCTTGAAAAGTTTGAAAACGACTATCCCGACGCGTTCAAGCAAAACGTGCAGATGCCGCCCATGGGACATTTCGGCGACGCGGAAAAGGAGATAGGACGCGTATGCGTACAGCTCGCTTCTCCCGACTTTAAGTACATGACCGGTGAAACGATCACGCTTGAGGGCGGACTCGGACTCAGACCGTAAACTTATAAAAATCATACCAAAATAAAAATTAAGAGAGCGTATCAAATGATACGCTCTCTTGCTGTTTTATATTTTACTTGCACGGAATTGTTATTGTAACCTCCGTACCCTTGTGGAACTCGCTTGAAATCTTGATTTTGCCGCCGAAGCTCGATTCCAGCGACTGCTTTGCGATCGCAAGACCGAGTCCCGTACCGCCGGTATCGCGCGAACGCGCTTTATCGACGCGGTAGAACCTGTCGAATATGTGCGGCAGTTTGTCCTCCTGAATACCTATACCGTTATCGACGACCTTAATACATATATCATTGTACACCTTGCTTGAATATACCTGTATGCTTCCGCCTTCGCTCGTGTACTTGAGGGCGTTGCTGACAACGTTTATTATCGCGCGCTCGAGCACGTCGTAGTCACCGGTAATTATCGGTACCTCGTTAGTAGGACGGTAGGTGAGAGTCTGATTTTTCTTCTTGGCTGTAAGGCTCATACGCTCCACTATGGACTCAAGCATTTTGCGCACGTCTATCTGTTCGGGAGCCTTTATATACGTCTGATTTTCGTCAAGCTCCGAGAGCGTCAGAAGGTCGCTTATAATTCTTGCCATTCTGTCCGACTCCGACGCGATCACGTCGAGGAAACGCACCTGAAGCTCCCTGTCCACGTCCGGCATATCGGCAAGCGTTTCGGAATACGACTTTATCGTCGTAAGCGGCGTGCGAAGTTCGTGCGACACATTTGCGACGAAGTCGCGGCGCGACTGCTCAAGCTTTTCCTGTTTTGTAATGTCGTGTATGATCACGATAATACCGCCGACCTTATTGTCCACCTTAAACGTCGCGAAATTAAAGTGCAGGTACTGGTTTGACAGCTTTATCTCACGCTCCACGCTGCCGTCGGGCTGCATGTACAGTAAATCTCCGAGCGTTATGTTCGCATTTATCTCTTTAAAGAACCTGTCAAACTTAATATCGTCGAAATAACGGCGTTTAAGGAGCTTTTTCGCCTCACGGTTATAGTGAATAAGGTTACCCTTCATGTCAAACGCGAGTATTCCGTCGTTCATGTTCTGCAATATCGTTTCAACCTTGATTTTTTCACCCATAGCTTGTTCGGACGATATTTTACGCGTCTTTGCAAGGTCGATGAGGGAGTTGCGCAAGGTGCCGAGCTCGTCGCGTGAATCCGATTTTTGAAGCGATGTCATGTCGCCGTCCGCAAGCTTTCGCGCCTGCACCGACAGCTGATGTATCGGCACCGTGATAGACTTTGATATGATCGTGCCGAACACGAGCGAAACGATAAGCGAGAAAAGGAGCGATATTAAAAGTATGTTAATAAGCGTCCGTGTGACCGACTGAAGCTGACGGCAGTTATCCTTTATATACACTATATATTTCACCGCATCGCCGTTCTTGAGTGGGAACGCGTAGTCCATATAGCTTTTGTTGATACCGGTTTCTTTCGCTTCCGTTCCTGTGAGCGACAGCTCCACTGACGCGGTTTTATCAATGCTCGTCGTTCCGTCGGAGGACATGAGCACCGAAGCGTCTTTACCGTCGAGTATACAGTAAAACCTCGATGCCGTAATACCGAGCGAACCGGAATGTGACGACAAAATATCGTTTATCATGGCGATATTGTTCGCCGACGACTCCTCGATAACGGTAGACGCGCCGTCCTCCGCAGCAGCGGGGAAGGTAAGCTCGTTCGCCGCGGCGAGAAGGTCATTTTTAATATCCTCCGTAAACACCGCGTCAATACTGTCGGAAAATTCTCTGTGATAGTGGCTTGATACTCCTATAAGATTGAAACCGCCGATCAAGAGATCCGCGGCGAGTACAAGAAGCGCGAACATAGAGATAATTTTCCATCTTATACTTTTAAACATAAAATAAAAATCCTTTCTGTCATAAATACTCCAAAACACCCAAAACAATATATGTTTCGGGTGTTTTTTGCAGTCGCTTATTATTTATTAAAGTAATATCCTACGCCTCTTTTGGTTATTATATACTTCGGCATACTCGGATCGTCCTCGATTTTTTCTCTCAAACGTCTGACCGTAACGTCAACCGTGCGCACGTCGCCGTAGTACTCGTAACCCCATACGTTTTCAAGCAGCTTCTCACGAGAGAAGATCTTGTCGGGCTGCATGGCGAGGAAACGAAGCAGCTCAAATTCTCGAAGCGTTATGTCGATGACGGTGCCGTTCTTTGAAACCTCGTACCGTTCGACGTTGATCGACAGGTCGCCGGAAATGATCGTATCCTGATTTTCCTGCTTTGTGTCGGGAACGGGCGGCACGGCGGCACTTCTTCTCAGATTTGCCTTCACTCTTGCCGCAAGCTCACGCATCGAGTACGGCTTGGTTATATAATCGTCTGCGCCAAGCTCCAAGCCGAGAATTTTATCGATCTCGTCCTCACGCGCCGTAAGCATTATTATAGGCACCTGTGAGCTTTCACGAATTTTTTTGCAGACCTCCCAGCCGTCAAGACCGGGCAGCATAACGTCAAGAAGTATAAGATCGGGATTTTCCGTAAGAGCCATCTCAAGTCCCTTGATACCGTCAAGCGCCGACAGCGTCTTATACCCCTCCTTGTTAAGCGAAAAAGTAAGAATGTCGTTGATATTCTGTTCGTCCTCAATAACCAGTATGGTACGCTCCATTTGTTCCAATCCTTTCGTTAAAAGAATGATTATACAATATTTTTCGATATTATTACGATTATTTTATCAGAAATTTACATTAAATTCAAGTATATTTTGTAAAAAAAATTAACTTTTTTAACAAAATATAATTTTTTTGAATATTTTTGCTATCATATAGACAAAATCCCCTTTTTATTGTATAATGAAACAATGAGATAACAATAAATATCAACGGTATCAATACGCGGTAAGGGGGAAAAACAATGAAGAAAGATTTACTCGGACTGAAGGATTTAAGCGCGGAAAACATAAAGTATATACTCGATACCGCCGATACTATGAAGCTTATCCTGAAACAGCCGAACAAAAAAACGCCGCACCTTCAAGGCAAAACGGTGGTGAATTTGTTTTACGAAAACAGCACCCGCACGCGCCTTTCGTTTGAACTCGCGGCGAAGTACATGAGCGCGAACGCCGCCAACATAACAGCCGGAGGCTCTTCGGTACAAAAAGGCGAAACGCTTACCGACACCGCAAAGACGATCAATGCCATGGGAACGG
This sequence comes from uncultured Clostridia bacterium, assembly GCA_947585795.1. Classification (GTDB taxonomy): domain Bacteria; phylum Bacillota; class Clostridia; order UBA1381; family UBA1381; genus Hominilimicola. The sequence goes on from CANPXG010000001.1 coordinate 84,567, forward strand.
ACATACTCGTCATGCGCCACAGCATGAGTGGAGCGCCGCACCTTATCGCGCCATTGGTGACCGCGTCGGTCATAAACGCCGGCGACGGCATGGACGAGCACCCGACGCAGGCGCTGCTTGACATGCTTACCATACGCGAGAAAAAGGGACATATCGACGGCTTAAAGGTAGCCATCGTCGGCGACATATACCACAGCAGAGTTGTGCGGAGCAACATATACGGACTTACGAAGCTCGGCGCTGAGGTGAGCGTCGGAGGACCTGCCACGCTGATACCGCAGGGCATGGAAAAAATGGGCGTAAAAGTATTTAAGAGCGTGCACGAGGCGATCGTGGATGCCGACGTGGTAATGGGACTTCGCATACAGCTCGAAAGACAGAAAAGCGGACTGTTCCCGACGCTCCGCGAATACTACCGCTTTTTCGGCATAGACGAAAAACGCCTGAAATTCGCGAAACCGGACGCGCTCGTGATGCACCCGGGACCTGTAAACAGGGGCGTGGAATTTTCGTCGGGCGTGATAGACGGCGCACAAAGCGTCATAAATGAACAGGTAACAAGCGGAGTCGCTGTAAGAATGGCGGTAATGAGCATACTGTCAGAGGGCGGCTTCAAGGAATAAAGGAGGGACGTAAAAATGAGAATACTCATAAAAGGCGGCAGAGTGATCGATCCCGCGAACAACATCGACAAGGTGACGGACATATTTATAGACAAGGGAGTGATCTCGGAAATCGGGGACGACCTCGGGCTTGACGGACTTGAAATGGAGGTCATAGACGCGTCGGGCAAAATCGTCACTCCGGGACTTGTAGACATGCACTGTCACCTGCGCGATCCGGGACAGGAGTACAAGGAAGACATAGAAACCGGCACGCGCGCCGCCGCTATGGGCGGTATAACGTCGGTGGCATGTATGCCGAACACAAAGCCCGTCATAGACAACGAGGCGGTCGTGACCTACATAAGGACAAAGGCTAAGGAAACGGGATACGTGAACGTGTTCCCGATAGGCGCGATCTCAAAAGGACTTGAAGGCAAGGAGCTTGCGGAGATAGGGGAACTTAAATTCGCGGGCGCGGTAGCCGTTTCGGACGACGGACGTCCCGTTACCGACTCCGGACTTATGCGCCGCGCGATGGAATACGCTGACATGTTCGACATGACCGTGATATCACACTGTGAGGACTTGTCCCTCGCCGACGGCGGACACATGAACGAGGGCTATATGTCCACATACCTCGGACTTCGCGGTATCACGAGAGCCGCGGAGGAGGTCATGGTATCGAGAGATATTTTAATAGCCGAAGCGACGAAAACGGCTGTGCACATCGCCCACGTGAGCACAAGAGGCTCCGTTGAGCTTGTGCGCAGAGCGAAGGAACGCGGCGTGCGCGTAACGTGCGAAACATGTCCGCACTACTTCACGCTTACGGAAAAGGCGGTTGACGGCTTCAACACGAACGCAAAAATGAACCCGCCCCTAAGAACCGATGACGACGTTCAGGCGATAAAGGATGGATTAAAGGACGGCACGATAGACGCTATCGCCACAGACCACGCGCCGCACCACATAGACGAGAAAAACTGTGAGTTCGCGCTCGCGATGAACGGCATAGTCGGCTTTGAAACGTCTTTGGGACTTTCACTCGAATATCTGGTAAAACCGGGAATACTCACGCTCAGCGACCTTATAAGGAAAATGTCACTGAACCCGTCGAGAATACTCGGACTGAGCAAGGGAACACTGTCACAGGGAGCCGCCGCGGACGTTACGATATTTGACATGGACAAGGAATGGACGGTTGACGTGTCAAAACTCAATTCTAAGAGCAAAAACTCGCCCTACGGCGGCTTTAAGCTTTGCGGCAAGCCCGAATACGTTATCGTGGGCGGAGATATAGTCGTAAATCAAGGTATTTTACTGTAAGTGAGGAGGAGAGCCAATGTCGGTAGATTTACTTGTGGAAAAAATTAATAAGCGCGGCAACCCGTCGGTCGCGGGACTTGATCCGAAAATCGACTACGTGCCCGCGTACATAAGGGAAAAGGCGTACGCCAATTACGGCAAGAACCTTAAGGGCGCGTCCGAGGCGATATGGGAGTTCAACAGAGGACTTATAGACGCTCTGTACGACATAGTCCCCGCCGTGAAGCCGCAGTCCGCGTTTTACGAGATGTACGGCTTGTACGGCGAGGAGGTATTGCACCGCACCATATCCTACGCGAAGGAAAAGGGGCTTTACGTTATACTTGACGTAAAGCGCAACGATATAGGAACGACAGCCGAGGCGTATTCGAGAGCGTATCTCGGAAAGACCGAGATAGAGGGAGAACTTTTTGACGTGTGCCCCGTGGACTGTATCACGGTAAATCCGTTCCCCGGCTCCGACGGCGTAAAGCCGTTTATAGACGATTGCGTGAAATACGACAAGGCGATATTCACATTGGCGAAAATGTCAAACCCGTCGTCCGGTGAGCTTCAGGATTTGATAACGGAGGACGGCACGAGAGTGTACGAAAAAATAGCCGCGCGCATAAACGAGTGGAACGAAAACACGATAGGCAAAAGCGGTTACGGAGCTGTGGGCGCGGTAGTCGGAGCGACATACCCCGAGCAGGCTCAAACGCTGAGAAAGCTCATGCCGAAATCGTATTTCCTCGTGCCCGGTTACGGCGCACAGGGCGGCGGCGCGCAGGGCGTAAAACCGTGCCTCAACAATGACGGCTTGGGCGCGATCGTCAATTCCTCGAGAGGAATTATGTGCGCGTACAAAAAGGGCGGCTGGAAGGATGAGCAGTTTGCCGAAGCCGCAAGACAGGAAGCTATCAGAATGAGAGAGGACTTAGTCAGCGTACTGTAAAGGAGATACAATGAAACATACCGAATTATGCAAATTAATATCGAGATCCGAGCCGATACCGGGAATATTCGATTTTACGATCGAAAGCGAAAACATAGCGAAGGAAGCGCAGTGCGGACAGTTCCTGCACATAAACTGCGGGGAAAGCACGTTTTTGCGCAGACCTATAAGCATATGCGACGCGTATGACGGAAAGGTGAGATTTATTTTCGAGGTAAAGGGCGCGGGCACGCGCGAGCTGTCAAAAAAACAGACGGGCGACATGATTGACGTTATGGGACCTCTCGGTCACGGCTTTGAGATTAAGGATAACGTCAAAAATCCCGTTGTCATAGGCGGCGGAATAGGCGTGTTTCCGCTTTATAAGCTCGCAAAGGAGCTTCACGGAAGAGCCGACGTGTTTTTGGGCTTTCGTTCCAAGGACAGAGTGGTAATGGAGAGTGAATTTGAAAGCGTGTCGAATATGGTGATCACCGGCACCGACGACGGCAGCTACGGCTACAGCGGCTATATCGCTTCCGCGATGGAGCAGTACCTTAACTTCCATGACTGCACCATGATTTATTCATGCGGACCGATGCCGATGCTGAAAGCCGTAAAGAAAATTGCGGAGGAAAGAGGAATACCGTGCCAAATTTCGCTTGAACAGCGAATGGGCTGCGGCATAGGCGCGTGCCTTGTCTGCAGCTGTGAAACGGTAAACGGCGGCGCGGATAAGTACGCGAAGGTATGCACGAACGGTCCCGTATTTTACTCGGAGGAGGTGACGCTAAATGATTAACACAAAGGTTGATTTCTGCGGCGTTGAATTTAAGAATCCGATAGTGACGGCGTCGGGAACCTTCGGCTTCGGTATGGAGTACGATCAGTTTGTACCGCTGGAGGAGTACGGCGGCTTTAGCGCGAAGGGACTTACACGCGCGCCGCGCGAGGGGAATAAACCCCCGAGAATAGCGGAAACGCCAAGCGGTATATTAAACAGCGTGGGACTGCAAAATCCCGGTGTGGAATATTTTGCGGAGCACATTATGCCGATAATTTCCGAATTTGACACCAATATAATCGCGAACATATCGGGAAACACGGTCGAGGAATACTGTGAAATGGCGCAAATACTGTCCGATACGGACGTTGCGATAGTGGAACTCAACGTGTCCTGTCCCAACGTAAAGCACGGCGGACTTGCCTTCGGCACCGACACACATGTTGTGAACGATCTTACGCGCGAGGTTAAAAAGCATTGCAAAAAGCCTCTCGTGGTAAAGCTTTCGCCGAACGTAACTTCCGTGAGTGAGATCGCGAAAGCCGCCGCCGACGGAGGCGCGGACGGCTTATCACTCATAAACACGCTTTTGGGAATGAGAATAGACATAAACACGCGCCGTCCCATCCTTAAAAACAATACCGGCGGACTGTCGGGACCGGCGGTAAAGCCTGTCGCGGTACGTATGATACACGAGGTTTACAGCGCCGTGGACATTCCTATAATCGGTATGGGAGGAGTTACAAGCGGCGAGGACGTAATAGAATTTATGCTTGCGGGCGCGTCCCTTGTCGCACTCGGAACGGGACTGTTCGCAAAGCCCGATTTAATAATACCCGTGAAACGCGGCATTGAGGAGTACATGACGCGTCACAACATAGAAAATATCACCGACCTCATTGGCGCGGCTGTAATGAACTGACAATAAAACGGACGAGGATGCCCTATTTCCGAGTCCGTTTTTTTACGCCCGAATAAAAATTCGATTATTTCCTCCCGAAAAAAAGGATTTTTCGCGTCAGATGCCGTACTTATTAAAAGGAAAATTAAATTTATGCGGCAAAAAAATGTTATAAACGGCGAAATTAGGGTAAATATATGATGTGTATTTTAACAAAAAGGGTGAAATATAGTGGAAACATAGGTATATTTTTCTGCACAATGTGCGAAAATAATACCGTTAAAGGGGAGGTGAAGACGTGCCAAGACGTATTTCAGACGACTTAATAGCGCGCATATGCGACGAAAACGACATAATAGATTACGTTTCACAGTATGTGCAGCTAAAAAAAACGGGACGCGATTACAGCGGTCTTTGCCCGTTCCACCATGAAAAAACGCCGTCATTCCACGTAAGTCAGGAGAAACAGCTTTTCCACTGTTTCGGCTGCGGAGCAAGCGGAAATTTGGTGCAATTCGTAATGCGCACCGAAAACCTTGACTTTGTAGACTCCCTAAAATTTCTCGCCGACAGAGCCGGTATCATCATACCCGAGGACGACGTTTCCCTAAACGACGAAAACCACGCGAAGAAAAAGAAACTGCTCGCGATGAACAAGCACGCCGCAAGATTTTTCTACAACTGCTTAAAAGACAGCTCGATAGGCGAAAAAGGGCGGCAGTACTTCATAAAACGTAAAATATCATGGAAAACCGTCACGGTATACGGACTCGGCTTTGCGCCGGACAGCCGCGACATGCTTATAAAACACCTAACCTCGAAGGACTTTACGGTGGACGAGATCGTCGAGGGCGGACTGGCGGTACGCCGCGAGGGACGCGTATACGACAAGTTCAGGAACCGCGTCATGTTCCCGATAATAGACGTAAGGGGGAACGTAATAGGCTTCGGCGGACGCATAATGGACGACAAAAAAGAGGTAAACGGCTACAAAATTCCGAAGTACCTGAACTCACCCGAAACCTTGGTATTCGACAAAGGCAAAAATCTGTTTTCACTCAATCTCGCGAAAAACGCCAAAGAGTCCGACGTGATACTGTGCGAAGGCTACATGGACGTTATATCGGTCTATCAAGCCGGCATAAAAAATATTGTCGCGACGCTCGGAACCGCAATTACGGAAAATCAGGCAAAGCTGATGATGCGCTACGCGGGCGAGATACTGATATGCTACGACAGCGACGAAGCAGGCACGAAGGCGGCACTGAGAGCCATAGACATAATAAGCTCCGTCGGCGGACGCTCACGCGTGATACGGTTAAAGAACGCGAAGGATCCCGACGAATACATAAACAAAAACGGAGTTGAAAAATTTAAGGAGGCTGTAAAAAACGCGATGCCCTCCACGGAATTTAAAATTTCGCTCATAAAAAAGCAGTACGACACAACGACTGCCGACGGTAAGATACTATTCGTTGACGAGGCGGCTAAAATACTTGCAGGCATTAAAGACGCGGTGGAGGTTGACGCGTATATAACAAAAATAGCGGACGACACGGGTATAAGCCGTGACGCGGTACTGGGCAAATATCGAGAAAAAACCTCGAAAAACACATACAGAAGGATCCCGCTAAAGACGGAATATCAGAAAAAGAACGAGCGCAAGGAACGTGAGATCGTGCGCGAGGAAAAGATAACGCCGGGACTTATCGCCGCGGAAAAACGCCTCTTGGCGCTCATATCACAGAGCAAAAAGCTTTACAGAATAGCCGAAAAATGTATCAAGGCGGACGACTTTTCAACCCCGACATACAGAAAATTGGCGAAACTGATTTACGAGAGCTACAGCCATGACAACACGCCCGAGCCGGCGATAATTCTGAACTCTTTCAGCGGCGACGAGCTTGCCGAAGCGTCTGAGGTCTTTTATAATCTTGAGGTTTACAACGGCGACGAGGCGACAGTCAAGGAGCTTTTATATACAATAACACTGGAGAAGCTGGACATCCGTATCAACTCAGAAACCGACGCGGTGTCCCTTGCCGAATTATTCAAGGAACGGGAAAAGGTACTTGAAGAAAAAAATATGTGGGAGGAATAATGGTAATGCTTGAAAGGAAAAAGACTATTAAAAAGGAGCTTATCGAAAAGGGGAAGAAAAAAGGGGTTCTTTCCTACAAAGAAATAAACGACGCGTTTGATGACATCGAAATCACGACGGAGGAGATCGAGCAGCTTTATGACAAATTTGAAAAAGAGGGCATAGAGCTGGTAGAGGATCTTGACAAGGAGCTTGAGGAAATAGAGGTCAGCAAGGAAGAGCTTGAGGACTTGTCCGTACCCGAAGGTATCAATATTGACGACCACGTAAAAATGTACCTGAAGGAAATCGGAAAAGTAAGCCTGCTCACAGCTGAGGAAGAAATGTCGCTTGCGAAACGCATGGCTGACGGCGAAGAAGCGAGAGCAGCGCTTGAGGACGAGGAATCTGACCTTTCCGACAGTGAAAGAGAACAACTTGAAATTATCGTCGCCGACGGAGAACAGGCGAAGAAGGGACTTGCCGAGGCGAATTTAAGACTTGTCGTAAGCATAGCCAAGCGCTACGTGGGACGCGGCATGCTGTTCCTCGACCTTATACAAGAGGGAAATCTCGGTCTTATAAAGGCGGTGGACAAGTTCGACTACACCAAGGGCTACAAATTCTCAACCTACGCCACATGGTGGATAAGACAAGCCATTACGCGTGCGATAGCCGATCAGGCGCGTACAATACGCATACCGGTGCACATGGTAGAAACGATAAACAAGCTCGTGAGAGTATCGCGTCAGCTCGTGCAGGAACTTGGACGCGAACCCACTCCCGAGGAGCTTGCGAAGGAGCTCAATATGCCGGTTGAAAAGGTACGCGAAATTTCAAAAATCTCACAGGAACCCGTTTCACTCGAAACACCGATAGGCGAGGAGGAGGACAGCCACCTTGGCGACTTTATTCCCGACGATGACGCTCCCGCGCCGTCGGAGGCGGCGAGCTTCGTCCTTTTAAAGGAACAGCTGGGCGACGTTTTAAAGACGCTCACCCCGCGTGAAGCGAAGGTTTTAAGACTGCGCTTCGGACTTGACGACGGACGCGCGAGGACACTCGAAGAGGTGGGCAAGGAGTTTGAGGTCACAAGGGAAAGAATAAGACAGATCGAGGCGAAAGCGCTTCGCAAGCTGCGCCACCCGTCGAGGAGCAAAAAACTTAAGGATTTTCTTGACTAACCAAAATAGGGACGGTATATTTTGTGCCGCCCCATATTCATATGACGGAGGAACGACATGAATTGGATACAAGTAACGATTTTTACCACGTCAGCGGGTATAGAGCCGGTAAGCGGCAGACTGTACGATCTCGGCGTAACCGGACTTGAAATAGAAGACGAGCAGGACTTCAAGGACTTTCTTGAAAACAACAAGCAGTACTGGGACTACGTTGACGACGAGCTTGTAAAGAAAATGGAAGGCGAAACCAAGGTAAAAGTGTACGTGAGCGACGACAGCGCCGGACGCGAGCTGCTTCTTGCGATAAAGTCAACGCTTGCGCACCTAAAAGAGCTCGACACGGAAAATGAGTTCGGCAGACTCGAAACAGAAACCGACAATATGACGGAGGAGGACTGGGCGAACAATTGGCGGCAATACTTTCGCACGATGGAAATAGGCGAAAAGATCATAATAAAGCCCGAATGGGAGGAGCTTACAGAGCCAACCGACAGAGTTGTATTCAATATAGAGCCTGGAATGAGCTTCGGCACAGGCTCACACTACACGACGCAGCTTTGTTTGGAAGCGCTTGAAAAGTACATAACGCCGGGAATAAAAATGCTTGACCTCGGCTGCGGCAGCGGAATACTGTCAATAATATCGCTGCTTTTGGGCGCGGAGGAGGCTGTGGCGGTGGACATAGATCCGAACGCCGTCGATACGGCTTACGCGAACGCCGCGCGAAACGGTATTGACAAATCACGCTACACCGTTCTTTCGGGAAACGTGGTTACGGATACCGACATACAGGAAAAAATCGCGAAAAACAAGTACGAGGTCGTTGCGGCGAACATTGTCGCGGATGTTATAATAGGACTTGCTCCGAAGGCAAGGGAGTACATGAAGGAGGGCGGCGTTTTCATAACCTCGGGAATTATAGACGACAGAATAGACGACGTTACCTCAGCCCTTAAAGAAAACGGATTTAATATCATCAAAGTATCAAGACGCAAAGACTGGGCGTCGATAATATGCGGATAAAGAGGCACAACATGGTAAAAATAAAGGACAATATATATTATATCGGAGTTAATAAAGAAAATTGCGTAAGCGACAACGCCTATCTCATAACAGGCGAAAAAAACGCGCTTATCGACACTGTTTCGGACGAAAACGCAGACGAGTACATAAAAAATATCGAAAACGTAATGCCGATAAAAGAGATCAGCTATCTTATCTTCACGCACACAGAGCCGCATTGTCAAAGAAGCATCGAGCTTATCAGGGCTGAAAATCCCGACATCGAGATAATAGGCACGATTCCGACGGTGAAAAACCTTAAAGAAATAACGAACACCGTTTTTAACGAGCGCATCGCGAAAAACAATTCCGAGCTTGATTTGGGTGCGGGAATGACGCTCCGCTTTACGGTCACGCCTAACTTGCCCTGCCCCGACAGTATGATTATCTTTCTTGAAAACAGCGGCGCTCTTTTTTGCGGCTGTTTGTTTGCGTCGGACTATAGCGGAGAGGACTTGTTCAACACGGATTTTAAATTTGCGGCTGATCACTACAAAAACAACTTGCTGCCGTTTGCCGCGTTTGTGCGCGGAGCGATAGAAAAAGTACCAAAGACCACGAATCTTATCGCGCCGAAAAATGGCGGTATTGTGACGGACGGAGCGCGTGACTTTATAAAAAAATACGCGGAGCTTACAGCCCCTGACAAAACGGAGAAAAGGACTGTTGCCGTATGTTACCTGCCCGACGGCGGGCACACGGCGAAAATGGCTGACACGATAGTGAAAGCGCTGTCCGAAAACGGCGTGAACGTATACTCGGCTGACGCGTCGAAGGACGGCACTGCAGACGCGCTTAACGGCGCGGACGCGCTCATAGTGGGCGCGGCAACCGTGCACAGGAACGCGAAAAAGGAAATCTGGAACGCCATTACAAGCCTTAACGCGGTCAGAGTAAACGGCAAACCGTATTTTGTGTTCGGCTCGTACGGCTGGAGTGGTGAGGGCTTGGAGCTTGTGCATCAGCACCTCAAAATGCTTCGCATGAAACCGTTCGTAAAACCCGTGGGCGTTCTTTACGCTCCGTCCGATAAGGATATTCGCGAGCTTGAGGATTTAGCCGCCCGCTTTGCCGAAGCGCTTTTGTAAAATACAGACTAAGAAATAATCCAAAATATTGTAACTCATTTTGGTAAAAAAGTACATTGACAGCTTTTTTATGTATGTGCTACAATATTTTCGGATTTATTTTTTTACAGCAAAGGAGAGAAAAATATGAAAAAAATCACAAGTATTACGGCTGCTGCCGCGGCACTGGTGCTGTCGGCAAGCACGGTTTGCGCGTATAACTTTCCGCAGCCCGACTGGGGTGCACTTTTGAACGAAAGAACCGCCATGGTAAAGGCAACGGATTTTGAGTTGTACGCGGAGGCAAGTCCTGACAAGGCGGTGTACTACGGAGCCAAGTTTGAACCGAAAGCCGGCGCATACATCGGTATGACGGCGGACACGTCGGAAAGCTTTAAGCCTCTCGGCTCGTACCTGACGTATATAGAGTCGTTTTCACAGCTTGACCTGTACTATCCCGCAAATGAGATGGTACGCTCGGACGACTCCGCGGTCATGGTGGGCTGGACCGTAAATTCGCTTGACGACGTAAATTACGACGCTGTACGCACTACATGTCAAAACCTGAACGCGTACAACAAGAAGATTTTCTTCAGATTTGCCAACGAAATGAACTGCTCACAGCTTGGCGACGAGCCTGACAGGTACGTTGAAATATTTAGAAACGTTGCGAACATAGCTCACGAGTACCCGAACCTTGCGGTCGTATGGTCGCCCAACGACATGGGAGCACTTGACAGACCGTTTGAATACTACTACCCGGGCGACGAGTACGTGGATTGGGTGGGCGTAAGCTGCTACACGGAAAAGAAGTTCCAAAACAGCTCAAACACCTCTGAAAGCGACTCCATATACTTTATGACGGGCGATTACTCATGGACGACGAATAAGCTCAAGCCACTTATGGACTTCATGGCGAAGAACAATATACAAAAGCCCGTAATGATAAGCGAGGGCGGCGTGGCAAGGTACAACGAAACGGGCGAGAGCTATACCGGCTGGCATGAGCCGCGCCTCGAAAACATGCTTTGGAACACGATCATGAAGTACCCGCAGATAAAAATGATCAACTACTTCAACGTCCATTTTGACGGATTTGTTGGGGAACAGTTTTCGATTTCCGACTATCCCGAGAGCGTGGACATATTCAACAAAGCCGCCTCAAGCGGCGCGTACCTGCGTTCGGCGGACGATTCACCCAAGTTTGTGTTCAAGAACGCAAATGACGCGGGAGTACTCACAGCTGACGGCGCAGGCATTGTAAAGCTTTACACGCTCGCGTATTTCGCAAATAAACCCGAGGTAACCGTAACCTACAGACTTGACGGCAACTGGTTCCACTCATCGAATCAGATCCCGTACACGTGCAACATGGATATAAACTCCATCGCTGACGGACAGCACACGCTGACGATCGCCACGGACACGACGTCGAAGGACTATACGTTTACAAAACTCGGAAACAGCATGACATTCGGCGACGCAAGCGCTTTACCCGAGCCGTCAAAAGACAGCGGCATATCGGTTCTCTATAACGGCACACCGATAACTTTTGAACAGCCGCCGGTGATAGTAGAGGAACGCACGCTCGTACCGCTTCGAGCTATATTTGAGGCAATGAACGCCAAAGTCGACTGGAACGGCGACACAAAAACCGTCACCGCCACAAGGGGCGACACTACCGTTTCACTCACGATAAACGATAAAATCATCTACAAGAACGGTAAAAAGTCGGCGGAGCTTGACGTACCCGCACAGCTTGTCGGTGATTACACGATGATACCCGTACGCGCCATCGCGGAAGCGTTTGGAAGCGACGTACAATGGATACAGGACACAAAAACGGTGGTCATAACCGAATAAACCGAACAAATAATCAAAAAACAGCTTATCCGACCAAAGATAAGCTGTTTTTTTAAACCCTTAAACGGTAATAAAATACAGTAAAAACGCGCATAATATTCCTGTAAGCGAACTATAAGCGCGCAAATGTGTTTTTAAGACGGACAAAGGGCACAAAAAAATAAATTTTAATTGAAAATACTATTGATTTATTGGCAAAAATAGTATAAAATAATAGATATTAGATACGAATAATAAAATAAGGAGGTACAAGCAAAATGAGCAATATCAAATTCGACTATTCAAAGGCGCTTCCGTTTATAGGACAGCATGAAATAGACAACATGTCGCCTTATGTTAAGGAAGCGCACGACATGATTCACAATAAAACGGGGGCAGGAAACGATTTTCTGGGTTGGGTAAACCTTCCTACCGACTACGACAAAGAGGAGTTTGCGCGTATAAAGAAAGCGGCGGAAAAGATCCGTTCCGACTCTGACGTGCTCGTCGTAATAGGTATAGGAGGCTCATACCTCGGCGCGAGAGCCGCTGTGGAAATGCTTCAGCATTCTTTCTACAACGCGCTTGACGCCGACAAGAGAAAAGGTCCTGCCGTTTTCTTTGCAGGAAACAATATCAGCTCTACATACATGGCTGACCTGCTCGAAACGATAGACGGCAAGGACATAAGCGTAAACGTAATTTCTAAGTCCGGTACCACCACCGAACCGGCGATCGCTTTCAGAATTTTCAAAGAGCTTCTTGAAAAGAAGTACGGCAAAGCGGAGGCTGCAAAGAGAATATACGCGACTACCGACAAGGCGCGCGGCGCTCTCAAATCCCTTGCCGACGAGGAGGGATACGAAACGTTTGTCGTACCCGACGACGTAGGCGGACGTTATTCCGTACTCACCGCCGTGGGACTTCTCCCGATTGCGGCTGCGGGTATCGACATAGACAAGATGATGCAGGGCGCAAAGGAAGCGCAGGACGAGTACGCCAACCCGAACCTTGCCCAAAATCAGTGCTATCAGTACGCGGTCGTAAGAAACGCGCTTGCGAGAAAAGGCAAGACCGTTGAAATGATGGTAAATTACGAGCCGGCACTCCATTACTTCGGCGAATGGTGGAAACAGCTTTACGGCGAGAGCGAGGGCAAGGACAACAAGGGTATCTTCCCGGCTGCCGCAGACTTTTCATCGGACCTTCACTCAATGGGACAGTATATACAGCAGGGACAGAGAATACTTTTTGAAACGGCTCTGCTCGTTGAAAACCCGAGAAAGGATATAACGATCGAAGCCACCGAGGACAATATAGACGGACTTAACTTCCTCGCGGGCAAGACGATCGATTTTGTAAACTCAAAGGCGGCTCAGGGAACGGCGCTTGCTCATACGGACGGACAAGTACCCAACCTTTCGGTCACGGTACCCGCGCTCGACGCTTACAATTTCGGTAAGCTTGTATACTTCTTTGAGAAGGCTTGCGGACTTTCCGGTTATCTCTTGGGCGTTAACCCCTTCGACCAGCCGGGCGTTGAAGCGTACAAGAAGAACATGTTCGCGCTTCTCGGCAAGCCGGGATACGAGGACGCGAAAGCGGCTTTGGAGGAAAGACTGTCAAAATAAGTATTTAAGAGAGTATTCTCTGAAAATAGAAAAATTTTAATAAAGGAGGAAGATTAACATGGTTGAACTTCTGATTGGTAAAAAAGGCACGGGAAAAACAAAGGCACTTATTGATAAGGTAAACACCGCGCTTACCGTCGCAAAGGGTAACGTGGTTTACATCAGTAACAGCGGCGAGAATATATTCGCGGTCAATTCAAAGGCGAGAATGGCAAACACGTCCGATTTTGACATCAGGACATACGGCGAGTTTTTGGGCTTCATAAGCGGAATTGTAAGCCGCGATTACGATATTACAAATATTTTTGTTGACGGTACTTTCAAGATCGTGGGCACAACGAGCCTTGACGGCTTTGAGGAATTTCTTAACAGACTTGAAAATATGAGCAATAAGTTTGAAATTTCTTTTGTATTGTCAGTAAGCATTGACGCGGATACGGCACCGGAATACATAAAGAAGTTGTCGTAAAAAAATTAAATTGCCTGCATGAATTGATATATTGTCAATGAGTGCAGGCATGATTTTGTTCATTTGGAGGTTAAAATATATGCAGTATCAAAGCACGAGGGATAAAAGTATTTCCGTAAGCGCCGCCGAGGCGATAAAGACGGGACTGAGCGCGGAGGGCGGATTGTTTGTCCCCGACAGTTTTCCTTCGGTAAGCATGGAGGAAATAAAGGCGCTTTCGGAAAAGTCATACAACGAAAGAGCATATTTTGTACTTAGCAAGTTTCTTACGGATTTCACGGAGGAGGAGCTTAAAAAGTGTATAGACAGCGCGTACACAAAGGCTAAATTTGAAACAAACAGCATAGCGCCCGTGTACAAGCTGAACGATAACACGTATTTTTTGGAGCTGTGGCACGGACCGACGTGCGCGTTTAAGGATATGGCTCTGCAGATACTCCCGCATCTTCTGACAACGTCCATGAAAAAGACAAACGAGGATAAGGAGATCGTTATACTTGTCGCAACGTCGGGTGACACCGGTAAGGCGGCGCTCGAGGGCTTTAAGGACGTTGAAGGCACAAGGATCATCGTATTCTATCCCGACAACGGAGTAAGCGAGATACAGAAGCTGCAAATGGTTACGCAGGAAGGCAATAACGTAAGCGTCGCGGCGGTAAAAGGCAATTTTGACGATGCGCAAAACGGCGTAAAGAAAATATTTACCGATAACGCTTACAAAAATCTTCTCGAGAGAAATCAGTTTAAGCTCTCGTCGGCGAACTCCATAAACTGGGGAAGACTTGTACCACAGATAGTCTACTATTTCTCCGCATACGCGGAGCTTATCGCAAACAACGAAATAAACGCGGGCGATAAGATAAACGTCGTTGTTCCGACGGGTAATTTCGGCAACATACTTGCCGCGTATTACGCCAACAAAATGGGACTGCCCGTAAACAAGTTTATATGCGCGTCAAACGAAAACAACGTGCTTACCGACTTCATAAAGACAGGCGTTTACAATAAAAACAGAGATTTCCACGCGACTATATCACCGTCCATGGACATTCTTATTTCAAGCAATCTCGAGAGATTTTTGTTCGACTTGACGGACAGAGATGATGCCGAGATAAGAAACCTTATGGCGAAACTCGCCGAGGACGGCGTGTACGAGATCTCTGACGAAGTCAAGGAAAAAATGCAGAGCATGTTCTGCGCGGGCTGCTGTGACGACGCGAAAACCATGGAAACAATAAGAAAATGCTCCGAGGAATATGACTATGTCATAGACACACACACGGCTGTCGCCAAGTCCGTTTACGATGATTATGTTAAGGAAACGGGCGATACAACAAAGACTGTCATAGCCTCAACGGCAAGCCCGTTTAAGTTCAATCAGAGTGTTCTTATCGCGCTCGAGGACCATAACGCAGTCGTGGGTAAGAACGAGTTTACGCTGCTTGAGCAGCTTGCCGATAAAAGCGGCATGAAAATACCGAAATCGCTTTATGAGCTTAAGGATAAATCGATAATGTTCGATGTAGTGTGCGACAAGGACGAAATGCAGCAGTTTGTCAGTGATTTTCTTATGGTTGAATAAACAGGGAGGTTTACTATGCGTTCTTTGACCGAAACAAAAAACGCGCTCGCGTCGGGCGAATACAATGACAAGCTGAAGTACTTGTATTCCTGCGGCGACAGCGATGTAAAAGCTTACGCCCAAAGATATATAGACGTAATAAACAGCTTTGAGGAAACATACGGCACGGCTGATGAAATAGCGCTTTTTTCCGCCCCCGGGCGAACGGAGATAGGCGGCAACCACACCGACCACCAGCACGGATGCGTGATAGCCGGAAGCGTCGATCTTGACGTTATCGCGGCGGCGCGTCCCAACGGCACAAATACGGTGCGCATACAGTCAAGAAACTATAAAATGGACATAATCGACCTTGACGACCTCGAAATACATACCGAGCAGTTTGATAAGGCGATCGCGCTTATAAGAGGCGTTATACGCAAGTTTGTCGATTTGGGTTACGACGTGAAGGGCTTTGACGCGTACACCACGTCCAATGTCCTGAAAGGCTCGGGACTGTCATCGTCGGCGGCGTTCGAGGTGCTTGTCGGCACAATAATAAACGGTTTGTTTGCCGATAATGAGGTAAGCCCCGTTGAGATAGCGAAATTCGGACAGTTTGCGGAAAACGTGTACTACGATAAGCCAAGCGGTCTTATGGATCAGATGGCTTCGTCGGTTGGCTCCGTCGTTGCAATCGACTTCAAGAGCACGGAAGAACCCGTCGTTACAAAGGTGAATTTTGACTTACAAAAGCACGGTCACGCCCTTTGCATCATAGACTCCGGTGCCGACCACGCGGATTTGACGAGCGAGTACGCCACGATACCGTCGGAGATGAGGCAAATAGCCGCATTCTTTGGTAAGGATCACTTGCGCGAGGTAGACAAAAATGAATTTTTTGAAAACATAAAAAATATCCGCGCAGAAGTCAATAACGACAGAGCGATTTTGCGCGCGATACATTTCTTCAACGAAAACGAAAGGGCACAAAAAGAAGTCGAAGCACTTAAAAACAACGATTTTAACACGTTTTTGCGCCTTGTAAAGGAATCGGGCTTCTCATCGTTTATGTACCTGCAGAACGTGTTCGCGGCAAGTATGCCGCACGCTCAGGCGGTGGCGGTTACGCTGGCGCTGTGCGCTGAAATACTTGGCGAGAGAGGCGCGTACCGGGTACACGGCGGCGGCTTCGCCGGAACCGTGCAGGCGTTCGTGCCGTTCGACATGCTTGACGACTTTAAACGCCGTATCGAAGCCGTTTTGGGTGACGGAATGTGCCATGTACTTTCCGTACGTCCCGTGGGCGGATATGAACTGAAATAAAATACTATTTGCGAGAGCTGCATTATTGCGGCTCTTTTTTATATTTTACATATTTTTTTACGCTTTTTTGTCGAAATATTTTTTTCATTCGACAACCGTCTTTGACATTTTTCTCACCGACATAGGAGTATAATACTTTTTAGAGGTGAGGACAATGGTCATATACGCCGATGTGATTTTTATCGAAAATTTTATATCATCGTATATTATGCTCCTCATCCTCGCAAAATACGTAACCAAGGTAAGACTTCACAAAATAAGACTTACCTTAGCGTCGGCATTGGGCGCCGCCGCGGCGACGGCAATATTCTGCGTCACCTTGGACACATACACAGCGCTTGCCTTAAGGATATTATCGGTATTCGCAATGATATTTACGGCATTCTTTGAACAGAGGAAGCAATTTTTTGAACAGCTTACTTATTTCACCTTAATGTCGGGCATAATGATTTTCGCGATGTTCATGCTCACCGCCCTGATGAAACACACTGTCGCGGTCGCCGTAAAATCCGGAATAGCCTACTTCGACGTTCCTCAAAAAACATTCCTCCTGATGTTTGCCGCCTCATACCTTATAATGCTTTTCTTTGTAAAGGTGTTTAAAAACGGGAAAAATAAAAAATACTATATCATGTCGGTGACGCATAACGACAAAACAGTCACCGTTACGGCATTGTTCGACAGCGGGAATTTATTGAGGGAACCCGTCACCGGAAAATACGTGAGCATTCTCGAATGGGAGAGCGTGAAAAAACTGTTTGACGCTGATTACGCTTTTTCAAATCTACCGGACCACGCGGAGGATATGAAGCTTTGGGTCGTACCGTTCAGCACCATAGGCAACCCGTCGGGAATTTTATTCGCTTTCCTCGCCGACGAGGTCACTATACCCGAGGAAAAGAAAACGCACGTTAAATCATTTATCGGCATCTACGGAGGCACACTTTCAAAAGATAAAAAATATAACGCGCTTATAAATGCAGGATTATTGTGAAGGGAGTATGTAATTAAAAAATGGAGATTTTAAGAAAAATCAGCAAGAAATTTATGTTTATAGGTTCAAATCCGCTTAAGTGCGACGACGTGTTCTACATAGGAGGCAACGACACGCTCCCTCCGCCACTCAAACGAGAGGAGGAGGCGGAACTCATCGAAAAACTTGCCGCCGGAAACATGTCCGTAAAGTCCACACTCATCGAGCGCAACCTACGCCTTGTCGTATACATTGCGCGCAAATTTGAAAACACGGGCATATACGTCGAAGACCTGATATCCATAGGCTCGATTGGTCTTATAAAGGCGATAAACACGTTCAACCCATCCAAAAACATAAAACTCGCGACATACGCCTCACGCTGCATCGAAAACGAAATACTGATGTACCTGAGAAAAAACTCCAATATGCGAAGCGAAATATCCATAGACGAGCCGCTGAACGTTGACTGGGACGGGAACGAACTTTTACTCTCCGACATTCTCGGCACAGACAACGACGTTATCTGCAAAAACATAGAGGACGAGGTTGACAAGACTCTTCTTGCCGACGCGCTCGGCAAACTGTCGGGCAGGGAACAGCAGATAATGCGTTTGCGCTTCGGACTGGGAAGCGAAAAGGAAAAGACACAGAAAGAGGTCGCGGATATGCTGGGAATATCACAGTCATACATATCACGTCTTGAAAAGAGAATAATCGGAAGACTGAAAAAAGAAATAGCTAAAATGTGTTGATTTAACTACATACTATGTCATATCTTGTACATAACCATATGGGTTATAACGGTTTTAACAAGGAGGAATAAGATATGACAAACAAGGTAGAAATATGCGGGGTAAACACATCAAAGCTTCCGGTGCTTTCGAGGGAAGAAAAGGATGAATTATTTGTCAAAATAAAGGCGGGCGACATGAAGGCGCGCGAAACATTTGTACAGGGAAATTTACGTCTTGTGCTGAGCGTCATACAGCGCTTCAACAACCGAGGCGAAAACGCGGACGATTTGTTTCAGGTGGGCTGTATAGGACTTATAAAGGCGATAGACAATTTTGACCTAAGTCAAAACGTCCAGTTTTCAACCTACGCCGTGCCTATGATCATAGGCGAGATACGCCGTTATCTTCGCGACAACAATTCAATACGCGTAAGCCGTTCGCTTAAGGATATAGCGTATAAGGCGATGCACATAAAGGAGAAGCTGATAAGCGCGAACGCAAAGGAACCCACGATTTCGGAAATCGCGAAGGAACTCGATCTGCCGAAGGAGGACGTGGTATTCGCGCTCGACGCGATCGCCGATCCCGTTTCCCTTTTTGAACCGATCTACCACGACGGCGGCGAGGCTATTTTCGTCATGGACCAAGTCAAGGACACAAAGAATGTGGACGAAAACTGGCTTGAAAGTATCGCGCTGAGCGAGGCTATGAAGCATCTCGACGAAAGGGAGAAGCATATTTTAAATCTCCGCTTTTTCCAAAGCCGTACTCAAATGGAGGTGGCGGAGGAAATCGGCATATCGCAGGCGCAGGTTTCACGCCTTGAAAAAAGCGCGCTTAAACAACTGAGGAAATATATATGAAATCAAAAATAATGTCAAAAAAAATCGCTGTCTGCTCTTGCATTTGTTAAAAAATTCATGTATAATAGTGGTGTATACCGTGTATCACATCGTTTTCAAATTATATATGTGGAGGAATCAAAATGATAAGCAAGGCATTTCAGAATATCATAACGCAGATGGCGGATGTATTTCCGAAGAAATTCGGAATAGTGGACTCGCACGGACTTGTTTTGGCGGCGAACGGAGGGGAACCGACGGACGAAGCTATAGAGAGCATAATAGCCGCCGCGTCGAGCAGTGACAAGCTGCTTTTTAAGGACGGGTATACGGTGCGCGCGATGTCGAACAAGCCTTACGCGGAATACATCGTTTACGTGGAGGGCACGGACGAGGTCGCAAAGTATTGCTGTAAGTCTGTCGTTGTCGCCGCGAACAATGTGCGTTATTATTACGATGAGAAATTTGACAAGAACAATTTCATGCAGAACATCATTTTTGATAACCTCCTTGCGTTTGACCTTCATCAGAAGGCGCGCGAGCTGCACGTTGACACGGACATTCCGAGAGCCGTATTTTACGTGAAGGTGCTCGAGGAAGGCGAAAACGGGATTTACGAGGTATTGCGCAACATGTTCCCCGACAAGGAAAAAGACTTCCTCATTAACATTGACGCGAGCAACATAGTGCTTATCAAGGAACTCAAAGAGGTAGAGATGTCGGACAAGCTTGAAGAGCTTGCGCAGTCCATCGTCGATACCGTAAGCGCGGAAACGATGCTTACCGTATGCGTGGGACTAAGCACCGTAGCCGTAAATATCGACCAGATAAACAACGCGTACAAGGAAGCGCAGATCGCGATCGAAGTCGGCAAGGTGTTTGACGAGGAAAAATACATTCTGAATTACGACAATCTCGGAATAGGCAGACTTATCTACCAGCTTCCGATAAAGCTGTGTGAGCTGTTTTTACAGGAAGTATTTAAAAAGGGAGATATTTCCACGCTTGACGATGAAACGATTCTTACCATTAACAAATTCTTTGAAAACGACCTTAACGTAAGCGAAACCTCAAGGCAGCTGTTTGTGCACCGCAATACGCTTGTGTACAGGCTTGAAAAGATTTATAAGCTCACAGGTCTTGACCTCAGAAAGTTCGACCAGGCTATCGTATTCAAGGTAGCGATGATGGTTCATAAATATTTGGAATCAAACTCTATAAGAATATGATTAATGGGGGGATGCGCGTCCCCCTATATTTTTATTGATACATTTAAGGAGAGTACTGATGGACGGAAATAAAAAAGTTGTTAAG
The DNA here is from genome assembly GCA_947585795.1 of uncultured Clostridia bacterium. Classification (GTDB taxonomy): domain Bacteria; phylum Bacillota; class Clostridia; order UBA1381; family UBA1381; genus Hominilimicola. The sequence goes on from CANPXG010000001.1 coordinate 105,184, forward strand.
GCAATCATCATAACGGCTGTCGTTACGGCGGTTTTAACGGGCGCGGCGACATCGTTTGTAAAGGATAACATATCGGTATATTTTCCGTCAAAGGATGACGACAAGGCGTTTTCGAACAAAATTACGGCTGTTGAAAATATACTCGAAAAGAAATACCTCTACGACTACGACAAAGAAGCTCTTCGCGACGACGCTGTGCAAGCGTATATTGAGGGACTTAACGAACCGTACACGCATTATTACAGCGCGGACGAGTTTTCGTCGTATATGTCAAACGTGCGTGACGGCTACGTAGGTATCGGCGTGATAGTCGGCGTAAACGAAAATAACGAGATAGAGATCGTCGCGCCGTTTGAGGGTTCTCCCGCGTACGAGGCGGGTATTGAGCCGGGCGACGTGCTCACCGCGGTCGAAGGCGCGCCGTACAGCGGCGATATGCTCACGGAGGCGGTGGACGTTATAAAGGGCGGCGAGAAAGGCACATTTGTAAATATAACCGTGCGCAAAAGCGGCGGTGAAAGCGTTGATTTGAGCGTCGAGCGCAGTGACATATCGTCCGACTCCGTAAGCGGCGAAATGCTTGAGGATGATATAGGTTACATGCGCATAACCGGCTTCAATATGTCGTCGGAGGGCGGTACGCACAGTACCGCGTCGGAATTTGATGATGAATTTGCGGCGCTGACGGAGCAAGGCATGAAGAAGCTTATAATCGATTTGCGCGACAATCCGGGCGGCGTGCTCACGGAAGTATGCAATGTCGCGGATAAATTACTGCCGGAGGGCACCATAGTGTACACGGAAACCAAGGACGGCGAGAAAAAGTACTATAATTCCGACGCTCAAAGCGTCGATGTGCCGATGGTAGTGCTTATAAACGGGAACAGCGCCAGCGCGTCCGAGGTGCTTACGGGAGCGCTTAAGGATTACGGCAAGGCGGTAGTTGTCGGAACGAAAAGCTACGGTAAGGGAATAGTGCAGGACGTGTACCCGTTCTTTGACGGTTCGGGCATATCGCTTACGTCGGCTAAATATTACACGCCAAACGGCGTTTGTATACACGATGTGGGGATCGAGCCGGACGTGACGGTGGAACTGAGCGAGAAATATAAGGACAGTTACGCGTCGGAGGTGCCGCGCGAAGACGACACGCAGCTCAACAAGGCGATAGAGATAATTAAGGAGAAATAATAGAATGATATCACTGAAGAAATGGTATTGGATAGTGCTCGGAAGCGTGCTTTCGATGGCGCTTTGGACGTTTATAAGCGTCAATACGGGACTTTTTTACGCCAAAGAGGATAGCTTTGACTACTTTATATACCTGACCTCATACATTCTCGTAATAGGTTTTTGGGCGCTTGTGGTGGCGGACGTTAAAATATCCGATACGCTGCACAAGGTGATTTCGGTCGCGATATTCGCGCTTACGCCGTTTTTCTGCATGCAGATAGCGATGATTTTGTCGGGCGCGCCCGAGTACTCGTTCGGAATATATTTTATCAACGTAATGTTCTACTTCGCCATAATGTTGGTCGTCATGGCGATAAGCCGCAGTATGCGTATAAGCTCGATAGTGACGGTGGTAATTTCGTATCTTTTCAATACGGCGAGCTTCGTCGTCAATATACTTCGCGGCACACCGCTTATACCGGGCGACTTTCTCGCGATAGGCACGGCGGCGCAGGTGGCTGAGAATTACGAGTTTGAGATGCAATATCCTATTATAGCCACGACGGTGATAGCCGCACTTGTGATCGCGCTTGCGGCAAAATTTTCGTTTAAGCTCAAATTTAAATACAAAAATATCATAATACCGACACTGTCGGCGGCAATTGTTGTAATATTCATGCTTTCGCTCAGCTCCGTTGATTACACGAGCAGCGGCATGGACGTATTCGACCAGTACCACGCGAACAACACCCACGGCACGCTGTACAGCTTTTACATTAACGTGCGCAAGATGGTTTTGCAAAAACCCGAAGGTTACAGCGCCGAGGAGGCGAAGGCACTTTTACCCGAGAAAACAAATTACACACTCCCGCCGGACGCCCCAAACATAATCGTTATCATGAACGAAAGCTTTGCCGACTTAAAGGCTGTCGGAGATTTTGCCACGAGCGAGGACTACATGCCGTTCGTGCACGATTTAAAACGAAACACCGTAAAAGGCGAGCTTTTGGTATCACCGTTCGGCGGATACACCTGCAACACGGAGTTTGAATTTCTTACGGGACTTTCCATGGGACTTTTACCAAACGGCTCCGCGCCGTACCTGCAATACGCCTCCAAGCCCTACACCTTCGCGCTGCCGAACCATTTATCCGAGCTTGGCTACAAGACCGTGGCGCTTCACCCGTACTATGCGCGCTGCTGGAACAGAAAAAAAGTATACGACCTTATGGGCTTTGACGAATTCGTAAGCCTTGACAACCTCGACGATCTCGTTCCCAAGGAAGAATGGGAATATATAAGATTTTATATAAGCGACCGAACCGTCTACAAAGGCATTATAAACACCCTCGAAGAAAAGAAAGACGGCGAAAAAACGTTCATTTTCAACGTTACGATGCAAAATCACGGCGGCTACACTTACGGCGGCGGCGAATTTCCCACCGTGACAATATCCGACATGGAAGGACACTACAAGGAAACCGAGCAGTATTTATCGCTCATAAAAGAAAGCGACGACGCCTTCAAGGAACTTGTAGATTACCTCAAAAATTACGACGAACACACGATAGTCGTTATGTTCGGCGACCACCAGCCCGCCGTGGAACAACAGTTCTACGAGGAGCTTTACGGCAAGCCTCTGCACGAACTTTCCGCCGAGGAACTGCAAAAGCGGTACAAGGTACCGTTTGTACTTTGGGCAAACTACGACATCGAAAACAGCACCGACGGCGTAAAAACAAGCCCGAACTACCTTGCAAACCTTGTCCTCGACACGGCGAAAATCGAAAAGACCGCCATAGGCAATTTCACCTCAAAAATAAGCGCCGATATTCCGCAGATAAACGGAATGGGACATTACGACAAGGACGGGGTATGGAGCAGAAACGTCACGGAAACGTCGAAGCCGCTTCACGACTACAACATTGTCGAATACTACTCACTTAAAAATAAAGATAACCAATAAAACCAAAGGAGTAAGGGACATTTCCCCTTACTCCTTAATTATATCCTTAAAAAACTCCCACGTGCTCACGCCGCTTGGACGGTTATACCGCTTTAAAAGGAACAGACAGTCGGGATCCGCGACTATATGATTAATACCCTCCGTACAGCAAAGGCTCATTTTAAACCCCATTTCCTTCAAAACGTCCGTGGTTATCTCGTCATACTCACCGAACGGATACGTGTATATAACGGGCGCAAAGCCTGTTTTTTCCATACACCTGTCCTGCATCCTTTGCGTATCGCCGCAAAAAATACTTAAGTACTCCTCGTCGCTTTCACCCTCGTTTCGCCCCGCGCCCATTCTGCCTTGATCTGTGGAATGAAAATCATACGAGTGATTGCCTATTTCTATATGCTTCGACATAAACATATCGTACACGTCGCTCCAACGCAGATAACCGAAGCTCGGATTTGCGATATTACTTTCGGAAAACTCGTCGGTATAGCTGCCGACGACGGATATAACGGCTGACGCTCCGTACTCCTCAAGCAGCGGCTTTACGTATTCATAATTATTGTAAAAACCGTCGTCAAACGTGAGAAGCACCGGCTTATCGGGGAGAATACCTATATTTTCCGTATAGTCGATAAGCTCTTGCGCCGTCACAAACGTATATCCGTTCTCGAGCAAATACACAATATCATTTTCAAGCGTTTCGGGCGTTATCACATACGCGCCGGAACGGCTTTCATCCTTCAGGACGCTGTGATACATTATGATAGGCAGACTGACCTCTTCGCCGCCGGCGTTCGTTGAAAGCACCGGCACGGACGATATATGATCAAAAAACATTCCGAGAATGGCGCAGTAAAGAACCGACACAAACACAACAACCGAAAAAATTTTTAGCCTTCTGCTTACATTTCTCATAAAAAATACACCTCTCATCACATGATATGACAAGAGGCGTATGTAAATTACAAAAATTATGCTTTATTTACCGAGCCGAACAGCTCCATCTTTTCCTTCACGATCACCTTAATAGCCTCCGTGCCGGGAGCCAAAAGCTTTCTCGGGTCAAAACCCTTACCTTCAAGGTCTTTACCCGCCTCGATGTACTTTCTTGTCGCCTCCTGGAAATAGAGCTGGCACTCTGTGTTTACGTTGATTTTCGCAACGCCGAGAGAAATAGCCTTCTGTATCATGTCCGCCGGTATACCTGTGCCGCCGTGGAGCACAAGCGGAAGATCACCGATAAGCTCCTTCGTTTTTGCGAGAGCGTCAAAGTCAAGACCTTTCCAGTTCGCGGGGTACTTGCCGTGTATATTACCGATACCCGCCGCAAGGAAGTCAACGCCGAGATCGGCTATCTTCTTGCACTCGTTCGGATCGGCGATCTCACCCATACCGACAACGCCGTCCTCTTCGCCGCCTATGGAGCCTACCTCAGCCTCTATCGACATACCCATAGCGTGGCTTACCTTTACAAGTTCCTTTGTCTTTTCTATATTTTCCTCGATTGGGAAGTGCGAGCCGTCAAACATTATCGACGAGAACCCTGCCTTTATGCACTTGTAGCAGCCCTCATACGTACCGTGGTCAAGGTGAAGCGCAACGGGAACGGTTATGTTCATTTCCTCGATCATAGCCTTAACCATTGCGGCTACGGTCTTAAAGCCCGTCATATACTTACCCGCGCCCTCGCTTACTCCGAGAATGACCGGCGAGTTATTTTCCTGCGCCGTGGCGAGTATAGCCTTTGTCCATTCAAGGTTGTTGATGTTAAACTGACCGACCGCGTACTTGCCCGCAACAGCTTTGTTCAACATATCGGTTGCCGAAACTAACATTTTAAAATTCCTCCTTGTAAATTAAAATAAAATAAATATATTTTTGTTTATTTATTTACGTGCTTAGTCGCCGATAACGACGGCGTGAGCGTTCAAAAGACGCGTGAGAGCGTCCTCGCTCGTTTCTATCACCTTAGCCTTTTTGCATCGGGTGCAGGTGAGGATAACGTTTCCGTTTACGATATTGAAATCTATCTCCTCGTGCCCGCAGACGCAGGAAATGCGGTGGCGCTCGTGAAGCTTGTGAAGCCTGTCAATAATGGCGTACAAGAGATTAAACGTTTCCTCATCCTCCTCCGGCGCGAAATCGCCTATTATATCGGAGTACATATCGGTACTGTCGTTCAGCCTTCTTTCAACCTCCGCCTCTTCACCCGCAAAGAATATGTCAATACCGGCGACGGGGCATTTGTAGGTTATAATACTCTTGTGCCAAAAGCTTTCGCGCGATATTGAGTACGAATGTCTTTCACCGCACAAAGGACACTCGATGTCGATTTTGTAGCGGTTGTTCTTTTGAGTTATATACACGCATACCTCGTGGCAGCCGTGAGTCGGGCATATAAGCTGAATACCGTCCGTACCGGAAAAGTTAAACACCGAAAGTATTTTTGATGAAATATTGGAACAGAACGGACACACGTAAGCCACCGTTCTTTTCAAGTCAACAAGCATTTATCCATTATCCTTTCAGCCCACATAATCATATTCCGACCGCTTGTGGGCAAGCGGCGGTCAAACTGTGCCAATTTTGTTTTCTCTTGCGTAAAAAAACAGGTACTGCTGCGCAAATCCGCCAAGTGCGCCGAATTTCTTTTCCGCAAATTCCAAAACGGCGCCGATACTCGTTTCACCCTCGAAGTAGCAATACTCCATGATACGCTTTATCCACACGTCAACGGGAAACGCTTCGGTGTGCGAAAGCGCAAAAAGCAGTATACAGTTTGCTACCTTGTTGCCAACGCCGTTTATACGCATAAGCTCTTTCTTAGCGCCCTCTACGTCAAGCGAGCGTATGTACTTTTCGTCAATATCGCCCGACGCGAACCGCCTTGCCGCGTCTATAATATACTTGTCGCGGAAACCGGCGCGTATGGGGGATAAATCTTCCGTTTTAAGGCACGAGAGCGTTTCAAAGTCAGGGAAGGAGTAATATATTTCACCCTCATACTCGATTTCATCGCCGTACAGCGCGCAAAGCCTCTCGATGATTCCTTTGATGCGCGGTATGTTGTTGCTTGCGGATATTATAAAGGAAACCACGGCTTCCCACAAATCCTGATTGAGTATGCGTATACCTTCGCCGTACGAAATCGCTTCGCGCATAACGTTGTCGTTTGCGGCAAGCGCGCGCTTTATTTTGCCGTAATCGCGCCCGAGGTCGAAGTAGTCGAACCAAATATCGCGAAAATCCTCCTCCGTGACGGAATACAGCGTGAGAGTGTCGCCGCTTTGCGATATCCTAAGCGCCTTACCCTTGGCGATGCCGAGATATGTATTTTCTCCGACGCGGTTCCAGCGAAAGCACTGACCGCAGTCGAATATATGCTTCAAGTTAAAATCCTTTAAACCTGTGACGATCAGATCATTGTCTTTATATTGCAGTTCCATAAAACTATTATACCATAAAAACCTTATTTTAGCAATTAAAATTTAATTAATTTACCGAAAAATGTGGACGAAATTTCATATTTGTGGTACAATTGGCGTATAAAAGATAATCGGAGGCGTTAAAATGAGTGACAAAGAATTGTATGAAAGCTTGACTTATACGCGCAAAAACGCGTATGAAACCATGAGCAAGGAAGAAAAAAGTGAAATGCGCGAGCTGTGTGATGAGTACCGCGCCTTCCTCGACGAGGGAAAGACGGAGCGCGAGTGCGCGGAAAAAGCGGTAAAAATGGCGGAGGAATGCGGTTTTAAAAATATCGACACTGTAAGCACTTTAAAGGCGGGCGATAAGGTGTATAAGCTCAATCGCGGCAAGAACATTCTTCTTGCGGTTATCGGCAGCGAGGATATAAAGAAAGGTCTGAACCTTGTCGGCGCGCACATAGATTCGCCGCGCCTTGATTTAAAGCAAAATCCGCTTTACGAAAACGACGGCATGGCGCTTTTAAAGACGCATTATTACGGCGGGATCAAAAAATATCAGTGGACGGTCATGCCTTTGGCGATCCACGGCGTTATATTCACAAAGGACGGCGAAAAAGTCACCTTAAACATCGGTGAAAAAGATACCGATCCCGTATTTTGCATTACCGATCTCCTGCCGCATCTTGCGAAGGATCAGATGTCTAAAAAAATGACCGACGGAGTCGAGGGTGAAAGCCTTAACGTGCTTATAGGCGGCATGCCCGCCGAAGCAAAGGACGTTAAGGAAAAGGTCAAGTTCACGGTGCTTAAGCTTTTAAACGAGCGTTACGGGATAACAGAAAGGGATTTTCTGAGCGCGGAAATAGAGATAGTGCCCGCGTTTAAAGCGCGGAACGTCGGACTTGACGAGAGCTTTATAGGCGCTTACGGTCAGGACGACAGAGTCTGCGCGTACACGACCCTCAAGGGCATACTTAACGTAAACAGCCCTAAAAAAACGGCGGTAGCACTGCTTGTGGACAAAGAGGAAATAGGCTCCATGGGAAACACCGGCATGCTGAGCGCGTCGTTTGAAATGACCGTGACTGAAATCATTGAAAAGCTTACCGGCAGTTGTTCTCTCAGTGACCTTAACACCGTCATATCAAATTCAAGATGTCTTTCGTCGGACGTTGGCGCGGCACTGGATCCCAATTACGAGAGCGTATCCGAAAAAAATAACGCGGCGTTCGCCGGCTGCGGCATGGTACTTATGAAATATACCGGTGCGAGAGGAAAATCGGGCTCTTCCGACGCTTCTGCCGAATTTGTCTACGAAATAGGAAAAATACTCGACGACAACGGAGTCGTTTGGCAGACTGCGGAGCTCGGCAAAGTCGACCAGGGCGGCGGCGGAACTATCGCACAGTACGTCGCAAACCTAAACATGGACGTTATCGACTGCGGCGTACCCGTACTCTCCATGCACTCACCCTTTGAAATCACCGCCAAAAGCGACGTATACATGGCGTACAGATCATATCTCGCCTTTTACAACAGCTAATTATACACAAAAACAGTACATGAAAATTCATGTACTGTTTTTTTATTTGCCGCATAGTCATAAACACAGGAGGTGTACGTCTTGCTCAAAATCACAAAATATCTGCGCGTCCATATACTGACCTTACTTATGTTCACGGTATGCGTCATATTCCGCTACCCCGCCATTTTCTACATAACATACGCCGCCATGATCCTCCACGAAACGGCGCACTGCGCCGCCGCCGTCGCCATCGGACTTAAAATTGACAGCATGACCTTTTTACCGTTCGGAGTGAACCTAAAACTAAAAAACAAAATGATATACTCCGCCGCCGACGAGATCATCCTCTACATAAGCGGTCCCGCCTGCAACATACTGCTTGCACTGTTGACCGCCTTCCTATGCAAGCGCTACAACTATGAAATACTTCGCATGTTCTACATAAGCAACATCGTTCTCTTTTTCATGAACATGCTGCCCGCACTGCCGCTTGACGGCGGCATTATAACGCGCCGACTTATCGCGCGCAAAATAGGCTACAGGCGCGCGTCACGCATTATGCGCGCCGTGACCGCGCTTACAGCCGCCGCACTTGCGATCGCGGGCGCTGCGGCACTTATACATACACGCTTCAACTTTTCCCTTCTTCTCTTTTCTTTACTCATCGCCGGCAACATATTTACCGAAAAGGAAAAATACGACGTTGACTTCGTCCGCGAACTCATGTTCTGCAAGTCGAAAAACAAAAACAAGGTACGCCACATTATAGCCGACGAAACCTCGACCTACCGCGACATAGCCGAAAAGCTTGACATTAACGGTTACAACATTGTTTACCTGACAAATACCGACGGAAAAATCACCGATATTCTTACGGAAGACCAAGTTATAAATCATCTTATCGACAGTCATGTTACAATCTCTTAACAAATATGGAAATTTAAAATTATTTATGATACAATAGCAATATATTATTTGAGTTAAGAAAGGCGAGGTTTTATGGCGACCAAAAAGAAAACAACTTCAAAAAAAAGCGCCGCAAACAACAAAAGAAAGAACTATTTGCCCACTTATATCATCACAATGATCATATTAACGCTGCTCGTGTCGGTATTCATGTACGTTGAATACGGAAGCGGCGGCATAGTAAACACGGCGGTAAAGAAAGCGTTATGCGGTATGTTCGGCATATGCGGCTTTTTCGTACCCGTACTTCTGGCGGGCGTGACCGCGTATTTAGTCAATACAAAGGACATTAAAAAGTTTTGGATAAAGCTTTTACTCTCATTTCTCGCGCTCGTGAACGTGAGCGCTCTTATAAACCTGTCGCTCGGCAACACGATACCGTTCGCATTCGTGTACGGCTGCGAAAATTTTGCGGGCGGCGGATTTCTTGGCGCGTGCGTATCGGTATTCATGGAAAACATGGTACAGAAGGTCGCGTCGTACATAATTTTATCACTGACGCTGATTTTGCTTGCAAGCTTCATATCGGGCGTATCTATTTTCGCGGAAGCGGCGAAAGCGGTAAAGAGAATGTTCTTTTCCGTACGGGACAAGTACTACGAGTACGCGGACGAGCGTGAACACCTTGCTGAGGACTGCGAACCGCCGCGTTACGATAACAGACGAACATCATCCAACCCTGCGCTCGACGCGGCGAACGACTTCGCAAAGGACACCGAAGGCGAGATAAAAAAAGCGGGAAGATCCGCGAAAACACAAGAAAAAGAACCGTTTTCAAACGGTATCGACGATGTTTTCTCAATGCAGGAATTTTCGAACGATACGAAAAAAACGTCCGATGACGGCTCTGCAAAACCCCTTGAAAAAACGGAGGACAAGCCCGAGGAAAAGGCGGGCAGCATATCTTCAAAGGAAAAGGAAGAATTTAACGACGAGTTTAACAAAGCGATAGAAGCGCCGACGGTAAAGTACACAAAACCGCCGCTAAGACTTTTGGGCAGCGCGCCTGCGGTATCGGGCGACAAACGCGAGGAAATGCGGCGCACGGCGGAAAAGCTTATATCCGTGCTCGACGATTTCGGCGTAAAGGCAAAGCTCGTGCAGGTCACGCAGGGACCTACCGTAACGAGATACGAGATCTCACCCGACACAGGAGTTAAGCTGTCAAAAATAGTAGGACTTGCCGACGATATAGCGCTCAATCTCGCGGTATCGACGGTACTCGTCGCGCCCGTGCCGGGCAAAGCGGCGGTGGGCGTGGAAATACCCAACAATAAGGTAAGTCCCGTTTCCATACGCGAGATGCTGGACTCCGACGCTTTCAAAAAGGCAAAATCAAAGCTGACATTCGCACTCGGCAAGGATATAGGCGGCAAGGTCGTCGTGGGCGACATAGCGAAAATGCCCCACCTACTCATAGCGGGAGCTACGGGCTCGGGTAAGAGCGTGTGCATAAACACCATGATCATGAGCCTTTTGTACAAGGCAAAGCCCGACGAGGTCAAAATAATAATGGTGGATCCGAAAAGAGTCGAGCTTGGCGTTTACAACGGAATACCGCACCTTCTTGTGCCCGTTGTCACGGACCCCAAAAAAGCGGCGGGCGCTCTCAACTGGGCTGTAACGGAGATGATGCACCGCTACGACTTATTCACGGAAGCAGGCGTAAGACAGCTTGACTCCTATAACAAGCTTATGGAAAAGGAAGGCGGAGAGAAAATACCGCAGCTCGTAATTATAATAGACGAGCTTGCCGATCTGATGATGGTAGCCGCGAAAGAGGTGGAGGACTACATTGTAAGACTTACCCAGCTTGCGAGAGCTGCCGGTATTTACCTTGTGATAGCGACGCAAAGACCGTCCGTGGACGTTATAACGGGACTTATAAAGGCAAATGTGCCGTCAAGAATAGCGCTTGCCGTGTCAAGTCAGATTGACAGCCGTACCATAATCGATAAGGGCGGCGCGGAAAAGCTTTTGGGCAAGGGCGATATGCTGTATCATCCGGCGGGCGCGAGGTCGTCCACGCGCGTACAGGGCGCGTTTGTGACGGATGCGGAAATAGAAGCCGTGGTAAACTTTATAAAGGAAAATTCGGGAGTTACGCATTACAGCGAGGACCTGGAGGAGGAAATTGAGCGCCACGCGACGGGTGAAAACGGAGTTACGCCCGACACTGAGGAGGACGGAGATCCCCTTCTTCACGAGGCGATAGAGCTTGCTGTAAGCCTCGGCAAGATCTCAACGTCGATGGTGCAAAGACGCCTTGGCGTGGGTTATTCGCGCGCGGGCAGGATCATAGACCAAATGGAGGCGCGCGGTATTATTTCGGGCGCAAACGGCTCAAAGCCGAGGGACGTGCTCGTAAGCCACGCGGACATCGCGTTGGGCTCCGATGCGGAGGATAACGATGAATACGCCGACGAATGACTTTCTCCCTATCTCAAGGGAGGATATGGAAAAACGCGGCTGGGACAGCCTTGACTTCTTATATATAGTCGGTGACGCGTACGTTGACCACCCAAGCTTCGGACACGCGATAATATCGCGCGTGCTTGAGAAGCACGGCTACAGAGTGGGTATTTCTGCTCTGCCGGACTGGCGCTCTCTCGATGATTTTACGCGCATGGGCAGACCGAAGCTCGGCGTACTTGTGTCGGCGGGAAATATAGACAGCATGGTGAACCACTACACGGTATCGAAAAAACGCAGACATGACGATATGTACGCGCCGGGCGGCAAGTGGGGAATGCGTCCCGACAGGGCGACCGTAGTCTACTGCAACCGCGTAAAAGAAGCGTTTGGCTCTGATATGCCGATACTTATAGGCGGTGTCGAGGCGAGCTTGAGGCGCTTCGCGCATTACGATTACTGGGACGATAAGGTGCGGCGCTCGATACTTTTTGACTCCCGCGCCGATATACTGATGTACGGAATGGGCGAGAAGCAAATTGTTCAGATAGCCGATAAGCTCCGTGACGGAATAAACGTAAAGGATATTACCGACGTGCGCGGAACGTGCTACATTTCACCGACTTACGATGAAAATAATTCCACGTTGCTCCCAAGCTATGACGAGTGCGCCGTAAATAAGGAAAAATACGCGCAATCGTGCAGGGATCAGTATTACGAGCAAAATCCGTATATCGGAAAGACGCTTGTTCAAAAGCACGGCAACAGGTACCTTGTGCAAAATCCGCCGATGGAGCCGCTTGGCACAAAGGAGCTTGACGAGGTATACGCACTCCCGTATATGAAAAATTATCACCCCGTCTACGAGAAGGACGGCGGTATTCCCGCGATACAAGAGGTAAAATTTTCCCTTGCGGCGAATCGTGGGTGCTTCGGCAGCTGTAACTTTTGCGCGCTTGCGTTTCATCAGGGCAGAATAGTCACGTCGAGAAGCGACGAATCTCTGATTGCCGAAGCTGAGGAAATGACAAAAATGCCGGATTTCAAAGGCTATATACATGACGTTGGCGGACCTACGGCTAATTTCAGAGGACCGGCGTGTAAAAAGCAATTGACAGTGGGCGCTTGCCG
>CANPXG010000002.1 GCA_947585795.1 uncultured Clostridia bacterium
CTTTTGATTTGCTTTAACAACATAATTTCCATTATGTTGTGGTTTTTTTTAATTTTGCCACATAATTTCCATTATGTGGTTTTTTTTAACATCGCAGAAGCCCGAGCTTCTGTAGTTGTTTGCGGTGCTCGTCGCCGCTTTCCATCGTATAAATTCTTGTTGTGTTAATATTTGAATGACCGAGAATATCCGCGAGCCGCACCACGTCCTTTTGCAGAGAATAAAAAGTTCTTGCGAACAGGTGGCGGAAATTGTGCGGAAACACCTTGTCCTTCGACACTCCCGCGCTCTCGCATAATTCCTTTAACATTCGCCATACGTTGCTTCGGTTAAGCGGTTTTCCCGTTTTTGTCTGAAACACGCTGCCCTTTGTGATGCCCTGTTCCTTCATATATTTTTTAAGCATTTTGCAAAGCGGCGCGGTCAGTATCACGACGCGCATCTTTCCCTTGCAGCAAATGACGGCTTTCCCGTGTTTTATCGCGTCCGCGTCGATAAAGCGCAGCTCCGATATGCGTATGCCGGTGTTGCAGAGCGTCTGCATGAGGTAGTAGAGCCGTCGGTTGCCTCTCTTTTTCGCGGCGCAAAGCAGCCTTTCATATTCCGCCTTTGTAAGCTCTTTTTCGCTTTTTGAGAATATTTGCCGCTGTATCTTCAGCGTTTTCACGTGGCAGTCGTGCCAGTCCATGAAGCGGAAAAAGCTGTTCAGTGAGGATAAAACGGAATTGACGCTCGCGGGCGCGTAGCTTCCTATTAAATACTCCTTGTACGCGAGCACGGCGCTTTTGCCGAGTTCCTTTCCGCCGAGCCACACGCGAAACGCGGTAACGTCGCGTATGTATTTTTCTATCGTCGCCGCCGCGCGTTCCTCGCTTTGAAGGTACGTTTTAAATTCGTAAATGTGTTTGTCTGTAATCATTCTCATTGTCAACAACTCCTTATTTGTTTATTCTATCACGAAAACATTGACAATTTAACCGAAAGTGGTATAATGAAGTCAAAGAAAGTCGAAACGGCGGTAAATGGCGTGAATTTTGTAGGAAAAATTGATAGGGAAATATACATGTGTGTCACTCGGGATATAGTTACTGATGATGTTATAATCACAGATGAACGCATAAAACATACGGAAGAAAATCATCGGGATGATTATAACAATTTCGGTCGGTATTTGTCGGAAATAGTACAAGCTCCGGATTATATTTTTGCCGGAAACAGACCAAAGACGGCGCTTATTCTAAAATACATACCCGAGGTTGATGAGAGATTTAAAACCATACTGCGATTAGTCACGCCGAGTGACGACAAAGCATTTAAAAATTCCATTATAACGTTTATGAAAACCGACGAAAAGGAATGGAGCAGACTTATAAGGAACAAAAAAATACTTTACAAATCGGAATAAATATGCTATTATAACAATACAATAGAGTTGCTGTTTGAGGTGGAGGAATACGTCCGGTCCACACGCCGATGGTACGACAAGGGCGAAAGCTCTGAGAGATGCAGGAGAATGGGACGCCTGCCAAACAGCGATTTTACGGAAACCGCTTTGAGAAATCAAGGCGGTTTTTTCTGTGTGCGAGAGCAAAAACGTACCCAAAACCCCGCAAACAGCGGTAATACCCACCTTACGACATATTCCGCATTGTTACATTGATATTAAAGGTATGTTATATTTGCAAGTCAACACTTAAAAAACGGCGCAAGATGTGATACAATGGTAGAACTGTAACAGATTTATTTGTATTTCGTATTATAATATATGAAAATATTTTATAATGCGAGGTGTTAAAGGTGGGCAAACTTATTATAGACGGCGGCGGGAAGGTAAGCGGCGAGATCCGCGTGCAGGGCGCTAAAAACGCCGTGCTTCCCATACTTGCCGCGACCGTCATGGCTGACGGAGTAAGCACGCTCAAAAACTGCCCCAAGCTTCGGGATGTTGACAAAACCGACCTTGTGCTCGAAAGACTCGGCTGCAAGGTCATAAGAGAGGACGGTGCGGTCACCGTCGATACAAGAGGTATGTGCGACTGTAAAATATGCGAGGACCTTATGCGCGAAATGCGCTCGTCGATAATATTTTTGGGCGCGATAATATCGAGGTGTAAGCGGGCGGTGGTAAGTATGCCGGGCGGCTGCCCGATAGGACTTCGTCCCATAGACCTCCACCTAAAGGCTTTAAAGGAGCTGGGCGTGGAGATACAGGAGGAACACGGGTACATAAAATGCGCCGCGCCAAAGCTTGTCGGCGCGAATATCCATCTCGACTTTCCGAGCGTCGGTGCGACGGAAAACGCGATGCTTGCCGCTGTATGCGCGCGCGGTACGACGACGATTTCAAACGCCGCGCGTGAACCGGAAATTACCGATTTGGGAAACTTCCTCAACAGTATGGGCGCGAACGTGCACGGTATGGGCAGCGGCGTGATCACGATTCACGGCGTGGAAAAACTTCACGGAGCCGACCATACGATAATGCCCGACAGGATAGTCGCGGCGACGTATCTTGCCGCGTCAGCGGTGACCGGCGGTGAAATGTGCCTTACAAACGTGAACCCGCGCGACATGGACGCGATGCTTTACGCGCTGCGTGAAATGGGCGTGAAGCTGCGCGTCGAACGTGACAAAATCATACAGACCGCGCCCGAGCGTTTAAAGAGTATACATACCGTGCGCACGATGCCGTACCCGGGCTTCCCGACCGACATACAGTCGCCTTTTATGGCGCTCGCGTGCACGGCGCGGGGTACGAGTGTGTTTGTCGAGAATATATTTGAAAACAGGTTTCAAAATGTTGACGAGCTTACCCGCATGGGTGCGGACATAAAAACCGAGGGACGAACCGCCGTCATACGCGGCGTAAAGCGTCTTGAGGGTGCGAACGTCGTCGCGCGTGAGCTTCGCGGCGGTGCGTCGCTCGTAATAGCCGCGCTCGCGGCAAACGGTACCACGACGGTAAGCGGAGTCGAGCTTATCGACCGCGGGTATGAAAATATAGAAAAATATCTGCTTGAATGCGGAGCAAAAATAAGACGTGAATAGAAGTCAAGGTGATACAAATGGACGAAAAAAGGACTGACAGCCGCCGCGTAAAGACGGGCGGCAGACGCGTCACAAAAACAACAACCGAATACGACTGGAGCGTGCTCGAGCGCCAAGCCGCGCAGGAGAAGGCGAAGGTGCAAAAGCCGAAGCCAAAAACAAAACGCGCTTCCGAGCTTGAACAAAAGGTACGCTACCAAAAACAGCAAAAGCAGCAGCGCCTGAAAATCAAACGCCGGCGCATGCTTTTGCTTCTCATACTCGCGTTCATGATCGTGCTCGCGCTTATGTTTCTCACGCCTGTTTTTAACATACGCTCCGTTTCCGTTGAAGGAAACAGACTCGTGAGCGCGGAACAGTTTCAGGAAAAGCTTACTCCGCTTGTCGGCGAGAACCTTTTCCGTACCGGCTCGCGTAAAATACGCGCCGCGCTCAAGGAAATACCTTACATTGACGGCGTTGACGTGCAGAAAAAAATGTTCCCGCCCTCGGTGAAGGTCACAGTGACGGAGTACACACCGGCGGGACTTATTCGCGCGGACGGCAAATCGCTCACCGTGAACTCGTCGCTCATCGTCATGGCGGACGAGGGTGAGCTTTACCCTGTGCCCGCCGTCACGGGACTTAGCATAAAATCCTACAAACTCGGCGGCGAAGCCAAAACGGACGACAGCGAAAAGCGCGACATAGTGCTGACCGTTCTCGACACCCTCGAGGACGTGCAGCTCACCGAAAAAGTCATAGAAGTAAACGTAAGCGACGTCGCGGACATCACGATGAATTACGATAACCGCCTTCGCATCGAATGCGGCACACAGCTCGACCTTGAGCACAAAATACGCATGCTCCGCGAAACGCTGAACGCGCTCGACGAAAACGCGCGCGGTACGATAGATTTATCGGAACCGGGCAAGGCAATTCACGATCCGGAATAGTGATTTTGCACAAAAATACTCCAAATTTACGTAATAATCTTGTTTACAATTATTCGCAAATTTAAAAATTTGTTAGAAAAAACTATTGAATAACTTGACAAAACATAGTAAAATAATATATATGCGGTAATTTCCTACGGATTTTACGGGGAGAAACTACGAAGGAGGATAATTTACATGAGTAGTATGCCTATTGATTTGGAAGAAAACACTACAATAGACGGCGCGAGAATTAAAGTCATCGGCGTTGGCGGCGGCGGAAACAACGCTGTTGACCGTATGATTGAAGCGGGAGTTACAAAGGCTGAATTTATCTGTGTAAACACTGATGCTCAGCAGCTTTCCAACGTAAAAGCTCCGACCGTGCTTCAGATCGGCGCTAAGCTTACGAACGGACTCGGCGCGGGTGCCAAGCCCGAGATCGGAAGACAGGCGGCTGAAGAAACCAAGGACGAAATAAAGAATCTTGTGAAGGATACCGAAATGGTATTCGTTACGGCAGGTATGGGCGGCGGCACAGGCACCGGCGCGGCTCCGATAATCGCGGAAGCCGCGAAGTCCATGGGCGTTTTGACCGTTGCAGTTGTGACGAAGCCGTTCTTCTTTGAAGGACCTCAGAGAATGAGAAACGCCGAGGAAGGAATAAAGAATCTCGCCGAGAAGGTCGACGCTATCGTCACCATTCCGAACGACCGTCTTTTGAACATCGCGGACAAGAAGGTTACGATAAAGGACTCCTTCAAGCTCGCGGACGACATTCTTCGTCAGGGCGTTCAGGGAATTATAGAGGTGATCACGCAGAGAGGCATCATGAACTGCGACTTTGCGGACGTAAGAACGATCATGCGCGACAGCGGAGTGGCGCATATGGGTATCGGTATCGGCAAGGGCGAGAACGCGGCTTCGGACGCTGTTCGCGCGGCGATCGAGAGCCCGCTGCTTGAAACAAGTATAGAGGGCGCGGAGAACGTTCTTTTGAACATCACCGGCGGCACGGAATTTTCACTTGTCGACATGGGCGAGGTATCGACCATCGTGCGCGACCTTGTGAGCGAGGAAGCGAATATCATAGTCGGAACGGCTATGGACGACTCCCTCAAGGACGAGATCAAGGTAACGCTTATCGCGACCGGTCTTGACGGCTCGTTAAAGCGCGGCAACAATAAGGACACGGCGAACGACATAAGAAGGATCACGCCGAAATTTGCCGGCGGAAGCGGCAGAAGCGACAGACATTCTCAAACGTCGTACACGTCGTCCGACCTTAACGACGATTCCATATTCAACAGAAAATTAAAGCCCGGCATGGGAAATATCGACGTTCCCGACTTCTTTAAGCCCGGCAGATAAAAATCGAATACAAAAACGACCGGCGTTTTCGCCGGTTTTTTTGTATCCCGTTTGCCTCCCCTTGAGGGGAGGTGGCATCGCGAAGCGATGACGGAGAGGTGGCGTCACCTCGACGTCCCGTTCTCCCCTCATACGTACGTGCGATTTTTGCTATGGCGTTTGTCGCTCCGCAACACGCCTACCACACGCGGAGCGTGTGGTTCACTTTGCGTTCCCGCAAAAAAGAACCTTAATGATATATTGACAAAATAAACCGAATGATGTAAAATAGAATTGTGAAATTTGTACATACTAAATAAAGGAAAAAAGGAGGAATTACAATGAATTTGGACTTACTTCACCCTGCCGACCAGCTTGTTATGTTCATGGAAAGAATATACGGCTACGGCATGACCACCACCTCGGGAGGAAACCTCTCCATACTCGACGACAACGGTGACATATGGATCACCCCCGGCTCGATCGACAAGGGCAGCCTCACGAGAAACGATATGGTAAGGATAACGCCCGACGGTCAAATCATCGGCAATCACAACCCGTCGAGCGAGTACCCGTTCCACCAGCATATCTACAAGACGCGTCCGGACATTAAAGCGGTCCTGCACGCGCACCCGCCGGCTCTTGTGGCGTTCTCGATAGTGAGAAAGCTCCCGAACACGAGCCTTATACCGACTGTAAAGTTCTCGTGCGGCGAGATAGGTATGGCGAAGTACGGTCTGCCCGGCAGCAGCGACTTGGGTGATAAGATAAGCGAAGAGTTTGCAAAGGGCTTCAACACCGTAATACTTGAAAACCACGGCGTTGTTATCGGCGCAAAGTCCATGTTTGACGCGTTCAAGTCGTTTGAAACGCTTGATTTCAGTGCAAGACTTGAAATAGACGCGAACAACATCGGCGAACCGAAACAGCTTACCGCGGAACAGATAGACTGGTACAAGTCAAGACAGAACGTGTCTATGGACGAGTTCGTAGCTCACAACATAACGAGCGCGGAAAAAGAGGCAAGACGCGAGATGTGTAAGCTCATAAAGCGCGCGTATAACCAGCAGCTTTTCACAAGCACGCAGGGTACGTTCTCACAGCGAATAGACGATAACAGCTTCATCATAACGCCCACAGGCTCCGACAGAAAGTACCTTGAGCCCGAGGACATTGTAAAGATAAGCGGCGACCTTAAGGAGCTTGGCAAAATACCCTCAAAGAGCGTAGAGCTTCACAAGGAGATATACAAGCAGCATCCGCACGTAAACTCGATAATAATCGCGCACCCGCCCTGCATAATGGCGTTCGCGGTTACGGATGAGCCGCTTGACTCCCGCACGATCCCCGAAAGCTATATACTCATGCGCACGATCCCGAAGCTTGACTTCGGCTCAAACTATATGCGCCCGAAGGAAACCGCGGCTGTGTTCAAGGAGAACACTCCCATCGCGATCATAAAGAACGACTGTGTTATCGTAACGGGTACCGGACTTCTGAACGCGTTTGACCGCCTTGAGGTCGCGGAGTACAGCGCGAAGGCGATAATCGCCGCGAAGGATTTGGGCGACGTTGTCGCTATAAACGACAGCGAGATAGAGGATATAGAAAAAGCCTTCCACCTTGCGAAGTAATAAATAAGGAGAAACAATATGAAAAATAAAGGCTGTTTGACGGGAATAGCAGTCATAATAGGCGTAGTTATCATAATCGTTGCGATACTTGCCGGCAGCTATAACAATCTCGTAAAGCTTGAAGCGCAAACAGACACCGCGTTTTCGGACGTTCAGGTACAGCTTCAGCGCCGCAGCGACCTTATACCGAATCTTGTGAACACGGTAAAGGGCTACGCGTCGCACGAAACCGAGGTATTTACTGCTGTATCGGACGCTCGCGCGAAGCTTGCGGGTGCGACGACTGTCGAGGAAGCGAGCCAAGCCGACGCTGAACTTTCATCGGCTCTTAGCAGACTTCTTGCCATTTCCGAGAGCTACCCCGAGCTTAAATCGAACGAGAACTTTTTATCTCTTCAGGACGAGCTTGCGGGCACGGAAAACCGCATCAGCGTGGCGCGCAAGGACTATAACGAAGCTGTGCAGAGCTACAACGTAAAGATTCGCACGTTCCCGACGTCGATATTGGCAAACATTTTCGGTTTTGAAAAAAAGTCGCTGTTTGAGGCGGACGCGAACGCGCAGTCCGCGCCTCAGGTGAACTTTTAACGAGAGCTTACCATGAAGCGTAAGGAAATAAAATACGGCGCGCTTTTGGCGTTGCTCACGATGATTTTTATGAATATCGCGGCACACGCCGCGATCGCGCCGACGAGCCGTTTCTTCGTGAACGATTACGCGAACGTGATCGACACCGAAACCGAGGATTACATTTTTGAAAAAAGCAAGGAATACAACGAAAGCGGCGGACCGCAGGTCGTTGTGCTTACCGTGCCTTCGCTTGACGGCGCGAGCTTGGAGGAATTTTCCATAGAAACGGCGCGCGACTGGGGCATAGGCAGTAAGGAAAGCGATAACGGCGTTCTGATATTGCTCGTCATGGACAGCCGCGACGTGCGCGTGGAGGTCGGATACGGACTTGAAGGCGTTTTAAACGACGGCAAGTGCGGCAGGTTTATCCGCGCGGCAGCGCCGCAGCTTTCAAGCGGCGATTACAGCGGCGGCATAAAAACTCTTTATGACGCGGTCATAGGCGAGCTTGAAGAGCCCACTCCCGACACGGAGGACGAAAGCGGCAAATACGACGTAATCGTCGCGGTCGCCATCATCGCGACAATGTTCTTACTGCTGTGGCTCATGAAAATCGGCGGCGGACGCGGCGGTCACCGTGGCAGACGCTTCTTCTACGGCGGCTGGGGCGGCGGCTACGGCGGCGGAGGATTTTCCGGCGGCGGCGGTAGCTTCGGCGGCGGTGGTTTTTCAGGCGGCGGAGGCAGCTTCGGCGGCGGAGGCGCAAGCGGAAAATTTTAGAAAAAATGCAACACGGGCGGGCTGCTTGTCAGCCCGCTTTACGTTTTTTTCAAAAAAATAATAAAAAAATGCAACCTTTTGCCGTGCTGAAAAGTATTTAATATAGAGAGCAAAATTACAGGGAGGTACACATTATGAAAAAGATTGTTTCACTGATTGCCGCGGCGGCGGTTATGATGAGTTTTACTTCGGCGTTCGCCGTAGGCAACGCGGACGAGCTGCAAAAGGTACTCGTGAGCGTTAAGCCGCGTGTCGGCGTAACGGACGAGTACACGGAGTTTACGAGCCGCACGTTCGCGGCGGACAGCGGCAGTTCCTACATGTTTAACTGGAGCACCGAGGACGGCGGCAAAAATATAAGCGTGACGGCGTACGAGGACGGCGTTATCACCTCGTACAACAGCTATGAAAGCTCCGACAGTTACGACGGTCCGAAAATGGCGTCGATGTCCGCAAAGGACGCGAAAGCAATAGCCGAAGCTTTTGAGGATAAAATCAACCCCGATTACCCGTACGAAACGGAAATTTATGAGCGCGGCAGCGCGTCGCTCTACGACGGCGTACGGAACTTCGGCATAACGGTGTACATAAACGGCGTGCCTCTGAGCGAAACGGGCAGTATAGGCGTTGACACCGTGAAAGGAACGGTTACGTCGTACTCTGTTTGGTACGATCCCGCAGCGGCGGTTGATTTTGAGAATACCAACGCGTTTATCGGCGCTGACGCGGCAAAGAGCGCGTACAAGGAAAAGCTCGGTATGGAACTTGTGTATTCGAGCTATTATGACTACGACAGCGATAAGCTCACGTTCTACCCCGCGTATGTGCAGAAATCGTCGTACGACAGATACATTAACGCTCTGACGGGCGAAGTCGAGGATATAAACCGCAATTACCCTGTCTTTAGCTCGGGCACCGGCGCAGCCGCGGACATGAAGGCGGAGAACGCGCTGGAAAGCGGTTTAAGTCCGCGCGAGATAGAGGAAATAGACAACATAAACGGTCTTATATTAAAGACGGATATTGAAAAGCAGATAAAGGACAACAAGACGCTTGCTATTCCGTCCGATATGAAGGCGGAGCGCGTGAACCTGTATAAGGACACGTCTGAGGGAACTTATTTCTACAACATCAGCATGACCGCGTCCGACAATGATAAGTATGTTCGCGTCACGGCAAACGCGAAAACGGGTGAGATCATTTCGTTCAGCATGAGCCGCGATTACGACGTGAACGAAAAGGATATTGAGTACACGTACCAAAACGACGATATACTTAAAGCTCTCGCGGGCGGCAAGTCCGACGAGTACACGTACAACGAGGAAACGAACGGCTACGACAGGTACGTAAACGGCGCGAGAGTGGAGCGTGACGGCGCGTATATGACGCTTACGAACGGCGTTCTTACAAACTACAGCATCACGTATTCCGACGTTGAGTTTCCGTCGATCGACGACGCTATGACCGCAGACGGGGCTGCCGACGCGTTCTTTGCGCAGATGGAATACAAGCCCGTCTGCATGGAAACGTACCGCGAGGACGGAGCGCATATTGTGCCCGTTTACGCGTATGACGGCTCGTACACGTCGGTAAATCCGTTTACCGGCAAGCTTATCGACTGGCGCAACCGAGAGGTAACGGGCGCGGAGGACGAGCCTCTATCCTACTCCGACATATCCGGTCACTACGCGGAAAGCTATATAAACGCACTCGCGGAGTACGGCATCGGCTTTGAGGGCGGCAGCTTTAAGCCGGACGAGAAGATAACGCAGTCCGACCTTCTGACGCTTCTGACGTTCGTTTCGGGCGGCGAAAGCGTTATCGTAAGGTACGGCAGCACCGAGCAGATCGACGCGGCATACGCGCGTGCGGCTGCCGGTAATATCATAAAGGAAAACGAGCGTGCGGACGACGCTGTTATAACGCGTGAAACCGCGTCAATTTACCTCATACGCGCTATAGGCGCGGAGGAGTACGCGAAGTACGACGACATTTACGTCACGCCGTATGCGGACGTTACGGAGAACAAGGGATATATCGCTCTTTTGACGGCGATGGGCGTTGTGAAGGGCGACGACAGCGGCAGCTTCAACCCGAAGCGCGAAATTACGCGCGCGGAATTCGCGGTGATGCTGTACAATTACTTAAACAGATAAAAATTGAAAAAGGATACATTAAATGTATCCTTTTTTCACGTTATCCCGCAATATGTAAACTTTTTTTAAACAGCCATATATTACTTGAAAAATCACGGAAAAAGTGATACAATAAATAATGTATGTACTTATACCCGATAATAGGTATAAACGCAAATCAAATAAACGAACGGAGAAAAAATTATGCTTAGATATTTCACAGCGGGAGAAACGCACGGCAAGTGTCTTACGGTAATAATAGAGGGCATGCCGTCGGGAGTCAAAATAAGTCTTGACAAGATAAACGAGCAGCTTGCGCGCCGTCAGCAGGGCTACGGCAGAGGCGGCAGAATGGCGATCGAACGTGACAGGGCGGAAATACTTTCCGGCGTACGCGGCTCCGTGACGCTTGGCAGCCCTATAGCGCTTAAAATAGAGAATAAGGACTGGGCGAACTGGGAAAAAATCATGGGCACCGAGGAATGTACGGGCGACAAGTCCGTCACCTGCCCGCGCCCGGGACACGCCGATTTAACGGGAGGCATGAAATACGGTCACACCGACCTAAGGAACGTCCTCGAACGCGCGTCAGCACGTGAAACGGCGGCAAGAGTGGCGGTCGGCGCGCTTGTAAGACAAGCTGTCGAACCGTTTGGCGTGACATTTTTAAGCCACGTAAAGCGTATCGGTAGTGTGGAGGACACGGCTGACGTGAACGCACCCGACTTTTTTGAACGCGTAAAAAATTCACCTGTTGGCTTCGCCGACGCGGCGGACGCGGAAAAGGCGATGAAATATATCGACGGCATTAAGGCGAGTGGCGAAAGCTGCGGCGGAATTGTGGAAACAATAGTAAAGGGCGTGCCGGCGGGACTCGGCAGCTACGTTCACTACGACAGAAAGCTCGACGCGAACATAGCCTTCGGCGTGATGAGCATTCAAGCGATAAAAGGCGTTGAAATTGGCATGGGCTTCGGCGTAAGCGAACTGCCGGGCTCAAAGGTACACGACGAAATCAAGTACGACGGCGCGTTTTCACGCGTCACAAACAACGCCGGCGGTATCGAGGGCGGCATGTCAAACGGCGAGGACATAGTCGTAAAAGCGGCAATGAAACCCATACCGACGCTTTACAACCCGCTTTCCACCGTAAACATACAAGACAAATCGGCGCAGAAGGCGAGCGTGGAGCGCAGCGACGTGTGCGCCGTGCCCGCGTGCTCCGTCGTTGTGGAGGCGGCGGTCGCGTTCGAGATCACGAAAGCGTTTCTCGAAAAATTTAGCGGCGACTGCATGGCTGACGCCCAAACATACTATAACGCTTACATGGACAGAATAAAAAAATTCTGATTGGGATCAAATAAACGGAAAGGTGGTGAGGAATGTTTGACTGAAAACGATTTGATACAAAAATGCAAAAAAGGCAGCAGAGAAGCCTTTAATATACTTTTTTCAAGATACCAATCTCAGGTTATAAATACCGCTTACGGTATGCTGTCGGACAAGGAAGACGCTTACGACGCTGCTCAGGAGGTATTTATACGCGTGTACAGAAATATAGGATCGTTTAAGGAACAGTCCTCGTTCACCACATGGCTTTACAGAATTACAATGAACGTTTGTTCGGATTTTTTGCGTAAGCGCCAGAAAAACGTTGACGTGATAAGCATAAACAGCTTCACCGAGGACAATAAGGACTTTGATATAAAAGACGAGGGACAGAGCGTTGAGGAGAGCATGGAAATGTCGGAAAGGCAGGCGGCGGTGCGTGAGGCGATAAGCGAGCTTAAGGAGGAGTACCGCGCCGTTATCGTGCTTTGCGACATCGAAGGAATGAGCTACGAAGAGATTTCGGCGGCGCTGGGCATTCCTCACGGTACCGTCAAATCGCGTATAAACCGCGCGAGAAACGCCCTGAAGAAAAAATTGGAGGACAAAAAAGAACTCTTTTTTGCAAAATAACGAAAAAAGAGAGCAAAATAAATATCGGAAACGAAGAAAAAGGTGAAAAAAATGAAAAATTTAAGCGACTACGTAACGACCATACCCGATTTTCCCGAAAAGGGAATAATGTTCCGTGACATTACGTCGGTGCTTCAAGACAAGGAAGGACTTAAATTGGCGGTGGACAAGCTCATAGAGCTCTCAAAGGACTTGGACTTCGACATTGTGGCGGGAACGGAGTCGAGAGGCTTCCTTATGGGCATGCCTCTTGCGTACGCGCTCGGCAAAGGCTTCGTGCTCATACGCAAAAAGGGCAAGCTGCCGCGCGAAACCGTTTCAAAGGAGTACGCGCTCGAATACGGCACGGCGGAAATCGAAGTACATAAGGACGCGATAAAAAAAGGCGACAAGGTGCTCCTTATAGACGACCTCATCGCCACGGGCGGCACGATAAAGGCTGCCGCGGAGCTTGTTGAGGAGCTTGGAGGAACCGTCGCGGGACTTATTTTCCTCATCGAGCTTATCGACCTCAACGGACGTGACCGCCTAAAGGGTTACGAGGTTCGCTCCGCCCTGCAGTACAACGAAAAATAAAGAATAAAAACTTGTTTTTATAAAACGTGGAAAAAAATTTTCAAAAAGGGAACTTTTTTTACCGTTTGAGCGTCTAATATAGTGAAATGAAAATGAAATAAACTTGTAAAGAAAGGGGGAGATCATATGGATTGCAAGCAATTCAGGGAATATCTGGACAATTACGCGAGTCTTACCGCCGGTGAGCGCGCGCAAATGACCGAGCACGCGAAAGAGTGCGAAGGCTGCCGCGCCGAGCTGGAATTTATGACTTCCGTAATTGAAACAGTAAATTCTCTCCCGAGAATAACGCCTCCCGCCGACTTTATGGATAAGCTTAACGCCCGCATAAGCGCGGAGGAAAGAAGAAACAGCCGCGTTTCACAGCGTATTTTAAAGAATTTAAAAACTTACCGCAGACAGTACGCGGCAGCGGCGGCATGCTTCGCGCTCTTGGCGGTCATCGCCGTGAACGGAAGGATGCTTACGGACAATATGAATAAGAGCGACGACGGTATAGTTGTCGGAGAAACGTCAAATATAACGCCGACCGAAAACCCCGCGTCTTTGTCACAGCCGACGGTGACGCAGGCTCCTTCGGTGAATGTCGGCACAGCCGAGGCGAGTGACGGAAACAGCGCGAACGCGGCGGCGCAGCCTAACACACAAGCAAACGTAAGCGAGCCGACAAGGAGTGAAGCTCCGGTAAGACGCTCCGAAAGTTCTTCGGGAAGCGTAAGCCGAGCGTCAAACGAAAACAGCGCGAGCACATCGTCAAGCGCTTCTTCGTCAGGCGAAACACGCGCGGCGGCAAGTACGCAGGAAAATACGAACACGGTGAGCGCTGATACGAACGCCGGCGGCGAAAGCACGCAAAATAGCGCCGACTATTCGGCGGCAAGCTCAAACGAAATGATGAGAGTTGCGGCAGTTCCGCAGGACGAGAACGGCACGGCTGACGCTTACAGCCTCGCGGACGACGGAACGGCTGTAGCAAGCTTACCGCAAAACGAGGACGGCGAGGACGCTATAGCGGTAGGCAAGCTTCGCATAGCAACCGACAGCGAGGAAAAGGCTATGAGCGTTATAGAGCGTTATTCCTACAACGTTGAAGACGGATTTTACGAGGTGAACGTTGAGAACTTTGCGGGAATGTTGTCAAGCCTGAACATAGAAAACGTCCAATATTCCGATTACACGATAGTAAGCGGAGGCATCGTAAGGTTCCAGGTCGACCTGATGGAAAAGTAAAAATAAAAAAATAACCGTTCCGTAAATTTACGGAACGGTTTTTGTATGCTTTAAAATATCGCCTGCAGTATTCCGAACGACAACAGCGACATTATAAGTCCCGCCGTCATAACGCCCAAAAGGACGAACAGGAACGACTTTTTAAGGTTCAGTCCGAGCAGTACCGCGAGCAAGCTTCCCGTCCAGGCGCCCGTGCCGGGGAGAGGTATCGCGACGAACAGGAAAAGACCGAGGTAGCCGTACTTTTGTATCTGCTCCGACTTGGACATCGCTTTTTTCTCGATGACCTCCGGTATTTTGTGAAGATGCTTGCTCTTTTTCATCACGGCGAATATCTTTTCGATAAACAGAAGTATAAACGGTATCGGCAGCATGTTGCCGAGCACCGCTGCGACGTATGTCGGAAGAAAGCGCATACCGTCCAAAAACCCCGCCGCGAGTATGCTTCCTCTAAGCTCCAAAAGCGGTATCATCGACACGAGGAATACTATAAACTCCTTCGATATTTTTCCGCTTAACGTGTTCACGATTGATTGTACAACAGAATCCATAATTTACTCCCATATAATTTAATTTGAGTTTTCGCCGCCCGAAAGAAGCGGCTCTCCCACGATAAACGTTATCGCGGAGGGAAGCACGTCTATGACGGCGTTTTTGACCTCGCCGCCGTACTCACCGTCGAGCGTCCACTTCACGTCCTCGTCGGACGTTATCTCAAAATGCGACGATTTTACTATGCTGTAACCGCTGCCCGACATTTTACCCTTCAAAAGTCCCGTGATCACGGACTGAAGCTCGATGGGACTTGTGGGACGGCGGAACACGATCATTTCAAACAGACCGTCGCTCAGGTTCACGTCCACAAATTTTTCCGTGCTCACTATACCGCCTATGGACGTGGCGTTCATGATCGCGCAGAGAAAAACGTCGTCGTTTATCTCACCGCCGTCGTACTTTATGCTTACGCGGTACGAGGTGAGGCTGGGAAGACGCTTTATACCCTCCCAAACATACGCCGCGTGACCTATCAGATTTTTAAACTCCTGAGGCGTGTCGTAGGAAACATCCGTAAACGCGCCGAACGCGGCGACGTAATTAAAAGTCCTGTCGTTGAAATTACCCACGTCACAGTCGAACGGCGCACCGCCCGCCGCCAAACGCGCCGCCTCCGTCATATCCTTCGGTATATTTAATGTCGAGGCGAAATCGTTCGTCGTTCCCGCGGGTATATATCCCATCGGGACGCGCTTTTCCTTTTCAAAGCTCATAAGTCCCTTTACGCCCTCGTTGAGCGTACCGTCACCGCCTGAAACGACTATACGGCAAAACTCACCGCCGTGGGCGCGTATGTAATTGTACGCGTCGAGGCGCGACTGCGTGGGACGCGCCGTAACGTCGTAACCCGCCCTTGTAAAAATGTCGATAATATCCGAGAGGCAGTTTTTAATAAGCCCCTTACCGGAGCGCGTATTGTACACAAAAAGCAGCTTTCGCATATTTTTACCTCCCATATCGGCGTTTCGGCTATATTATATAATGCCACCGACGCATAGTCAAGAGAAAAATGTTGCGCAAACGCTCAAAATAATGTATAATTAAATACGGATAATATAAATATATTCGCATTTTGGAGGGCAATATGAGAATACTCGGAATAGATTACGGCGACGCACGCGTCGGAGTCGCTGTAAGCGACCTTATGGGACTTACGGCGCAGGGCGTCGGCACAATAAAAAACACGTCAAGAAAAAAACTTTTATCGGAGCTCACCGCCGTTTTGGACGAGTACAAGCCGGACACGGTAGTTATAGGACTACCGAAAAACATGGACGGCAGCGAGGGCTTTCGCGCGGAGGAAACGTACAAATTCGCTGACGCGCTGAAAAAAATATACAAGGGCAAAGTCGTTTTTTATGACGAGAGATTGTCCTCACTCGAGGCAAAACGCTACCTCACGGAAACGAGCACGTTCGGCAAAAAACGCAAAAACGTATTGGATACCGTCGCGGCGTGCATAATACTCGAGGGCTATCTCGCCTCACACAATGTTAATTAAAAATATTGACATTTCAAACGGTATATATTACAATGTAAGTGAAAAGAGAAGAAAGGAATATTTTATAATGGAAAACAACATAATAATGTTAGAGGATGAAAACGGCTGCATGATCGAGTTTGAAGCGATCGACGTATTTGAGTTTGAGGGAGTGACGTACTTCGCACTTATGGAGGTACTTCCCGACGACGAACCCAACGACGAGGTACTTATCATGCAGGTCGAGGGCGACATTGAAAACGAGGAAGCGGAGCTTGTCATGGTAGACGACGAGGCACAGCTTGAAAGAGCGTTCAATGAGTTCTTGAGAAGAGATGAGGAAATGAACGGCGGCGAATAAAAAAAGCAAAATTTTTTAAAAAAACATATTTTGCCTATTGAATTTATTCCCGCAATATGCTATCATATAATTAGAAAAGTTAATAGCTTATTACCCTGGGATTTCGCGTTAAAAAGTCTTTTTTTTACCAACAATTCTTCTAAGGGATTCCTACTCCGGTCACGGCGTATACGCCTCCTTTCCTTCGGGACTGCCAGTGGACATATAAAGTGATCGGGAGGTAACCCACCTGCATGGGCAGGTAGAAACTCGGCTTTTCAGACGGTTATCTCGGGGTTTTCATTTTTAACGGTCGTGAAACGTTTCACGGCTTTTTTTCGTGCGCACGTTTTGACAAAGGTTCTTAAATTTCGCCAAAGGGAAAAGGCGGTCGGAAGAAGAAATAATAAATGATAATAAAATACGGGAGGAAGAAGTATGGAATTGTTTTTATCGGGTAAGCACCACACTCTCATAGTAAAAATATACGGTGAGCTTGACCACCACGCATCGGTCGGTATCCGCGAGAGCGTGGACAGGGAGCTCGGACGCACGGGAGCGCGCAATGTGGCGTTTGACCTCAGCCGCGTCACGTTTATGGACAGCTCCGGTATAGGCGTGATCATGGGACGCTGCAAGGTGACGAAGTCACTCGGCGGCAGAGTTATCGTGTACGGCGCGTCGGGAGATGTGAAACGCATAATCGAAATGTCCGGTATAGACGCTATCGCGCGCGTCGCGGACAGCGTCGAGGACGGAATGAGGGAGGTTGAAGCAAATGTATAGAAACAGTATGAAGGTGGAGTTTCCCAACAACTCCGACAACGAGCGTTTTGCGAGGACCGTCGCGGCGGCGTTTATATTGGAGCTTGATCCGACGATAGACCAGCTCTCCGAGGTAAAGACGGCGGTGTCGGAGGCGGTCACGAACGCGATAATTCACGGCTACGATTGCGGCGAGGGCACCGTCACCATGGAGGGAAATATTTACGGCGACGTCGTGGAATTTACCGTATCGGACAGCGGCGTGGGCATACCCGACATAAATCGCGCGCGTGAGCCGCTGTTTACGGGCAAGCCGGAAATGGAGGAACGCTCCGGCATGGGCTTTACCATTATGGAAACGTTTATGGACTCGCTTGACGTGCAGAGCGAGGTCGGCAAGGGTACGCGTATAACGATGAGTAAAAGATTAAAGTAGGAAATTTATGCCGTCCGTCGCGGCGGCGGAATGGAGGATCAAGATGCGCGATAACGCTGCTTTACTTGAACGCGCGCGGGAGGGGGACAAGCAGGCGGAAAACATATTGGTGGAGGAAAACATGGGACTTGTTTACAGCATCGTAAAGCGGTACTCTAACCGTGGCTCTGAAACGGAGGACTTGACGCAGATAGGCGCGATAGGACTTATAAAGGCGGTCAAAAAATTTGATCCCGACTTTAACGTGCAGTTTTCAACGTACGCGGTACCGATGATAGCGGGCGAGATAAAGAGGTTTCTCCGCGACGACGGCGCGGTGAAGATAAGCAGGACGCTCAAGGAAAACGCGCTCAAGGGAAAACGCGCCGAGGAAATGCTTCGCCGCCGTCTTAACCGCGAGCCGACGATAAACGAGATAGCCGAGGAGTGCGGAATCGACGCGGAAAGTCTGATCGAAGCGTTTGAAGCCGCCGCGCCGCCGGAAAGCATTTACGACAGTGTGTACACGGGCAGCGACAAGGAGATACGCCTTCTTGACGTGCTTGCAGGCGGCACGATAGAGGACGACGTTATAAATAAAGTCATGATAGACGACATACTTTCGCGCCTTACGCCGAGGGAGAAGGAAATAATAGTGCTTCGCTACTTCCGCGGCAAAACGCAGTCGGAGATAGCGAAGGTGATAGGCGTGTCGCAGGTGCAGGTGTCGAGGATAGAGAAAAAGGCGATAGAACGAATCAAAAACGAAATACCGAAGTAAAGCGCCGCCATGCCGCTTTGCGTATTGACTTTTACACCTTTGCTGTGATATTATGTGTTTAATATTTAAACGTCGGAGGGGACGAGATGACAGAGGAAATTTACACCGCCGTTTTGGGCGATATGGAGGCAATATACAGCCGCAGCGCGGAAACTGGTATCACGGGACTTACGCTGCTTCCCGTCACGGACAAAAAACATAAAGATCGCCGCGCGGAGGTGCGGTCGCTCGCGGAGGTAAAAATAATAGGCGACAACTATTCGGGCGACTACTTCGGGGGAGAGTCCATGAAGTACAGCGAAACCACGCTGTCGCTCAAATACGACAGCCAATCGGTACATACGGACGGCGCTGTGACGCGCATAGTCACGCGGCTAAAATCGGACAAAGGGCTTTGCGTCATCCATACGCTCACACATAAAAAGGGACGCGGCTACGTAAGCGTGGAAACGGAGCTTGTAAACAACACCGACGGCGACATAAGAGTCGAGATGCTTTCGTCATTCGCGGTCTGCAAAATTTCCCCTTACCTTGAGGGCGCGGGTGAAAACTCGATGCTTTTGCACCGTATGCGCGGTAAGTGGAGCATGGAGGGAAGACTTGTCACCGAAACGCTTGAGGATTTGCTCTTGGAGGAGTGCTGGTGCTATGGCAACTCAAAAAGCGTCCGCTTCGGACAGGTGGGCTCGATGCCGGTAAAGGGATATTTCCCGTTTATGGCGGTAGAGGACACCAAAAACAACGTTATTTGGGGCGCGCAGCTCAAATGTCCGTCCTCGTGGCAAATGGAGATAACCCGCGGCGACGACGGAGTATGCCTGTCGGGCGGACAAGCCGACAGGGAGTTTGGGCACTGGATAAAGACGGTAAAACGCGGCGAAAGCTTTAAGGGGCACGTGGCTGTGCTCAGCGTTTGCAAGGGCAGCGTTGACAGTATATGCGCGCGTCTTGTCGAGGCACAGGAGGACGCGCTTGACGTGCCCGAGAGCGAGGAAGCTCTGCCCGTGATATTTAACGAGTACTGCACGACGTGGGGCAACCCGTCGCACGCCAATATAGAAGCGATACTTGACGTGATAGACGGTAAGGGCATAGACTACTTCGTCATAGACTGCGGCTGGTTCAAAAAGGACGGCGCTCCGTGGGACATAAGCATGGGCGATTACATACCGTCAAAGACGCTCTTTCCTCACGGAATAGGCGAAACGGCGCGGCTCATAAGGTCGCGCGGTATGCGCGCGGGCATATGGTTCGAAATTGAAACGGTCGGACGCTTGTCCGACGCGTACAATAACACGGACTTACTACTAAAACGCGACGGCGTGACGCTCACAACGCGAAACCGCCGCTTTTGGAACATGACGGACGAGAGGGTAATAAAGTACCTCGACGAGCGCGTCATAAATTTTCTCAAAGAAAACGGTTTTTCTTATATAAAGGTGGACTACAACGAAACCATAGGCATAGGCTGTGACGACGGCGACAGCTTGGGCGAGGGCTTAAGGCGCAACATGGAAGGCGCGCAGGACTACTTTAAGCGTATGCGCGCGGCGATCCCCGACCTTGTGACAGAAAATTGCGCGTCGGGCGGCAACCGCTTGGAGCCGAGCTTTATGGCGCTCTCGTCAATGGCGTCTTTTTCGGATGCGCACGAGTGCGTCGAAATACCGCTGATAGCCGCCAATCTGCACCGCGCGGTGCTTCCGCGCCAAAGTCAGATATGGTGCGTGATACGCGAAAACGACAGTAAAAAAAGAATAGCGTACTCCGTCGCCGCGGCGTTTTTGGGCAGGATGTGTCTTTCGGGCGACGTTATAAACCTCACGGACGACAAGTGGCGCGTAATAGAGGACGGCATATCGTTTTACAAAAAGGCTGTGCCCGTGATTAAGCGCGGCTTCACGCATATTTACCGCGAAAACGTCACATCGTACCGCCACCCCGAAGGGTACCAGGCACTCGTGCGCGAAAACGACGAGCTCATTCTCTGCGTAATTCACTCCTTCAAAAACGCGCCGAAGGAGATAAGCGTAAAATTGACGGCGGACGCGGAGGTGACCGACACGTACCCGCGCCTTGGCGAAAACGCGCGCGCGGAAAACGGCACGCTCACCGTTTCGGGAATTGAAGATTTTGTCGGCTGCGGCGTGATCATGCGCAAAAAAGGTGCACACAACACGAAGAACTAAATAAAATTTCGCAAATGGAAATATTAGTCTTGACAAACTTTTTTTGCTGTGCTACAATGTAACGTGAACAAAGGTGTTTCTTCCACGGGGGAGAAGCGCCTTTTTTTCCGAAAGTAACATAGTATTTGGCGTATATATTATGAAAGGAACGTGGGTATGATGACGAAAAAGGACATCTTGAATTTAGTCGAGAAGGAGGACGTGAGCTTTGTACGCTTACAGTTTACCGACATTTTGGGAACTATGCGCAACATGGCTGTCACCGCGTCGAAGCTTAAGGACGCGCTTGACGAGCGCTGTATGTTTGACGGCTCTTGCATAAAAGGATTTGTGAGCATAGAGGAAAGCGATCTGTTTCTCCACCCCGACCTTGACACGTTCACCATATTCCCGTGGCGTCCGCATCAGGGAAAAGTCGCCAGACTTATATGCGACGTGTATAAGCCCGACGGCACTCGCCTTGAGAGCGATCCGCGCCGCGTGCTCCAAAACGCCATCAAGGAAGCGGCTGACATGGGCTACACATTCGAGGTCGGTCCCGAGTGCGAATTCTTTTTATTCAATACCGACGAGCGCGGCAACCCCGTTCTCGATCCGCACGACAACGCGGGCTACTTTGACCTCGCACCCCTCGACAACGGCGAGAACTGCCGAAGAGAAATATGTTTGACGCTCGAGGAAATGGGCTACGCAGTGGAAGCCTCGCACCACGAAATGGCACCGGGACAGCACGAGATAACGTTTAAATATGACGACGCTTTAAAAACGGCTGACAGAATAGTGACGTTCAGAACGGTCGTAAAAACGATTGCGAAGAGAAACGGCTTGCACGCGTCATTTATGCCCAAACCAATGGAGGGCGAAAACGGAAGCGGCATGCACCTCACGATGTCACTTTCCAAGGACGGCAAAAACGTATTCTGCTCCGACAACGAAAACAGCCGCCTTTCCGACACGGCATACAAATTCATAGCGGGACTTTTGAAGTACACGCCCGACATGGCGTGCCTCACGAACCCGACGGTGAACTCCTACAAGAGATTTATACCGGGCTACGAAGCTCCGTGCTACATATCGTGGTCGGAGAGCAACAGGAGCCTTCTTGTACGAGTACCCTCGTCGCGCAACGGAAACGACGCGCGGGTGGAGCTTCGCTCACCGGATCCGACGGCGAATCCCTACCTTGCCTTGGCGGCATGCCTAAAGGCGGGGCTTGCGGGCATAAGGGACAACGAGGCGCTGCCGCCCAGCATCGACGTAAATATTTACAAGCTTTCCGACAAGGAAAGGGAGTACTTGGGCATAAAGAGCCTGCCGATAAGCCTTAACGAGGCGATAAACATAGGCAAAAAATCGGAATTTATAAAAGAACTTTTGGGCGAAAAATTTGCGTCGAGCTACTTCGCCGCGAAGGAACAGGAATACGGCGAGTACCGCCGCACCATCAACCAGTGGGAAATTGAAAAATATCTTATAGAATATTAAACAATTTTCCGAGGGGGGTAACAGCGGTGGAGCGAGTTATACTGGCTTTTTCAAAGGACGCCGCCGCCGACAAGGTACGAAAAATGCTTGACGGCAGCGGGTATGAAGTCTGTGCGGTCTGTCATTCCAAGGCTGAGTTGCTGCGTTCTGTTACGGACATGGACGAAACGCTTATAATTATGGGATATAAGCTGCCGGACGCGGTCGCGGACGAGGTTGCCGAGGATCTGCGCGAAGGTCAGAAGCTGATGAGCATAGTACGAGCCGAAAGGCAAAACGAGATATACGATCAGGACATTTTTGTTGTGACGCTGCCGGTAAATCGGCAAATACTTATAAACTCGATAGAAACGTTTGTCGGCATCATCGAAAGACGTAAACACAGAGCACGGCGCACGCCGGAGGAGGAAAAAATAATTGCCGACGCGAAGGCGTATTTAATGGAAAATCACAGAATGACCGAGGACCAGGCGCACAGATTTATTCAAAAGAGAAGCATGGACGTTGGCGCGAGATTTATTGACACGGCGCGTCAGATATTAGGCATATAAACAATTCACGGGGGTATTCATATGAACAAATTCAAATTCACAAAAATGCACGGGGCGGGCAACGACTACATATACGTGAACTGCTTCGAGGAAAAGGTCGAGGACATAAACGCGACGGCGAAAAAGGTAAGCGACCGTCACTTCGGCATAGGCTCCGACGGACTTGTTTTGATATGCCCGTCGGACAAGGCGGATTTTCGTATGGACATGTACAACAGCGACGGCACACAGGCTGAGATGTGCGGCAACGCGACGCGCTGCGTCGGAAAGTACGTGCACGACAAGGGACTTACCGACAAAACGGAGATCACGCTCGAAACGCTTGCGGGTATCAAAATTTTAAAATTAAACCTCGACGAAAACGGCATGGTTGACACGGTACGCGTAAACATGGGAAGTCCGGAGCTCGTACCGAAAAACATTCCGATAAGCTCCGACCTCGACCGATTTATCGAGCAGCCAATCGAAGTTGACGGTAAGGAGTACCGCGTCACGGGAGTTTCGATGGGGAACCCGCACGCGGTCACATACATTGACGACGTTGATAACTTGGACATAGAAAAGCTTGGACCGAAATTTGAGAACCACAAGCTGTTCCCGAAGCGCATAAACACGGAGTTTGCGCAAATCGTGGACAAAAACACGATAAAAATGCGCGTGTGGGAGCGCGGCGCGGGTGAAACGCTTGCGTGCGGCACGGGTGCTTGCGCGACGCTCGTCGCGGCGAACCTGTCGGGCTTGGTTGGCGACGAGGCGGACTTGGTGCTTTTGGGCGGCACGCTCCACATACGCTGGGATAAGGACGAAAATAACGTGTACATGACAGGTCCCGCCGCGTTCGTTTTCGACGGCGAGATCACGGTCTAAGCAGGGGAGCAGATAATGAAGAAATTTTTTGCGGCGGTTATGGGAACGGTGCTTGTTCTCATATTGTCATGCGGTATTACCGCGTGCGCCGAGGAATATAAGCTCACGCTCCTTCAGGAGGGCGGACTTCCGCACCCATACTGTTCGGAAAACGAACCTGACGGAATAAGGGACAAAATAAAGGACGCGCTGACAAATTCGCGGACCGCCTTTGAGGTGTATGCGTCGGACATGAGCGCCGACGAGCTTGCGAGGACGTATGAGGATGTCATAAACCATTCCCCGAAACTGTATTACGTGACAGGCACGGTGGATATAGAGGAAACGGACGGCGGATACATGATCACTCCGTCGTATAAAAATGATGATATTACGCTTTCGTCTATCTCCGACCAAAGCTCAATGAGTAAAGCGATCGACGATATTTTGGCGCAGGTAAAGCCCGGTATGAGCGATGTGGAAAAAATACTTGCCGTGCACGATTACATAGTGCTTAATTACGAGTACGATTTGACGTACAGCATATATGACGATGAAGAATTCTTCCGTAATAAGAGAGGCGTATGTCAAGCGTATACTATGGCGTTCGGAGCTATAATGGACGAACTGAATATAAAATGGGAGTATGTGATCAGCGACGCGATGGATCACGCGTGGAATATGGTGTATCTGGACGGTGAGTGGTATCATGTCGACGTTACATGGGACGATCCGGTAAACGATACATACGGTTATGTAAGGCATGAGTTTTTATTGCTGAGCGATGATGCAATATCTGACGATGCGCATGAACATCACGATTGGGAAACAGGCGACTATTGGGAATCTCAGTCCGTCTTAAGAGCGACATCTACCAAGTATGACGATTACTTTTGGTCGTATATATACGAGCCTATGCAGTATTATAACGGCAGCTGGTATTTGTGTAGCGATTGGTGGAACGAGAATATACCGCAGGGATTAAGCAAGTATGATTTCTCCACGGGCGATTTTGAAACTCTGATAAACGAGGACATCAGAAAAGTGAATATATATAATAATTATATTTATTTTCTGTGTGAAGACATCGTATACATGTCGCCCTTAAACGATCCGACAGCGTGCGTGTCGATTACGGAGTTTGCCATGCCCGACAAATGCAACGGCGTACATATCGGAGATGGTCACCTGTATTACGCGATAGCCGAAGATGAATATTATATGCAGCGCGGCGACACATTTGACGGAAAAGCATTATATGATGACTATTACGATTACCGTAAACTTTACAGTATAGATTTAACACAGTACAAATATAACGAGCTTGCTCCTTCATGGAACCTTGACGAGGAAAGCGGCACTCTTACCGTATCGGTCAAATCGGGTATAATTCCCGATTACGGATATATGAATGCTCCGTGGAAAGACCGCGCAGATGAAGTAAAGGAGATCGTAATAGAAGAGGGCGTAAAGGAAATAGGTAATAACGCGTTTGCGAATATGACAAACGTAAAGAAACTATCTCTGCCGAGTACGCTTGAGGTAATAGGAGATAGAGCGTTTGAATACTACAGCTCGCTAAAAATGATCACTATCCCCGACAATGTTACCGATATAGGCAAGAGAGCGTTTCAGTATTGCTACGGTTTGGTTCTTTTGAAGATCGGAGAAAACGTTACCCATATCGGCGAATATGCATTCTCCGACTGCGAAAGCCTAAAGTGTATAACCATTGGTAAAAACATAAAAGATATAGAGAGATACGCGTTTGCGTACAACTATAATATTTCCGATGTGTTCTATTCCGGCAGCGAACAGGATTTTGAGGAAATCGGCATAGGATATAGTAACAAATACCTGATTGGGGCTAATATCACATACGGTTACAAAGCTCCGATACTGACGCGCGTGTTTGAGGAGGGCGATGACCTTATAATTTTTGAACTGCAGAGCAATGAAGCCGTCCTCGGTGAACCGATTCCGTGCAGTCTGAAGATTTGTTCAAGCAGCGGCTTGGAAAATTATTCCTACGCGCAGTACATTTATGACACTGATGCGTTTAAAATTGATAACGGAACGGTTTACGCTTTGCGCAAGGGAAAGGAAAATATCAGCGTCAAAGTTGGAGATGAAACGGTATCCTTTGATTTGTATATCGGCGAAAGAAAAAACAAGGATATGCGTGTTTACTTAAGTGAGGGACTTTTTCCTTTCGTTGCCTCATACGACGCGAACGGGGCGTTACTGAAACTGACGCCGCTGGACGCGGAAAAACTGAATGATACGGGCATAGAGTATATGGATTACGGCGGCAAGAGCAAATTTATGGTTTGGGACGGAGGCTTCTCCGCGATGAAACCGGCGGGAAGCACCGTTGACCTGTAGGAAAGCTCAGCGGCGACGGATCGCGAGAAATCGTCCCTACGTCAACATATCACGATGAAATATAATATAAAAAAGGAGAAATAACAATGGCAAAGATAAACGACAATTACTTAAAGCTCCCGGGAGCGTACCTGTTTTCGACGGTAGCGCGCAAGGCGGCGGAGTTCGCCGAGGCGCACCCCGACAGAGAGCTTATCAAAATGAGCATAGGCGACGTAACGAAGCCTCTTGCACCCGCGGTTATCGAGGCGATGCACAAGGCGGTCGACGAAATGGGCACAGCCGAGGGCTTTCGCGGTTACGGTCCCGAACAGGGCTACGACTTCTTACGCAATAAAATCGTTGAAAAGGACTACAAGGCGAGAGGCATAGACCTTGAACCCGACGAGGTATTTATCTCCGACGGCGCGAAGTCCGACTGCGGCAACATCGGCGACATCTTCTCGGTAGACAACAAGGTCGCCGTATGCGATCCCGTCTACCCCGTGTACGTTGACACAAACGCGATGGCGGGACGCGCGGGCGACTACGTCGGCGAGCACTGGAATAACCTTTACTACATGCCCTGCACCGAGGAAAACGGCTTTATGCCCGAACTCCCGAAGGAGAAGGTCGATATAATTTACCTCTGCTTCCCGAACAACCCCACGGGCGTTGCGGCGACGAGAGAACAGCTTAAGCCGTGGATAGAGTACGCGAAGCAAAACGGCGCGGTAATACTTTACGACAGCGCGTACGAGGCGTTTATCACAAACCCTGACGTTCCCCACAGCATATACGAGATCGAGGGCGCAAAGGAAGTCGCGATTGAGTTTAGGAGTTTCTCCAAGACCGCAGGCTTTACGGGTACGCGCTGCGCGTACACCGTTGTGCCGCACACGCTTAAAATTGACGGTACGGAGCTCAACTCGCTTTGGAACCGCCGCCAGTGCACAAAATTTAACGGCGTGCCTTACGTAATCCAGCGTGCAGCCGAGGCGGTTTACAGCGAGGACGGTCAGCGTGAGACGAAGGAAGCGATCGCTTACTACCTCGAAAACGCGAAGATTATCCGCGCGGCGCTCACCGAGGCGGGTCTTACCGTATACGGCGGCGAGAACGCGCCTTACATATGGGCAAAAACACCCGGCGGCTTAAAATCATGGGAATTTTTTGACAAGATCCTCGACGAAGCCGGCGTTGTAACGACACCGGGAAGCGGTTTCGGACCAAGCGGCGAGGGCTTTGTAAGACTTACGGCATTCTCAACAAAGGAAAATACCATAAAGGCAATGGAAAAAATCAAGGCAATTTTGTAAAATATCTCAGTAGACATACGAATGTTACTGTGATAAAATTTATATGATGAAACAAAGGCGTTTCAATCGAAAATGTTATAATGGTTTAAATAGGCGGGACGTCGAGGGCGCCGTCCCGTACGAACGATATTGTAGGGGCTGGCATTTTGCTACGGCATATGAGCAAAGCTCTATGCCTACCACACGCGAGCGTGTGGTTCACCTCGACAGCCCGTGACCGTGTAACATATTCCGATTGAAGCGCCTTATTTTTTAAAAGCGCCTGCGGCGGAGAGCACGAGGGGAACCCCTCGTTTGTAATCTGACGACATGCGCGTCAGATTACATCAAAATCAAAAAAGTTTCCTTGGGAACTTTTTTGATAACACAATAATAAGATGACTTGAAAGCGTAGCTTTCAAGTGGCGTGCGGACGCGCACGCCTTTTGGGAAAGGATTGAGGTAAATGGACTACAACGGACTACCTGAAAAACAAGGTCTTTACGATCCGCAGTTTGAGCACGACGCTTGCGGCATAGGCTTTATCGCCAACATAAAGGGTAAAACCTCACACAAAATAATAGACCGGGCGATACAGATTTTAAAGAACCTTGCTCACCGAGGCGGCGTGGGCAGCGAGCCGGACACGGGCGACGGCGCGGGCATACTTATTCAAATGCCGCACGCGTTTATGAAAAAGGTATGTAAAAACGAGGGCATTAAGCTCCCGAAAAAGGGCGACTACGGTGTCGGCATGCTGTTTCTCTCACCTGACGAGGACACACGCGGGGAAAGCCTTGCAAAGCTCACCGACATAATAAACCGCGAAAAACAGACACTCCTCGGCATACGCGAGGTACCCGTGTACGAGGTATGTATCGGCAACAGCGCGCGAGAGGCAATGCCGCACATAGTACAGGTATTTATCGGCAAAGGCAGCGAAATGAGCGCGGACGACTTTGAAAGACGCTTATACGTAATAGGCAAGATCGCGGAAAAGGAAATACGCAAAAGCGGCAGCGACAACTACTTCTACTTCGCTTCACTCTCCGCCCGCACGCTCGTCTACAAGGGCATGCTCACGCCCGACCAGGTAAACGAATTTTACCTCGACCTAAAGGACGTGGACATGGAAACCGCGATCGCGCTCGTGCACTCACGTTTCTCGACGAACACGTTCCCGTCGTGGGAGAGAGCGCACCCGAACAGATACATAATCCACAACGGCGAGATAAACACCATACGCGGCAACGTAAACTGGGTAAAGGCGCGTGAGAGAATGTTCGCCACGCCCGAGTTTGAGGGCGACATGGACAAAATACTCCCCGTAATAAACGAGGACGGCTCCGACAGCGCGATGATCGACAACTACCTGCAATTCCTCCACCTCTCGGGCTTCTCACTTCCGCGCGCGGTAATGATGACGATACCCGAACCGTGGGAGAACAACACGGACATGGATCCCGAGATGAGGGCGTTTTACGAGTACCACTCCTGCATAACCGAGCCGTGGGACGGACCGGCGGCTGTCGCTTTTACGGACGGACGCTACGTCGGCGCGACGCTCGATCGAAACGGACTTCGCCCCGCGCGTTACTATCTTACCGACGACGGTATGATAATACTCTCGTCCGAGGTAGGTGTGACTGACGTTCAGCAATCTACAATAATAAAGAAGGAACGTCTGCACCCGGGCAAAATGCTCCTCATAGACACGGAGGAGGGCAAAATCATTTCCGACGAGGAAATAAAGAGGTACGAGGCGCGCCATAAGCCGTACAGCAAGTGGGTAAAAAAGACGCTCGTAGAGCTTGAGGATCTGCCCGCAGAAACGAAAAACAACGGCGACACGTGGCATGACCTTGTACGCCGCTTAAAAGAGGCTACGAACGGCGCGGCGGAGCACCTTATGCTCAAGCACTTCATCGCGCTCGAAAACATGTTCGTGAACCGTGAGAACGGCGAGGACACTCTGCCGCTTCTGACGCGTCAGAAGATATTCGGCTACACGTGGGAGGAGGTAAACACGACGATAAAATCCATCGTCGAAAACGCGGACGATCCTATAGGCGCGATGGGCACGGATATACCGCTTGCGGTACTCTCCGAAAAGCCGCAGCTTCTTTATAACTACTTCAAGCAGCTTTTTGCGCAGGTCACGAACCCGCCTATAGACGCGATACGCGAACAGATAGTAACGTCCACGTACACGCTTTTCGGCTGTGAACAGAACCTCCTCACATCGTCGGAGCTCAACTGCCGCAAGGTAAGGGCACTGAGCCCGCTGCTCACGAACGAGGAGCTTAAAAAGCTGCGCTGCATCGACCTTGAGGGCTTTAAGTCGATAACGATACCGTCGCTGTTTAACAAAAATCAGGAAAACGATATGGAAACGGCTATGGAAACCATATTCGAGGCGGCGGATATAGCGATAGAGAACGGTTACAACATCATAATTCTTTCCGACAAGGGCGCGGACAGAAACAAAGCTCCGATACCGGCGCTGCTCGTCGCCTCGGGCTTGCACCACCACCTTATAAGACGCGGCACGCGTATGAAGGTGTCGATAGTGCTCGAGTCGGGCGAACCGCGTGAGGTACACCATTTCGCATGCCTCATAGGCTACGGCGTGAACGGCGTGAACCCGTACATGGCATACGAGGCGATAGGCGAGCTCGTGGACGAAAAGCTGTTAAGCTGCACGCTTGAAGAGGGCGTTAAGCGCTACAACAAGGCTTGCACGAAGGGTATTGTGAAGGTAATGTCAAAAATGGGCATATCCACGATACAGTCGTATCAGGGCGCGCAGATATTCGAGGCGCTGGGCATCGCTCAGAGCGTTGTCGAAAAGTACTTTACGGGTACGACGACGCGTATCGGCGGCATCGGCTTGGAGCATATACAAAAAGAGGTGCTTATGCGCCACGCCGAAGCGTTTGACAAGGTAACGGGCAAAAAGGCGCTAAAAACGGGCGGCGAGTACAAGTGGAGAGCCAAGGGCGAGTACCACATGTTCAACCCCGAAAGTATATACAAGCTCCAAATGGCGTGCCGTACCGGCAATTACAAGCTGTACAAGGAGTACGCGCGCGAAATGGACGAACACCAACAGCACCAATGCACGATACGCGGTATGCTTGACATAAAGACAATAGACAAACCTATCGCGATAGATAAGGTGGAGAGCGTCGAGAGCATAGTAAAGCGCTTTAAGACGGGCGCGATGTCATACGGCTCGATAAGCCGCGAGGCGCACGAGTGCCTTGCCATAGCGATGAACCGCCTCGGCGGCAAGTCGAACAGCGGCGAGGGCGGCGAGGATCCCGAGCGCTACATACCCGACGAAAACGGCGACAGCCGTTCGAGCGCGATCAAACAGGTCGCGTCGGGACGCTTCGGCGTACATATCCACTACTTGCAGAACGCGAAGGAAATACAAATAAAAATGGCGCAGGGCGCGAAGCCGGGCGAGGGCGGACATCTGCCGGGCGGCAAGGTGTATCCGTGGATCGCGAAGGCAAGACACTCCACGCCGGGCGTGGGACTTATCTCACCCCCGCCGCACCACGACATATATTCAATAGAAGATTTGGCGCAGCTTATCCACGACCTCAAGAACGCCAACCGTGACGCGCGCGTTACGGTAAAGCTCGTTTCCGAGGCGGGTGTCGGCACTATCGCCGTCGGCGTCGCGAAGGGACGCGCCGACGTAATACTCGTGTCGGGCTACGACGGCGGCACGGGCGCGGCTCCCAAGACGAGCGTAAGACACGCGGGACTTCCGTGGGAGCTCGGCGTGGCGGAGGCGCATCAGGCACTGCTTATGAACAACCTCCGCAACAGAGTTGTAATAGAAACCGACGGTAAGCTCCTTACCGGACGCGACGTGGCAGTCGCGGCGCTTTTGGGCGCGGAGGAATTTGGCTTTGCCACGGGACCTTTGATCGCGGTAGGCTGTGTAATGATGCGAGTATGTAACCTCGACACGTGTCCCGTCGGTGTCGCGACACAAAGCCCGAAGCTTCGGAAGCGTTTTTGCGGCAAACCGGAGTACGTCGAGAACTTTATGCGCTTTATCGCGCAGGACCTGCGCGAATGGATGGCTAAAATCGGCGTAAAGACCGTGGACGAAATGATAGGTCACGTTGAAAGACTGAGCCAAAAAACGGTGGAGAACAATTGGAAGGCGAAAGAGGTCGATCTAT
Organism: uncultured Clostridia bacterium; assembly: GCA_947585795.1. Taxonomy (GTDB): domain Bacteria; phylum Bacillota; class Clostridia; order UBA1381; family UBA1381; genus Hominilimicola. Next base: position 31,474 of record CANPXG010000002.1, read on the forward strand.
CGTCGCTCCTGTACCAGCCGAAGATATGCTCCAACGACTATGAGCGTTACCATAACGTCATGCAGGACCACGAGCTCTACAAGACGCTCGACATGAACACGCTCCTTAAGCTTTGCGAGCCGGCGATAAACGGCGGCAAGAAGATAGAGGCGAAGCTTGAGATAACTAACATAAACCGCGTCACGGGCACGATCTTATCGTCTGAGATCGCCCGCGCGCACGGCGAGGCGGGACTTCCCGAGGACAGCATAAAGCTCAACTTTGTCGGCAGCGCCGGACAGAGCTTCGGCGCGTTCCTTGCTCCGGGCGTGACGATGAAGCTTGAGGGCGACAGCAACGACTACATCGGAAAAGGCTTGTCGGGCGGAAAAATAATCGTGGTACCGCCCAAGGAGGCAAAATTCGACGCGGGCGAAAACGTTATCATCGGCAACGTCGCGTTCTACGGCGCGATAAAGGGCGAAGCGTACATACGCGGCAACGCCGGCGAACGTTTTTGCGTCCGCAACAGCGGCATGAGCGCCGTCGTCGAGGGTATAGGCGACCACGGCTGTGAGTACATGACGGGCGGATGCGTCGCCGTAATAGGCAAGACGGGCAGAAACTTCGCCGCGGGCATGTCTGGCGGCATAGCCTACATCTACAATAAAGACGGCGCGCTCGAGAAAAACTGCAACAAGGAGCTTGTAAACTGTGAAACGCTTACGCAAAAGGACGCGGACACATTAAAGGAAATGCTTAAAAAGCACTTAAAGTACACCGACAGCACTGCCGCGCGCGATATACTTGAAAGCTGGGACGAGGAATCGAAGTATTTCGTGAAGGTAATACCCAACGACTACAAAAAGGTTATAACGGTTCTCAGCGAGGAACTGGAAAAGGGTACCGACCGTGACGAGGCGATGCTTATCGCGTTCGAGAACGTAACGGGCAAAAAAGTAGAAATTGCATAGAAGAGGAGGAAAGTATAATGGGAAAACCGACAGGATTTTTGGAATATGATAGGCAGCTTCCCGAGGACAGACCTCCGAAGGAAAGAATAAAGGACTGGGACGAATTTCACACCCACTTCGACTTGGAGAAACTGCGCCTGCAGGGCGCGCGCTGCATGGACTGCGGCATACCGTTCTGCCACGCGGGCGTACAGGTCGGACGCACGTCGATAGGCTGCCCCTTAAACAACCTCATACCGGAGTGGAACGACCTCGTGTACCGAGGCGACATTGACGAGGCGTACAGACGCTTATCGCTCACGAACAACTTCCCCGAATTTACGGGACGCGTATGCCCCGCGCTTTGCGAGGGCTCATGCACGCTCGGCATGCACGATCCGCCCGTGACGGTCAGAAACATCGAATGCCACATAATAGACACGATGTTCGCGGAAGGGAAGGTCAAGGTACGCATACCGGAAAAATCCACCGAAAAACGCGTCGCCGTAGTCGGCAGCGGACCTTCGGGACTCGCCTGCGCCGACCAGCTCAACCAAATGGGACACCGCGTAACTGTATTTGAACGCGCGGACAGAGCCGGCGGACTACTCATGTACGGCATACCGAACATGAAACTCGACAAATCCGTCGTACAACGGCGTATAGACCTAATGCAAAAAGAAGGCGTAACGTTCCGCCTAAACTCCGAGATAGGCAAAAACTACCCCGCTGTCAAACTCGTGAACGAATTTGACGCGGTAGTACTATGCACCGGCGCGGCGAACCCGCGCCCACTCACCGCGCCCGGCGCGGACTTAAAAGGCGTACACTACGCCGTCGACTTCCTCAAGGCAAACACAAAAAGCCTTTTGGACAGCAACCTCGAGGACAGAAAGTACATAAGCGCCGAGGGCAAAAACGTGATCGTAATAGGCGGCGGCGACACCGGCACCGACTGCGTCGGCACCTCCATCCGCCACGGCTGCAAAAGCGTCACACAACTCGAGATCATGCCGGAACTGTCGGAGCACCGCCTACCGACCAACCCATGGCCCGAATGGCCCAGGATCAAAAAAACGGACTACGGACAAGAGGAAGCGATCGACCTCTACGCCCGCGATCCACGCGAATACACGACGACGGTAACGAAAATCGAGGGCGACGAAAAAGGACGCGTCAAGGCGGTACACACCGTACAAGTCGACTGGACGACGGGCGCGCCCGTACCGATAGCGGGCACGGAACAAGTACGCGCCTGCGAGCTTGTACTGATCGCGATGGGCTTTTTGGGACCCGAGCAGCAGCTGCTGACACAGCTCACGCTCGACACGGACGCGCGCAGCAACATACTTGCGAGCGAGGACGATTACAAGACGAGTCTGCGCGGCGTATTTGCGGCGGGCGACTGTCGCAGGGGGCAGAGTCTTGTTGTATGGGCGATACGCGAGGGACGGCGTGCCGCCGACGCTGTCGACGCGTACTTAATGAAATAACAAAATCTATATTCTATACATAAAAAGACGTCGGCGCGAACGTTAAAAAATGCGCCGAAGGCGCACCCCGTACGAAGCCCAAAGCGAAGCGACGGCTTCGGACGGAAGAGGAGCACCGTGCGGCATAAAAAAGAATCCTTTGTAAAACAAAGGATTCGTAAAACTGCCGCACGAGTGCGACGTGGTGCACCTGAAAGGACTTGAACCTTCACGTCAAAGACACCGGATCCTAAGTCCGGCGCGTCTGCCAATTCCGCCACAGGTGCGCGCGACGATAATATTATAACAGCGGGTGGGATGAATGTCAAGGCGTTTTGTTAAAAAAGCAGTGAAAAAAAGTTCACTGATTTTTTTTGTATAAAGTGCAAAAAAAGTCTGTACAGAGAGAGGGAAATATAGTATAATTGTGATATAGGTATTAATTTTTTTATCAAGAGAGGAGAAAAAGAAATGAGAGGAAGAATAAAGAAGGTCATTGCTAGCGTTGCGGCAATAGCGATGACCGCGCAGCTTGCGTTTGTGCTTCCGGCGAGCGCGGACGGCGCGGGCATATCGTATGATCACGGCACCAAGACAGTGACCGTAACTGCTGCGAGCAATGAAACATCAGCGGTTCTCTTGTGTGCCGATTATGATGGCACAAAGCTCACCTCCGTAACTCCGTACCCGTTAACATTTACGAACGGCAAGGCTACGCAGGAAGTTGAGGCAAAGGTCAATACAAAGCTCATGGTATGGAGCAAGCTCAGCGGTGATGAGGACGTTATAAGACCTATCACCGAAAGCTACGTAGTGCCCAAGCCTACTATAGATCCGAGCACGATCTATTACAAGCTCGATTTTGAAGATGCGACAACGGACGCTATTCAGGGTGACGCGAATTGGGTAGGTTATAAGGGAGAGAACACTGGCGGCACAAAGAAAGCAGCAAGACTCGAGGTGCTTACTGACACCAAAAACGAGAGTATAAATAAGTATTTGTGCTTTGTTCCCGATCCCAAAGACAGCGGCTCCAGAGACGTAAATTATAAAATGGCTGACACAGCAGGAAGCGCAAATGAAGACAATTTTGCGGTTCTCGAATTTGATTTTAAAGCGAACGTAACCAGTTACGGACCTGCTCAGATAGGCTTCCTCGATTCGGACGCGACAGGTCATAAAGCTTTGAAATCAGATAGCAGCAACGTTCTGTATGATGGCGATGATTACATCGTATTATTGAGCTATGCAAACGGCGGCACATTAACGGTTAACGGCGCAACCGCCGAAAAGAAGGTGCCGGGAGACGCATGGATGCACGTAACGGCTATTCTCAACTATGCAAGTAAGGTTTGCCAGTTTAATATTACATCCTTAGACGGAAACACAGAATATTATACCGGCAACGTGCCTATGGGTAAGAGCGCCGACAAGAAGATCCAGTACATGTTCTTGGCAGGTGTCAGAGCCGGCGCGGGAAATACAAGCGTTGACAACGTTATGGTTCGTCAGCCGGCAGCGTTCGACGACATAGAAATATATTACTCAATTACTTATGATGTTGACGGAAAAGAAAGCTCGGAAGCTGTACGTAAAGACGAAAAGGGCGTAAATGTTCCTACGGACACCGCGAAAACAGGTTATCTGTTCAAGGGCTGGACAACGGACGACAACAGCGTATATGATGAATCAAAGACATACTTGACGGCGGAGCAGATTAAGGATACTCCCGTTACGGCTAACATTAAATATACGGCTGTATATGCGAAGGATCCGGAGTATGTTGAGCCTATGGTTGACATTGAGATTACCGTTCCGAGCGGCGGCTTGTTAACAATGGGCGCAGACGACCATACCTTCGCCGACAATAATTTCTCTGTTAAGCTTATAGGTGAAATCGGCGGAGACCTTTATGCTCAGCAAGAAACAAGAGTAGACCCCGTTGAGGTTGACTGGAAATTCGAGGGATTTACCACAATGGTTACATCTGATGGTACAAGTAAAGCGACAACCGACCAGAAGAATGCCGACGGTACATATCAAACTTACTGCGATAGTTACGGTATAGTAAAGTATGACTCAACAAATCCGACGGTTGCAAACTTTACACTTGCAAATCAGGCTTCCAACTATTACGGAAGAGTAACGGTAACGGTTACATACGGCGGCGGCAAAATTGATAAAACGACAATAACAAAACAAGCCGCGGTTGCTATTTTGGCGAATACAACACAGCCTCAAGGTCAATATCTGCCCAAGGCGGGTTACATCTCAGACTTCAAGTGGTATGCCGATGATATGGTAGGCTATCAGGCGACGAAATCGGGAGATAACAAGAGCGCTGTGGACGTTGTAACAGGCGACTGGGCTGCTTACGGCGGCAACAACGGCAGAAGTCTTTCTCTTGCTACAGAAGGCGAAGGCGAAGAAGCGACGAAGTTCCTTAAGCTCAAGGCGACAGGAAACAACTCTTCATGCTTTGCGGTTAATAAGCTCCCGGCGGCTCCGACAGGTCAGGTTATCATATCGCAGGATGTAAGATTCTATACTCCGAACACGACTATCCTGTTCAAGCAGGACAATCCTGTAACATGGTCGACTAGCGCTACAACATTAAGCCTTAACTATACAGGTGACGCGCTCACCATGAACGGCGGGGCAAAGGTGGCGGATGTAACTGCCGGCACATGGTATCATATCGTTCTTTCGTGCGACGTAACGTCAAAGCTGTGGTATGCTAAGGTATACGACATGCAGGGTGAGCTTCTCGGAGAATCCGAAACCGAGGCGTTTGTAAACGCAGGCTCGACTGCGCCTACTTATCTGTGCTACAGAACGCCTGATAACTCAACAGGCGAGTTTGACTTTAACAATGTAAAGATGTATATTCCGACGATTGACGGCGACCTTGAAACGACTATTGACAATAATGTATTGTCGATCCCCGGAGAAGATACTCCGACAGACGCGATTACCTCTGCAAATCTGACGGTAACCGCTAAGTCTGATGAAGGCTACAATATGATAGGAGCGGCAACATGGTCGATAGAAGGTGAGCCTACAGGATTAACCATTACTCCCGACGCGACGGATACGCACAAAGCTGTATTGACCGTGGGTGAGACTGCCGAAAGCAACGAATATAATGTGCAGGTACAATTGGGCGGAAAAACAGCCACGATCCCTGTAACGGTAACCTCATCGTCCGACAGTATATCCTTTACACAGCAGACAAGAAGCATTTCAATCCCGATGAATGCGGGAGAGACTGCCGAGGCTACGTATCAGGCTCACGTTGTTGATAATGCTAACCAGCAAATCTCGGGCGGCGACAACGTAACATACAAATTATATGATAAGAACAACGTCAATGAGCTTACAACACCGCCCAAGGGCGTAACATTTACTCCGGATAATGAGGCGCACACGGCGAAACTGACAGTAAGCGCAGACGCAGAGCCGACCGTGGTATATATCCGCGCGACGGGTGAGAACAGTGAGCATGAGACTATATCCCGAGCCGTAAGAGTTGATATTCACGGACTTGCGTTCGACTTTGGTACAACTACGGCTGCGGAGGGTTACACGGCTGTAACTACGACAACTGCATATTCAGATACGACGGGTTACGGTATTGACAACGGTACTCCGACGGCTACCGGCGAAGGAACGGAAGAGGACGCTGATTCTGACAGCTTAAAGGGCGCGTTCACCTTTAAGGCGAAAGTGCCGGAAGGAAAGCTATATAATGTCACTATCAACTATGCGGGAGCTATTACATCAGAGTATGTAAGCGCTGATTTGGCAGGACATCCATACGCGAATGAAACAAAGTCATCCGTAACATACGCAATTCCTGTGATCGATGGTGTAATGGATTTGGCATTCAATGCTTCTTCCGAAGTTTCATCAATCGTGATTGAGAAACAGCAGGATAAGGCGGCAGGTGCGAAGCCTACTATTTATACCATAGGCGACTCGACAATAGCGAATAACGGTTCATGGGCGTATGTTCTCGCAAGAGATATCGCGCAATATCCGGATTTGGAAAATATTGCGACATTTTACAATAACGGACGAGGCGGACGTAATCTTTCAACCTACTACACAAATGGCGAGCTGAGAGACAGAGTTCTTACAGCGATCAGACCGGGTGATTATGTAGTCATAGGATGTATGGGTACAAACGGCACAGGCACTGACTTTGAGGGCAGCTTCAATTATTACATAGACGCTTGTGAAGCTTTGGGCGCTAAAATCATTCTGAACTCGTATACGCCTCATATGGTAGACGGTGGAAGCTATAATAGCGTTTACAACGCGACAACACACACATTCAATGGTGTGCGCACAGACGGATATGATAACACCGTAAGACAGATTTATCAGGAAAGAACAACGCCCGAAGGCGCTAAGTACGATCCGAATGTTGTAGGCTTCATAGACATCGGTAATATGGCTGACGCGGCATTTAACGCATACGTTGCGGAAGGCGCTGACGATGCGGCTAAGGAAACAAGAGCGCAGGAGATTATCGCATGTGCCGGTGAGAGCGGCGGTAGGGATCATAACCACTACAGCAACGGCACAAAGGCTTGTGAGCTTATGCTCGAAGGTTATAAGCAGGTAGGAGAATTGCCTGGCGCAGACGGTATCGTTAAGACACTCGTTAAAATTATTTCGGCTGACTTGGCAGAATGAAATTTAACAAAAAACCATAAAAATGACCCCCCGATTTTGGGGGGGTTATTTTTTATGGAAAATTATCATATATAATAGAGTAAAAAAGCGGAATTTTCCGGTCAAAACAGGGTATTTTTCCTGCAAACCGGGGGTATTTTTGCATCAAAATCGGGGAATTTATCGCCCAAATAGGGGTATTTTTGTGTCAAAAGGGGGTATTTTTTGTGAAAAAAGCACTCATTTTACTTGTTTTTATTGTGTTTTTAACACTCATTTTACCGCTTGCGGTTGTACAACTGTTTTCTGTAAAAAACGCGATAAAACAGTACGTTCCCGAGGAGGAAAAAGCGCTGGAGAATGGCATAAACACTTATGTTGCGGGAGATGCGGCAGGGGAGGAATCGGTGCCATTTTCGAGCAAAAATTTAGGTATATAAGCGCTTCCCGCGCCCCCATCCCTCCCAACCCCCACAAACCGCATACCTACGCCATTTCCGCGACTTTTCCCATTATTTTCCACCCATTTTCCCATCCACTTCGCCAACCCCCACAAACCGCATACCTATGCGCTTTCCCACCCTTTTCCCATTATTTTCCACCCCAACTTTTTTCACCCCCTCAACCCGCATACCTATGCGCTTTTTAAGCATTCCCCCTCCGCCTCCGAGCCCGTGCCCCCTCACGTCCTCGCCTCACAACCCGCATACCTACGCCATTTTTCCCCCTTTTCCCATTATTTCCCATCCAAACTTTTTCACCCCCTCAACCCGCATACCTACGCCATTTTTCCCCCTTTTCCCATTATTTTCCACCCCAACTTCCCTCGCCACCGCCTCACCCCTCTCAACCCGCATACCTATGCCATTTCCCGCCCTTTTTCCATTATTTTCCACTCATTTTCCCCTCATGTCCCCAACTCCCACAAACCGCATACCTACGCCATTTTCACCCCTTTTCCCATCATTTTCCACCCAAATCCCCCAAACCCCCACAAACCGCATACCTATGCGGTTTTTAAGCCACTTCCGCCCCTGCTCCCGCCCTACGGGAAGGGTGGAAGATTGCGCGGCGGCGGGCTGAGGTGAACCACACGTTTGCGTGTGGTAGGCGTGTTGCGGAGCAACAAACGCCGTAGTGAGGTGAACCACACGTTTGCGTGTGGTAGGCGTGTTGCGGAGCAACAAACGCCGTAGTGAGGCAGCCCGCCCTACGGGCGAGGGACGTCGAGGGCGCCGTCCCGTACGGGTAAGGAGTGGCAAAGTGCACAAAAATTGGGGGATTTTTTGTGTAGAACGGAGAAAAAATAAATTGTCTATTTTGTTGAGAATTTTCTTGATTTGTAGTAAAATAGAACTAATAAGAAACTATAGAGAAGGAGATTATATTATGAGGAGAAGAATTTTGAGCGTACTGCTCAGCCTCGCAATGGTCGGCACTATCTGCACGGCGGTTGCAGTGCCGGCAAGCGCGGACGGGGCGAAAACGCCGCAGTATCAGACTACCGCGCGTGAAATGGAAAAGCTTAACCGCGGTCTTGTTGCGGTTAAAGCGACAAGCGGCGTGTATCTGTCGTGGCGTGTTCTCGGTTCGGAGAGCTTGGCGACTACCGCTTATGATATTTACAAAAAGGGAACAAGTACAAAAATAGCTACTGTAGAAGGCGGCAAGGCTACGAATTATACTGACTCAAGCGGCACGGCAAGCAGCGAATATCAAGTTGTGGTATCGGGACAGCAGCCGGTTGATGACGAATGGGTAACGCCATGGACGGGTTACTATTCCCGCAGCGGTAACCAAGCGGGATATAAGGATTTGCTTTTTGAAGCACCTGCGGGCGGAAGCGACTATACATATACAGCTGATGATATGAGCGTGGGTGACCTTGACGGCGACGGAGAATATGAGCTTGTCGTCAAATGGAATCCGACAAACGCGCAGGATAATTCCAAGTCAGGCAAAACGGGAGATGTAATGTTTGACGCTTATGAGATAAACGGTGACGGAACGCCGATGTGGCGTATAAATCTCGGTCCGAATATCCGCGCAGGTCAGCATTATACACAGTTCCTCGTTTATGACTTCGACGGCGACGGCAAGGCGGAAATGATGTGTAAAACCGCACCGGGCTCGAAGGATGCCGGCGGCAATTATGTCAATCAATTCGGCGTTACGGACACAATTCGAGGTGACGATAACACAAAGGTATACAGAAACAGCAGCGGTTATGTTCTCGACGGTCCCGAATATCTGACGGTGTTCGACGGCGAAACGGGTACTGCTATGCAGACCGTAAATTACGATCCGCCGAGAACAATAAAAAGCCAAACAAGCAGCGGTTGGGGCGACACATACGGCAACCGATCCGAACGTTATCTCGCCGGTGTTGCATATCTTAACGGCGAAACGCCGAGCGCGCTTTTCTGCCGAGGATATTACACATTCGCGTATGTTGCGGCGTATAATTGGGACGGAACAAATCTTACGGAACAATGGATAAGTAAAAACGAAAAAAACAGCAGCTGGGTTGAGGACGGAAAAGGCAATAAAACCAAAGAATCAAAGTCGGGCTATACACTTTATGGTCAGGGCGCGCACAGCGTGTCGGTAGCCGATGTTGATAACGACGGCAAAGATGAGCTTATATTCGGTGCGGCTGTTCTTGATGACGACGGCACGGTGCTTTATTCCGACGGACGCGGTCACGGTGACGCGGAGCATGTTTCCGACTTTGACAACGACGGTAAACAGGAAGTCTTTATGGTTCACGAGGCAGGTAAGGACAACGATAATTTAATACCATATGCGGTTGACATAAAGAGATATAACGACAGCACAAAGGTAATGGACGATGTAATGAAGCAGTCGTCAACAGGCGATATAGGCAGAGGCGTTATGGATAATGTTGACGATACATTCGCTTCACAAAATCCCGATTCGCTCGCTCTGTTCTGGTCTACCGCCAACGGCGATACTGCGCTGACATATAACATAAACGGCGTACAAAAGGGAGTAAGTACAGATTCAAATAAAAATAAATTCTACAATTTCCTGATTTACTGGGACGGTGATTTGGGACGTGAACTGCTTGATAATAATCTGCTTGCGAAATACAGCGCGACAAGCGGTATAACGAGAATACTGTTTACGGGTGACAACTATATTCCAGATATAGCCAGTAACGACGTAAACAAAAAAACACCCGGACTTGTCGCGGATATTTTCGGCGACTGGCGTGAGGAAATGGTGTTCCGTCTTGCAAACGGCACGGGTGCACGTATTTATACATCATGTGTACCTACCAATTACCGTCTTACAACGCTTATGCATGACAGTCAGTACCGTTGTGCTATTGCTTGGCAAAACGTAGGCTACAACCAGCCGCCGCACACGAGCTACTACATAGGTTCGGCGTCACTTGCGACAGATGCAAGCGGCAACAAGCTCAATTACCTCGCTCCGGCAATTCCGTTTACGAAGGTTAAGTACGCGAATACGGAAATAACAACTCCCGTAACAGGAATATCGCTTTCACCGAGCACATTAAGGCTCGAAAAGGGCAAATCGCAGCTTATCGAGGCGATTATTACGCCGGATAATGCAGACAATAAAACGGTAACATGGGAAACATCGGACGAAAGTAAGGTGACCGTTACAAACGGTTTGGTTACCGCTGTCGGTAAGGAGGGCAGTGCGACTATTACGGCGACGGCGAAGGACACGACGAATGGCACATACTCAGCGAAGTGTCAGGTTGAGGTTTACGCCACAGACGTGACGGGTATTCAGATTACGGATCCGACCGACAACATGTTTAACATGACGACAGGCGACGAGAAAACGTTTACAGCGAAGGTGGAGCCGGATAATGCGTCGGAAAAGGGCGTAGAGTGGCGCTCAACAAATCCGGTCGTTGCGACCGTTGACGCGAACGGCAAGGTCACGGCTGTAGGTATGGGACTTGCGACGATTTACGCGAAAACCGTTGACGGCGGCTTTGAGGACGCGATTGCGGTAAACGTTCTGCCGCAGGCAACGACTGATAAATCGGGCGATGATGTGTTCACGCTTCAAACCGACGCTGCGTCGGGCACGTTTAACGCAACAAAAACCGGTGCGAAGCTGACGCAGGAAAATAATACTAACGAGGCGACGTTCTATAAGACCGTCAATGAAGTCGACGGCAATAATAAGGCTAAGCTTAGCTTCCACTATGTCACCGGCGGTACGCAAATTGCCAATAAACAATGGAACTGGAAAAATCATGAGTTTTCAATGTATGTGAAGCTGCTGGGCAAGAACGGCGAAAATATATTGACGTTCCATCAGCCGTGGACAAAAGTGTCGGGAGATACTGTAGGAGCCGGCGACCTGACTACGCAGGCGAACGGCGAATCGAGCGCGCAGGCGTTCCCGACCGGCTGGAGCACGGTTGAAGAAGGCAAAGGCAATATCAGCGGAAGCGCGAAAACGTGGGATGTGGAAATTGAATTTGACTATGCGAACAACAAGGCTAATGCTTATATATGCGGATATAAGAAAGATGACCAGGGAGTACAATATGTTAATGGTCAGTATACAAAGTCGTTTGATTTGCAGGACGGTGTACAGCTCAGCAAGGTAGAATTCTCGTCGAAGAAAGAAAACGGCTGTCAAGGCATATATTGGACGCCGGAGGTATCAAACTTCTCGTATGAGGAGATCGCGCCGTCGCAGGAAGGAAGCGCGAATGTGCTGTACCGTAGAGGTGAAAAGACCGGTATTCCGTGGTCGGAAAGTGATATAGCGGCGGCTACGGGTGGATTTACTCCAACAGGTGAAACGCTGGAGTTTGACGCGACAAATAAGCGTATCTTGTTTAATCCTACAACGCCGACTGCGTCGTACAGTGCGACAAAGACGTTTGATTTGGCAAATGACGCGCTTGTTGAGTATGACCTTGATTGGTATATCCAAAGCGAAGTAGGAAGCAACGCAAACAATTATGAGTACGTTCAGATAGGCGACAATATTCGGTTTGCATGGAAAACGGGTTATAAGATTTTCCTGAGCAAAGACGGCGGCACGACATGGGGCAGTGATGCGCTGTTTTCCGGCGCGAACAGGACTCCCTATGTGAAGAATATTCATCTTGTGTATGACAAGGTAACATCAACAGTAAAGAGCCTGTCGTTTGACGGCAAGGTGCTGATGTCGAACGAAAAGCTTGAAAATGACACGATGAATAAGGTTACGTTCGGATTTGTCAAGGACGGCAACACACAAGGTTGGGAGTACCCGTGCGGACTTGATAATATATCCGTTTCGCAGTTCAGCCCGACGGCGGAGGCGACATTCCACGTTCAGTTTGTTGACGAGGACGGCAATATACTTGATGAGCAGGACGTTAAGGTCGGCGAGTATGCGAGTGCGGACGATGTGACGAAGCCGGGTAGGACTGTGGAGTGGACACCCGATCCCACGACAACACCGATCGTGGATGATACCGTGTTTAGAGGCACGTTTACGCCGGTCGGGGTGGATACGTATACCGTGACGCTCAACGCCAACGGCGGTAAGTTTGACGGTGACGCGGCGACCAAGGAGCTTACGTTTACGCCCGGTGCGGCGCTGTCGCTTGCCGATCATGCACCTACAAGAGATTATTACACGTTTGGCGGCTGGTACGCAAATGTGGAGTGCACCGGTGATGCGGTTGAGGCGGTTCCTGCCGATACGGAAAGTGATGTGACGTATTACGCGAAGTGGACACCTATGACGTATACGGTAACGCTTGACACGCAGGGCGGTACTCTTGCCGACGGTGCGGATATAACGTCGTACACGTATGGTGAAGAGGTAACGCTCCCCGACAGCAGTCAAATCACAAATGGTGACAAAGTATTCTTCGGTTGGTATGAGAACGCTCAATGTGAGGGAGCATCCGTTGAGAAGATAGAAAAGGGTTCATACGGTAACAAGACGTACTACGCGAAATGGGCAGAAGCGGGTAAGTATAAGATAACGTATAACCTGCTCGGCGGTACGTTGGCGGACGGTGCGGCGGAGGAGTACACCAAAGGTACTCCCGTAACGCTGCCGGAACCGACGTGGAACGGATATACATTCGGCGGTTGGTATACAGCCGAAGATTACAGCGGTAACGCGGTTGAGAGCATTACGGCGGAAGATGAGGGTAATAAGACGTATTACGCAAAGTGGACGTCAACATCTCCCGCTGTCGAGTACGCGTCCACAGCCCAAGACGGTAAGACCGTTACGGCGTATGTCGCGGCGGAGAAAAATACCGATATGATAATCGGTGCGCTGTACAATGGTACGCAGCTCGTCGAGGTCAAGACGGCGGCTGTTTCGGAGAATGATATTACGGCGAATTTGGTTTATGTAAACAACAAGCTCATGTTTACAAATGATGTGAGCAAGTATGACCTTAAATTATTCCTTTGGAACGGTTTGGGTGTGAACGGCTTAAAGCCGCTTGCGGCAGTGCCGTCTGTGAAGGCTAAGGAACAGTAAAATCGGAATTTAAAAAAGGCAATCCGAGGGGATTGCCTTTTTTGTGCGGTGAAAACGGTTATTTTCTTTTCGGTAAATAGATGAGTAAAGCGGCGGAGATGAGTATCAGGGCGGCGGAGGCGAGTTGTGATATTCCGATGATTCCCGGTATCGCGTACAGTATGTACGACGTGTCGCGCATGCCCTCAAGTACGAGCCGCCCGAGTGAGTACCAAAGCAGGTAGAGGCAGAATACTTGTCCGTCCGCGCGCTTTTTCTTGCGGAAAATCAAGAGTACGATAAGTCCGAGCGCGTTCCACGCCGCTTCGTAGAGAAACAGCGGGTGCACGGGCGGTGCGCCGTTTATCGACATTCCGAAAAGTCCCGTCGTGGCGCGTCCGTATACCTCCGCGTTCGTGAAGTTGCCGAAGCGTCCGATGATTTGCCCGATGAGAAGTCCCGGCGCGCATACGTCGATCATTTTGAGTAAGCTGATTTTTTTTACGCGGCAGTATATTACGGTGGATATAAACGCGCCGATAATTCCGCCGTAGATCGCCAAACCGCCGTTCCATATTTTGAACATGTCCGCAAATGTGTCAAATTCGTCGAGGGCGAAGAGTACGTAGTATATCCTCGCGCCGATAATTCCCGCGACAAGTCCGATGAGTGCAACGTCCCACACGTTGTCCTTGCTTACGCCGCGCTTTTCGCACGTCGAGCAGACGAATAAAAGTCCGAGTAAAAATCCCGAAAGTATGATGAGCGCGTACCAGTATATACCTTTCGAGCCTATTGAAAACGCGATAGGGTCAATGTTTAGCGTTATTCCGATGCTTGGAAATGCTATTTTGTTCATTTATGTGCCTCCTTGTAAAATTTCTCCAAAAATTGAGTATTTTTATTGAAATTATTTTGTAATATAATAGCAAAGAAATTTTAATATAAGTATTCACAAATTGAAATATTTGTGATATAATAGTAATAACCACGATATATAGTGGTTAATGGCGTAAATTTACAACAATATATATGTACACGTCATAAATTTGCCACAATAATTATATCCTATTTGCCTTAAATTTACAAGTAAAAGCGTAAAATAAGGTGAAAAGAACGCTCTTTTATAAAAAAAGCTATTGCATTTTTCATCATTTTAATGTAAAATGGAGTTAATGGGAGTGAATTGGAGGGATTTGGTTAAAAAATCCCGACATGGGAGTGCTCCGCCACTGAAATGATGCGAAAGGCAGGTGACATATATGGTAAACTTTGTTGACGAGTATCCACGTCAGCTTGACGAGCGCGGAAGAATTATTTTGCCCGCCAAGGTGAGGGAGGCTATGTCGGGTATCGTGTATGTCACGCGTTCGATGTCGGATAAGTGCCTGTACTTGTATCCGAAGGAGGAGTGGGAAAGAATTTCCGAGAAAATCAACCGTTTGCCAACCGCCACCGATAGGAACGCGGCGGCTTTCGCGCGTTTGTTTTTCGGTAAAGCGACCTGCTCCGACGTGGACAAGCAGGGCAGAGTGCCCGTGTCGAAGCGTCTTATCGAGTACGCGGGACTTAAAAAGGACGTTGTGCTCGTAGGCGCGAATACGCGGCTCGAGCTTTGGGACAACGAGGAGTGGGAGAACTATCAGCGCGGTGTTTCCGACGACATTATGATAGAAGGTATTTCGGAATACGGACTTAATATATGATGAGAGGAATACGCGATGGAGTTTAAGCACGTTTCGGTACTGCTTGAGGAGAGCATTGAAGCGCTGAACTTAAAAATGGGCGGCGTGTATGTTGACGCGACGCTGGGCGGCGGAGGACATTCCTTCGGGATATTGTCCGCGTGCGGCGGCTGCACGGTCATAGGTATAGACCGTGACGCGGAGGCGATAGAGGCGGCGAAAAAACGCCTTGAGCCGTTTTCGCAAAGAGTTACGACGGTAAACCGTAATTTCAGTGAGATCAAGGACATACTTTTGTCGCTGGGAGTAAGCGAAATAGACGGCGCGGTCATGGACCTCGGCGTAAGCTCGTACCAGCTCGACAACGCCGACAGAGGCTTTAGCTACATGAAAGACGCGCCTCTTGATATGAGAATGAGTCAGACCTCGCCAAAAACGGCGCGGGAGATAGTAAACTCGTACTCATGTGAGGAATTGACGCGGATATTTTATGAGTACGGCGAGGAAAAGTGGTCAAAGCGGATAGCGGAGTTTATCTGTGAGCGCCGCGCGGTAAAGCCATTGGAAACAACGTTCGAGCTTGTGGACGCGATAAAGGCGGCGATACCGAAAAAGGCGCGCTCGGACGGCGGTCACCCCGCAAAGCGCGTGTTTCAGGCGATACGTATCGAAGTGAACGACGAGCTTTCCGTATTGGAAAATTCGGTGAGGGATTTTGTGTCGGTGCTGAAAACAGGCGGCAGGATAGCCGTTATAACGTTTCACTCTCTCGAGGACAGGATAGTTAAAAGAACGTTTAAGGAACTGGAAAAGGGCTGTATTTGCCCGAAAGAGTTTCCCGTGTGTATGTGCGGGAGAAAAAGCGAAATAAAAATTATTTCAAAAAAGCCCATCCTCCCGACAGGGGAGGAGGCGCGGGAAAATCCCCGCAGTAAAAGCGCGAAGCTCCGCGTAGCTGAGAAACTTTAAGGAGAGGTTATTGTGGATCACGGAAATTTGGCGTACAGGCTGCCGGAAGAGTATGAGGAGCCTGTAAGAAGAAGAAAACCACAAGTAAATAGAGCAAGGAACAGAAGGAATCGTGAAGAAATGCTAATCAGGAGTAAAAATATGCGCAGAATATGCGCGATAGTGGTAGTAGCATTGTCGGCAGGATTTATGATTTCCCAATTTGTGACAGTAAACGAAAACGCTCAGGCAATAGCTTCTCTGCAAAAGCAGCTTACCGAGATGGAGTCGGCGACAAGTCAGATGGTATTCGACATGGAACAGAGCGTCGATCTCGCGGAGATAGAAAAAGAGGCAACGACAAGACTCGGTATGCAAAGACCTGAGAAGTATCAGACTGTATACGTAAACGTCAAGCAGGACGATATGACGGAAAAGACCGCGGGCGAGGTCGAGGGACTCGGTAACAGCATAATGTCCGCGCTTAAAAAGATAGGCGGTCATATTGTGGAATTTTTCAGCATAAAATAAAGTCTGTAGGGTCCTGTAGTTATTTAAGAGGAATTGAGAAAGAAATTAAATGAAGCCATCATTAAATGAAATAAGAAAAAAGACGCTTATAATGATGCTTATAGTGACCGGCGTGCTGGTGCTTTTGATAGCGAGAGTCGCGTACTGGCAGATAATCAGGGGCGAGGAGCTTTCAAGCAAGGCTAAGGCGCAGCAGCAGGGGAGCAGCATTATAACGGCGTCGAGAGGAAGTATATACGACCGTAACGGTAAGGTGCTCGCGGAGAGCGCGTCGGTGAATACGCTTATTTGTAATCCGGAGGATATTAAAGAGGACGGTGACGCGGCGGTTATAGCGTCGAGGTTGTCGCCCATTCTTGACATGGATCAGGCGAAGATCACGGAGCTTATAACAAAGGATGCGCGTTATCAGGTGATAAAGAAGCGTCTTACCACCGAGCAAGCCGACAGCGTAAAGCAGCTGCTCGATCCCGAAAATGACGCGGCGACCGCGAAGGCGTTTACGGGTATTTATTTTGAGGATGACTCGAAAAGGTACTATCCGTTTAACGTCGCGCCGCATACTCTCGGTTTCACCGGTTACGATAATAACGGTATACAGGGTATAGAGCTTACGTTTGACGATGAGCTTATGGGACGTAACGGCAGCGTGGAAACAAATCAGAACGCCGACGGCAGCACGCTCAAGGAAGAACAGGCGGAGTACATAAACGGTGCGCAAAAGGGTGACGATATTGTTCTTACGATAGATGAAACGATACAGCATTTTTTGGAAAACCACCTCCAGGAGGCGGTGAGCGAGGATAAGCTCAAAGAGGGTGCGGCGGGTATAGTGATGAACCCGAAAACGGGGGAAATACTGGCTATGTCCACGAAGCCCGACTTTGACGTGAACGATCCTTACAATATAGAACAGTTTCAAAAGTACGCGATAGATTTTAAACTTGACGAGGAAAGTGACGATGAGGATGAGGATGAGGACGGTGAGGCTACGCCCAAGCCGACCATGGATCCGAAAAATCCGAGCGATGAATATATAGCGGCGATGCGTAATAAAATGTGGCGCAATAAGGCTTTGTCGGACACGTATGAGCCAGGCTCCACGTTTAAGATAATCACGGCTGCCGCGGCTTTGGAGGAGCATGCCGTAGATCTTGACACGGCGTTTTACTGCCCCGGCTTCAAGGTGGTGGCGGACAGAAAGATAAGCTGCGCCAACAAAAACGGACACGGCGCTCAGACGTTTGTCGAGGGCGTAAGAAATTCGTGTAACCCCGTGTTTATGGACGTGGGTGAAAGACTTGGCAGCGACAAGTTTATGGAGTATTTTACCGCATTCGGTCTTACCGAAAAGACGGGTATAGAGCTTGTGGGTGAGTCATCGAGTATATATTACCATAACGGTATGAGTGAGGTAGACCTTGCGACAAGCTCGTTTGGTCAGGGCTTTCAGGTGACGCCGATACAGCTTATTACGGCTGTGTCCGCCGTAATAAACGGCGGCGTGCGTATGAAGCCGCAGATAGTGAAGGAAATCAGGAACAGCGGCGGCGTTATAAAAACGTACGAGCCGGAAACGGTGACGCGCGTGATTTCAGAGGACACGTCGCAGAAAATGCGTGAGATATTGGAGTCGGTAGTGGCGCTGCCGGAGGCAACGGGTAAAAACGCGTATGTGAAGGGCTGCCGCATCGGCGGTAAGACGGGTACGTCGGAGAAGGGTAACCGTAACGAGGAAAAGCGTATCGCGTCGTTTATAGGTTTCGCGCCCGCGAACGATCCCGAGATAGTGTGCCTTATAATGCTTGACGAGCCGCAGGTCGACAATAAGTACGGCGGTACCATCGCCGCGCCTGTAGTGGGTGAGCTTATTGAGGATATACTCAATTATCTCGGTGTTGAGAAACAGTATACGGCGGACGAGGAGCCGGACGTGAAGGTCGAGGTTCCCGATGTGCGTACGATGGATGTTTCGGCGGCGAAGAGCGCCGTGACGGAGAAAAATTTGTATGTGACGGTAAAAGGCGACGGTGACACCGTCGTAGACCAGCTCCCGAAGCCCGGTATAATGCTCGGTGAGGAGTCTACCGTAATTCTTTATACGGAGCAGCAGGAAAAGACGCAGGAGGTTACCGTGCCCGATCTTGACGGTATGTCGGTAAGCTCCGCGAGGGATACTCTCGAGATGCGCGGACTTAACTTTGAGGTCGTCGGCGCGGGACACAGCGAGGTTGGCGGCTCGTATGCCGTGAGCCAAAGCATAGAGGCGGGAGAAACAGTGCCGCCGGCCACGGTGATAGGAGTGGAATTCCGTCAAGTGACTTCAGATTAAATTGTTAGGGGGAAAGAGAAATATGTTAGCGAGTGAACTTATTGGCGAAAAATGGCTCGAAGAGCATGATGATATAGATATATCGGGTATCGCGTATGATTCGCGCAACGTCCTTCCCGGAAATTTGTTCGTGTGTATAAAGGGTTACGAAACGGACGGACATAAATTCGCGAAAATGGCGGAGGAAAACGGTGCGGCGCTGATAGTGGCACAGAATAAAATCGACGTTAACGTGCCGGTGTGGTACGTTGAAAATTCAAGGACAGCCATAGCGGATATAGCGGCGCGCTATTACGGACATCCCTCGAATAAATTTAAGCTGATAGGCGTTACGGGTACGAACGGTAAAACGACGATAACGTACCTTATAAAGAGTATTATAGAAGCTGCAGGAATGACGATAGGCGTGATCGGCACAAATCAGAATATAATAGGCGACAAGGTGCTCGTAACTCAGAGTACCACGCCGACAACGCCGAACGCGCTCGAGCTTCAGCAGCTTTTCGCGGAAATGGTAGACGGTGACGCGCAGTGCGTTGTTATGGAGGTGTCGAGCCACGCGCTCGAGCTTGAGAGAGTACACGGCTGTCACTTCGACGTGGGTGTGTTCACGAACCTTACGCGCGATCATCTCGACTTCCACGGTACTATGGAAAATTATCTTAACGCGAAGGCGAAGCTGTTCGATATAAGCGATAAGGGCGTTGTGAATTTTGACGACGAGGGCGGTAAGAAGATAGTAAGCAGCGCGAAGTGCGATATACTTACCGTCGGTATGAACGACGGGTGTGAGCTTAAAGCTCAAAATATAGCGATAACGGCAAGAGGCTCCGATTTTGAGGCTTCGTACAAGGGTAAGACGTATCCCGTCCATATAGCCATTCCCGGCAAGTTCAGCGTGTATAACGCGATATGCGCCATGGGCGCGGCTATCGAGCTCGGTATCGATATGGAAACAATAATAAAGGGACTTAAAAACGCGTCCGGTGTTCTCGGTCGCGTTGAGGTGGTCCCCACCGATACGGATTACACCGTTATCATAGACTACGCGCACACTCCCGACGGGTTGGAGAATATTATTTCCACCGTCAAGGAATTTGCGAAGGGGAAGGTAATTACTCTGTTCGGCTGCGGCGGTGACAGAGATAACACAAAACGCGCCGTTATGGGTGAAATAGCGGGCAGACTGTCCGATTTCAGCATAATAACGTCGGACAATCCGCGTACGGAGGATCCGCTTAAGATAGTAAAGCAGATAGAGGAAGGCATGAAGCGCACGGACGGCAAGTACATTGCCATAACGGACAGACGAGAGGCGATAGCCTACGCGCTCGACAACGCCGAGAAGGATGACGTGATCATACTGGCGGGTAAGGGACAGGAAACTTATCAGATAATAGGTAAGGAAAAGCATGACTTCGACGAGCGCGTTGAGGTGTATAAGCACCTTAATAAGTAATTTAAAAGGGCGGGGGAAGTATTACCGCCCTTATTTTTAAGCATATGACAAAAAGAGAGGTAAAGCTGTATGCAGGTATTAACGATAGGCGATATATTAAACGCGACGGGCGGTAAGCTTTTGAGTGGAGAAAAGGATACCGTTATACGCGATATAACGACGGATTCGAGAAAACCGGCACCGGGCGCGCTGTTTGTGCCGATAATCGGTGAAAAGTTTGACGGTCACGAGTTTATACAGGCGGCGTTCGACCAAGGCGTGGAAGCGTCGCTTACGCAAAAGGACACGGATCTGCTCGTCGGTAAAACGATAATAAAGGTGGACGATACCTTTAAGGCTTTGGGCGACATTGCGAGATATTACAAGCAAAAGTACAACGTGCCCACCGTCGCCGTCACGGGCAGCGTCGGTAAGACGACAACGAAGGATATGCTTGCGGCGGCGCTCTCGGGTAAGTATAAAACGCTTAAGACAGAGCATAGCTTTAATAACGAGATAGGACTTCCTCTTACCGTGTTCAGACTTGAAAAGGAACACGAGGCAATAGTTTTGGAAATGGGTATGAACCACTTCGGGGAGATCGAGCGCCTTGCGTCGATAGGCAGACCTGACGTGGCTGTAATAACGAATATAGGTCAGTCGCACATAGAGCATCTTGGTTCGCGCGAGGGTATATTCAAGGCGAAAATGGAAATCACGAAGCTGTTTACCGAAAAAAACACGCTTATCGTGAACGGCGACGATGATTTTCTGTCGAAAATAAAAGGGACCGTGCCATTCAAGGTCGTGTACTACGGTATAAAGAACCCCGAAAACGACGTGTACGCGAAGGATATACGCGCTATGGGACTTCAGGGTATAGAATTTACCGCAGTCATAGGCGGCGAAGAGTACAGCGTGCGCGTAAACGTTCCCGGTGAGCATAACGTGTATAACGCGCTTGCGGCTATATGCGTGGGACGCGCGTTTGATGTGCCAACAGACAAAATCATAGAGGGCATAAGGAGCTTCGAGCTTACGGAAATGCGTATGGCTGTCGAGGAGTACGAGGGTATAACGATAATAAACGACTGCTTCAACGCGTCGCCCGACTCGATAAAGGCGGCTTTAAGGGTGCTGGGAAGCGTGCAGGGCAAAAGGCGCGTGGCGGTGCTCGGCGACATTCTCGAAATGGGTGAGTACGCCGAAAAGGCGCATTACGACTTGGGAAAAGCCGTATGCGAAAACGGCGTGGATATGCTTATAACAGCGGGTGAGAATATGAAATTGCTCGCGAAGGGAGCAGCCGACAGCGGTATGAAAAACATTGTAAGCTTTGACAAAACTCTTGAAGCGTGCGCTTTCGTCAAGGAGGAAATCAAAAGCGGCGACGCTGTTCTCATAAAAGCGTCGCACGGTATGCGCTTTGAGCAAATTTACGAC
This sequence comes from uncultured Clostridia bacterium, assembly GCA_947585795.1. Classification (GTDB taxonomy): domain Bacteria; phylum Bacillota; class Clostridia; order UBA1381; family UBA1381; genus Hominilimicola. Next base: position 53,430 of record CANPXG010000002.1, read on the forward strand.
GCGATCAAGGGGAATTAATAGAAAAGGGATTGATATAAATGGAAATTTTAAAGGAAATGCTGATGTCGTCACTGCTCGCGTTCGCGGTCGCGCTCGCGGTAACGCTCGCCTTCGGACCTGTGTTTATACCGTGGCTGCGCAAGCTGAAATTCGGTCAGGAAATACGCGACGAGGGACCTAAGTGGCACCAAAAAAAATCCGGCACGCCGACGATGGGCGGAATAATGTTTATAACGGGTATCGCCGCCGCTATCATCGTGACGAGTATCGTCTTCGCGGTCAAAGGTAACCTTGACAAGACGTTCGGAAGATGTATACTTCTGTTCTTAATAGCATTGGGCTTCGGTATGATAGGCTTTATAGACGACTATATCAAGGTCGTCAAAAAGCGTAATCTCGGTCTTACAGCCGCGCAGAAATTCATTTTGCAGTTGATTTTGGCGGCGGTATACGTGATAGTGCTCTACCTTATGGGCGCTTTGGACACGGCGATAAAAATCCCGTTTACCGATATGGAATGGACTATGCCGATATGGCTGTATATACCGTTTGTGATGTTCGTGGTCGTGGGCGTTGTAAACGCGGTAAATCTCACGGACGGACTTGACGGTCTTGCGTCGAGCGTCACGGCGGCGGTGAGCGTATTTTTCGCGCTGGCTTCGTATATCGCCTTCAGCGAGTACGGCGTTACGGTATTTTCAATGGCGATTTTCGGCGGACTTTTGGGATTTTTGTGCTACAACAGGTACCCCGCGAAGGTGTTTATGGGCGATACCGGCTCGCTCTTTTTGGGAGCGTCGGTCGCGCTTATGGCGATAGATTTGAGAATACCGATATTACTGATAATCGTGGGCTTTGTGTATTTTATGGAAACGCTGTCGGTGATCATGCAGACCGCGTATTTCAAGTACACAAAGAAAAAGTACGGTGAGGGACGGAGAATATTTAAGATGAGCCCGCTGCACCACCATTTTGAGATGTGCGGCTGGAAGGAGAAGAAAATAGTAGGCGTGTTTACGCTTGTAACGGTTATTCTCTGCGTTATAGCGTGGTTTGGCTTATAATTTCACCTTATTGAAAAGGAGAGTTGTATAATGGCTGCGACAGCGTATCCGAACAGGAGAGTAAAACAGAATAGAAAAAACGCGCCGCGCAAAATCGTCGGTAAACCGGTGCGTCCCGTCACCGCGACGTATATAGACTATACGTTTTTGTTTATAGTCGTTCTTTTGCTCGCCTCGGGACTTGTAATGCTGCTGTCGGCATCCGCGCCGAGCGCGAACAGGATCTACGGGAACTCGTACTACTTTTTCCTGAAACAGCTCGGCTGCGCGATGATCGGGCTTATCGGTATGTGGTTCGTGTCAAAAATAAACTACAACGTGTATAAAAAGCTCGCGCCGAAGATGATGCTCGTGTGCGTGATACTGCTTGTATGCGTGCTTATACCGGGAATAGGTGTGTCGCATAACGGTTCAAGACGCTGGCTCAACACGCCGTTTATCGAGATACAGCCGTCGGAGTTCGTGAAGCCGGTCATAGCGATGTATTTCGCGCGGCTCATAGACGACGGTAAGTACGATTTGAAAAAAATTAAGGGTAATTTGCCCTACATAGGCGTTATGGCGATAGTGCTCGCGCTCATGCTCATGGAAACGCATCTAAGCGGCGCGATAGTTATCGCGGGTATAGGCGTGAGCGTGATGATAGCGGGCGGTACGCCGATCAAGCCGGTACTTATAGGAGTTATAATACTGTTCCCGATCGCGATTTTCGCGGTGTATAACATGAGTGACGTGCGGTGGGCGAGAGTGACGAGCTTCCTAAATCCGTTCCGTGACATCAGGAACGAGAGCTATCAGGTCGCGCAGGGACTTTACGCGATAGGCTCAGGCGGTATTTTCGGCGTGGGCTTGGGACGAAGTGTGCAAAAATATTATTTGCCCGAGCCGTACAATGATTTTATATTCACGATAGTGTGTGAGGAGCTTGGACTTGTCGGCGCGGCGGTCGTGATACTGCTGTTTGCCGCGCTTATCATAAGAGCCGTGAGGATAGCGATGAACGCGCCCGACACGTACAGCGCGCTTGTCGCGATAGGTATAGCGGCGCATATGGCGATACAGACGATACTGAATATCGCCGTCGCGACTTCGACAGTGCCGAATACGGGCGTGTCGCTGCCGTTCTTCAGTTACGGCGGTACGGCGATAATAACGTTGCTTATGGAAATGGGCGTGCTTTTAAATATTTCCAAGTATTCGGTTAAAAATTAGCCGTTTTGCGGGAGAAAAGGGTGGATCGATTTATGAGAGTTATATTTGCCGGCGGCGGTACGGGCGGACATATAAATCCCGCCATATCCATAGCCGATCACGCCGCGTCGAAGGACAGTGAGTTTGAGGCGGTTTTTATCGGTACGAAAAGCGGTATGGAAACGAAGCTTGTCCCGAAAGCGGGGTATGAGCTTAGGTTTATAGATATAGCGGGCTTTGACAGGAAGCATCTTTTGAAGAATATATCAGTCCTAAGAAAGCTCAGCAAAGCAAAGAATGACTGTAAGAAAATAATCAGGGAGTTTAAGCCCGACTGTATAGTGTGCACCGGCGGCTACGTCAGCGGACCTGTCGCTATAGCGTCGAAAAAAACGGGAGTGCCGTCGCTCATACATGAGCAGAACGTGTATCCCGGGCTTACGGTGCGCGGTGCGGAAAAGTACGTGGATTATCTCGCTTTGAGCTTCGAGGAAACGGTAAATCATATAAAGCACAAGGATAAGTGCGTCGTCACCGGTAATCCCGTGCGCGCGGAGATACTTAGCGCCGATTACGGCGCGTCGCGCGAAAAGCTGGGAATAAAGAAGCCGTTCGTGCTTATTTTCGGCGGCAGTCTTGGCGCGGACAAAATTAACGACACCGTCGTGGATATGCTTGAGAGGATAATAAGCGGCGGTAAGATAGAGCTGCTTTTCGGTACGGGTGACCGTAATTATGAAAAAATTATGGGTGAGATAAAAAGACGCGGTATAACGCTTACGGACGACGTAAAAATTGTGCCGTATATAGATAATATGGCGGAATGTATGGCGGCGGCAGACCTTGTGGTGTCGCGCGCGGGCGCGATAACCGTGAGTGAGATAGCCGCACTCGCGAAGCCGTCGATACTTATACCGTCACCGAACGTGGTGAGGAACCATCAGGAGCAGAACGCGCGCGCGTTCGAGAAAGAGGGCGCGGCGTCGGTACTCGTCGAGGAGGAGCTTACGGCGGACGTACTGTACGAGAGGGTAATGTCGCTCGCGGGCGATAAGGACGCGCTCGGTAAAATGTCGGCGAACCTTAAAAAACTTGCAAAAACCGACGCGCTCGAAAAAATTTACGAGCTTATGGTAAAAATGTCTGAAAAAAGGAGATAACACATGAAAATATCAACGGTAAAGGGTACTAACGATTACTTGCCCGAGGAGGCGCGGCTTCGCGATCATCTGCAGAATAAGATACTCACCGCCTATACGGACGCGGGCTTTGAGCGTATAATGACTCCCGCGATAGAGGACGCGGAAAATCTTGACAAAAGCGACGGCGGTGAAAATCTTAACCTCATATTCAAGATACTTAAGCGCGGCGATAAGCTTACGAAAGCGTTGGAGCAGGGCGGTGACCTTTGCGATATGGGACTTAGGTACGATCTTACGCTGCCGCTGTCGAGATATTACGCAAATAACCGCGAAAAGCTGATACTTCCGGCGAAATGTATACAGATAGACAGAGTGTACCGCGCGGAAAGACCGCAGAAGGGCAGACTGCGCGAGTTTGTGCAGTGCGACATAGACATAATAGGCTCGTCGTCGCCGAGTGCGGAAACGGAGCTTATACACACGACCGCGAAAGCGCTTTTGTCGATAGGCATAAAGGACTTCACGGTAAAAATAAACGACAGAAACATCTTAAAGGCTGTGCTTAAGAGTGCGGGATTTAAGGAAGAGGACACCGACAGCGTTTGCATAACCTTTGACAAGCTCGACAAAATAGGCGCGGACGGAGTGATCAAGGAGCTTACGGACAAGGGCTTTGACGCGTCCGCCGTAAATAATTTCAAGGACATGATCTCAAAGCCGATGACGCTCGAAAGCGTGAAGGGCTTGTCGGACGGTGCCGCCGAAAACGTGGAAGAAATAATAAATAACGTAAAAGAGCTTTCAAACGGTGAATACAATATACTGTTCGACATATCGCTCGTGCGCGGTCAGGGTTACTACACCGGTACCGTGTTCGAGGTGGTGAGCGATAAATTCAAGGGCTCGATAGCCGGCGGCGGCAGGTACGATAACCTCATCGGTAAATTTACGGGTGAAAACGTGGCGGCGGTAGGTTTTTCGATAGGCTTTGAAAGAATTTTCGCCATGCTTACAGAAGCGTCCTACGCTATACCCGACGCGAAGAGGAAAATCGCGCTCTTCCATGACAGAGCTGATACGGTAAAGGCAATAAGAGCTGCGGAGGAGCTTCGCGCCGAGTATGACGTTGTACTTTACGAAAAGCCCAAAAAACTTTCAAAATTTCTTGATAAGCTGCAATCGAAGTCGTATTACGGCTTCTGCTTCCTTGACGACAGTATTGAGATCAGGGAGCTTAAAAACAGCTGATCACTCCTTTTCTTCAAAATCGGACGGCGGCATTTTACATGCAGCCGTTCGACCTTTTTTTATTATAAAAACGCGTCTTGTAAAAATACGCCGAAAATGGTATACTTAAAATATACAAATAAATTTTAACGGAAAGGCTGTGATGTACTTTGGAACTTGGATTTTACATGCCCACAAAAGTAATCGTGGGTGCTGACTGCGTCAGGAGGAACGCGGATATATTCGGTATTGGCAAGAAAGCGCTTATAGTCACCGGTGCTTCCTCCGCGAAGAAGAACGGAGCGCTTGACGATGCGGTGCACGCCCTTAAGGCGAAGAATGTTCAATACGCCGTTTTCGATAAGGTGATGAGCAATCCGACTATAAACTGCGTGTACGAGGGCGCGGAAGCGGCTATGGAGGAGGAAGCCGACTTCATCGTGGCGATAGGCGGAGGCTCGCCCATGGACGCTGCGAAGGCTATAGCGCTGCTCGCCGTTACCGATATAGACAAAAAAGAGCTGCTTACAGCCGACATAGGCTCGAGGGCGCTGCCGATGATACATATACCGACCACCGCCGGTACCGGCTCCGAGGTCACGCCGTACTCGATACTTACGAACCACGAGAAAAAGACAAAGGCGAGTATCGGCGCGCCGTGCCTGTTCCCGTCCTACGCTTTGCTTGACGCGAAATATACCGATCATTTGGGCAAACGCACGACGGTCAACACAGCGATCGACGCTCTTTCACATTCCGTGGAGGGTATGATGTCGGCGCGCGCGAATATAATGGCTGACGCTATAGCGCGCGAGGGTATAAGAATTATTTCCTCGTTATTTGACAAACTGATACAGGGCTATCTCACGCGTCCCGACAGGGAACAGCTGCTTTACGCGTCAATGCTCGGCGGCGTGGTAATTTCACAGACAAAGACGACAGCCGTACATTCAATGGGGTACTCGCTCACGTATTTCCACGGTATCGACCACGGCAGAGCGAACGGACTTCTTCTCGGTGAGTTTACGGAGTACACGGAAAGGTACGCGCCGTCAAAGGTACGGGATATTTTGAGCTGTATGAATATGACATCCGTAGGGGAGTTTAAGGCGAAGCTGTCGAGAATTTTGGGTGCGAAGGAAAAATTTGAACCGGAGGAGCTTGAAATGTACGCCGATATTGCCGACGCGGCGGGCGGTACGCGTAACAGCTTCCACCGTCCCGAAAGAGATGAAATACTGGGAATATACAGAAAATCGCTGCTGTAGGGTATTTGGTATAATTTCACAAAAAATATGTACCATTTTGTATGGACGACATTGTTATTTTTTGTTTACTTTATATAAGTTTTGTGATAAAATAACAGTAAGATAGGTAGAGAAAGGAGCAATATTATGGAAAAAACGTACTTCCCGAACGAACAATTGAATAAAATACCGTGCGGAATTATCGTTTTTGAAAATACTGCTCCTTGGAGGATAGTATACGCGAATGAGCAGTATTACGCCCATTTCTCGAACGGTAACAGTGAAACGCTGAACATTTTGGAAACAGACCTGCCGCAGCTTTCGGGTATCGAGAAGAAGCTTGGAGAAAAGGACGGCACGAAGATATACTACAGGTGCAACACCGGTAAAAAATTACCGCGCACGGTCATTATGACTGTCCGCCGATACGACGAGCGCTCGTATATCGCCGTGTTGGAGGATATAACGAAGGAATTTAACCTTCTCGAAAGATTAAAGCGCGAGAAGGAAAAATTTGCGATGGTCCTCTGTGACGATCAGAACATGGTTTTTGAGGACGATGTGCAAAAAAACGTGTCCGTTTTGTATATGCAGCAGGAAGATGGTGAGATCAAGACGATAAAAACGAAGGGAATATACGAGCAGCTTGCGGAAAGTATGGTTCATCCGCACGAAAAACCGTTTTTTATCGAAAATATATACAACGAAAAGGAAAAAATGCTGTCCGCGCGTATGAAAATAAACGGCGCGAAGGACTGGAAATGGTACCGTATATACAGGCGGTTCGAGTATGACGACGAAGGTAAGATCATGCGCGTGTACGGCGTTATACGCGACGTGGACGACGAAAAGAAGCGCGAGGAGGAATACAGAAAAAAGATCGAGATAGATCCCGTGCTCAAAATTTACACGAGAAATGCCGGCGTAAACAAAATCAACAGCTATATCCGCAACAACCCCAAGCGCAGCGACTACGCCCTGCTCATTATGGACATCGACGATTTTAAAAATATAAACGACACGTACGGTCACATGTACGGCGACGTTGTGATAGAGATGACCGCAGGCGCGATAAAGGAAGCGGTCGGTGACGCGGGCTTTGCCGGACGTTACGGCGGCGACGAGTTTTTTGCGTTCGTACATTCCGCAAGCCGCAGCGAGATACGCGCCGTGGCGGAGGAGATTTTAAATAAGGTGAAGGATTTCCACCTGTCCGACGATACGCGTATAACGCTCAGTATAGGCGTTGCGTCGGGCGATATGCTTGCGGATACCGATGCGGGTTATGCCGGACTTTTGGAGAAGGCGGATAAGGCGCTTTACCATGTGAAAGAGAACGGTAAGGCGAATTGGTGCGAGTACAACGAAAATATGTCGAACAATAACGGCCGCGGTCTTGACTATGAGGAGGATGAGGCGGAGGAAAGCGCAGAGATGCTGGATTCCAAGGACATGATGAAGGCGTTTCTGGAGCTGTCCGCCGGTGCGAAAACGAGCGACGAGGCGGTATACAACATAATGAAGCATATCATAGACAGGTTCCGCTTCGACTGGATGCAGATAATGCAGGTAAACAGCAGGGAGGACCTTATAACGATAAGGTACGAGTGGTGCCGTACTCCGGATTTTCGTAACAATGCCGGTAAAAGCGGTTATTACGTGCACTCCGATATAATGAATTTCAGGCATTACTTCGAGAATTTTCCGATATTCAGAGTGCTGCCCGAAAATATCGGCGGCTTTTCGCCGAAGTTCCAGCGTGAGTTTGAAAAGAATATGCGCTACAACGTGGTGTATATTTCAAATACGACGACAGATGAGAATTTTTATATGTTCGTGTGTACCCGTTTTGACAAGAACGACGTTTGGACGGATGAGGAAACGCAGGAGCTTAACATGGCGACAAAGATAATGACCATGTATATCGCTCAGACGGGCAGGGAGTCCGAGAATGAGAAGAAGCTTCAGCATATGGTTGACTATGACAGAAAGACCGACCTCTACTCCATATCGCAGCTTTACGTCCAAATGGGACGTTTGAGGAAGATCGCGCGCGAAAACGGTGAGGACGTTGTGCTGGCGCACTGTGATATAGGTAATTTTGTTAAGTTCAACCGCGACTTCGGTATCGAGGCGGGTGACGATATACTCTTAAGCTACGGCAAGCATATTAAGGATAATTTTTACAACGGACGCGTCAGCGCGTCGCATATTGACGGAACGGATATTTTCTACGTCGCTTTCAGAGTTAAGAAGGGCGATATGAGTATCATTGAAAAGTACCATAACGAAAATATATACTTCTGTAATATGTGCAACGAAAAGTATAAGGGTGCGGAGCTTGTCATAAGAACGGGCGTGTACCTACTAAAGGATAACGAGGACGGCGGCTACGGCTTTGACTGCGCCATGCTCGCGAAAAAATACGTAAAAGACCGAAATCGCAGCTTTTACGTCATGTACGATGATCAAATGGATGATTTGTAAAATCTTGACCCCTCGCTTACGGGTAAGCGGGGGGATTTTTTTTCTTTTACAAGAATTTCAGGAGAATTTTACAAATGTGTGATATTAGATTTTACATTGCGGTGATAGAATTATTTTAGCGAGGTAAATCGACGATTTGTTTACCCGCAAAAAATAACCGCGTAAACGGATAAAAAGAAACGGAGGAATTAAAATGATGAACGTAAAAGGACTGATAAGCGCGATCACCGTAATAGCGGCGGCGGTCGTGTCGCTCGCGTCATGCGGAGGGAAAACGACACAGCAGGGTACGGTAAACATGAACGGCTCGACATCAATGCAGAAAATGGTGGAGGCGGAGTGTGAGGTGTTTAACGAAACGTATCCAAACATTACGGCTTCGGGACAGTTTACGGGCAGCGGCGCGGGACTTGAAGCCGTCGCGGCGGGCAGCGCGGATGTAGGTAACGCGTCGCGCGCGTTAAAGGATGAGGAAAAAGCAAAGGGACTTGTTGAAAATATCATCGCGCTGGACGGAATAGCGGTCGTGACAAATAAAAATGTCGCGGTAGACAATTTGACAACGGAGCAGCTTGCAGCCATTTATACCGGAGCCGTATCGGATTGGGGCGCTTACGGCGGTGAGAGTGGACAGGTCGTCGTAATAGGACGCGAAGCGGGCTCCGGTACACGTGACGCGTTTGAAGAAATTCTTGACATAGCCGATAAGGGCGCTTACGCGCAGGAGCTTGACTCTACCGGCGCGGTACTGACGACGGTCGCGTCAACGCCGAACGCGATTGGGTACGTTTCGCTCGACGCGCTTGACGACAGCGTAAACGCCGTTAAAATTAACGGAGTGGAGGCGACGGCGGATAACATTAAAAGCGGCGCGTACTCTTTGCAGCGTCCGTTCGTGATGGCGACGCGCGGCGAAATTTCAGAGCAGAGCGACGCTGTCAAGACTTGGTTCAACTTTTTAAACTCACCCGAGGGACAGGAAGTTATAGCGAACGTGGGACTTATATCCGTGAAATAACGAGGGACTATTATGACGAAAAGTAAAAATAAAACGGAGCGAATAATGTCGGTGGTATTCTTCGTCTGCGGAGGCGGCGCTATAGCGGCTGTGCTTGCGATAACGGTATACATGATAGCCTGCGGCTTTCCCGCGCTCACAAAAATAGGCGTTTTGGATATGCTGTTCGGCACTGTGTGGGCACCGACAGCCGCCGAACCAAAATTCGGAATACTCTACATAATCTTAACGTCGATAGTCGGAACCATGCTCGCGATCGTGATCGGCGTGCCGATAGCGGTACTTACGGCGGTGTTCCTGTCGGAAACAGCGCCGAAGCCGATGACGCGGATAGTAAAGCCCGCCGTGGAGCTTTTGGCGGGAATACCTTCGGTAGTGTACGGACTGCTCGGAATACTCATAGTAAAGCCCGTAATTTATCACATTGAAGCCGCGATTTACGCGGGTGACGCCACGCACCAAATGACGGGCGGCGCTAATCTTATCTCAGCCGTGCTTGTGCTTGCGATAATGATTTTACCCACAGTTGTGAACGTGTCCGAAACATCTTTGCGCGCCGTGCCGCAGCATCTTCGCAATTCCTCTTACGCGCTCGGTGCGACAAGGGTGGGCACGGTATTCAAGGTGACATTGCCGGCGGCGAGATCGGGTATAATATCGGCTGTGGTACTGGGCGTGGGACGCGCAATAGGCGAGGCTATGGCTATAACCATGGTGGCGGGCAACAGCGTCAATTTACCGCTGCCGTTTAACTCGGTAAGGTTTTTGACGACGGGTATCGTATCGGAAATGTCCTATTCCTCGGGACTTCACCGCGAGGCGTTGTTCACGATAGGACTTGTACTGTTCGCGTTCATAATGGTGATAAACATCGTGCTGAACACGACGCTTAAAAAGGCGGGTGAAGAGTAATGGAAAGCCTTTACGTAAAGAAAAAACGCCCGTCCGACGCGATACTTTCGGGACTTATATACTTTTCCGGCATACTTACCACCGCACTTTTGGCGGGAATCATAATTTACATCGCGGTAAACGGAATAGGCAGTATCGACCCGACATTTCTGACCACGATAAAAAGCGTCGCGAAGGGCACATTCGGTATATTGGGCTATATGGTAAACACACTTTACATAATTGTGATCACTCTTTTAATTGCCACGCCCGTAGGTATCGGCGCGGCAGTATATCTCACCGAGTACGCGAAAAGAGGCAGACTTGTATCGTTTATAGAATTTGCGACGGAAACGCTGTCCGGTATACCGTCGATAATATTCGGACTTTTCGGTATGGCGTTTTTCGGGCAAACGTGTCACATGGGTTTTTCCGTGCTATGCGGTTCACTTACCCTGACGCTTATGATTTTGCCGATAATAATACGTACCACACAGGAGTCATTGAAAACGGTACCGGAAAGCTACCGCCTCGGCGCGCTCGGTATGGGCGCTGAAAAGTGGCGTATCATACGAACTATCGTAATACCGTCGTCACTTCAAGGCATAGTCACCGCCGTAATACTTGCGGTGGGAAGAATTGTCGGCGAGAGCGCGGCGCTCCTGTTTACTGCGGGCAGCAGCTACCTGCTTCCGAAATCAGCAGCGGGGATATTCCCGCACATCATGGAATCGGGCGGCACGCTCACTATCGGACTGTATCTTGAAATGTCCGAGGGCAATAAGGCGAACGCGTTCGGTATCGCGCTTGTGCTCATCGTGCTCGTGCTCGCGATCAACGCGCTTACCAAGCTTGTAACGGGACGTATAGCGAAAAAACAAGGAAAACAAAACTGAAAGGAACGGGACTATGAACGAAACAAAAAAACCGCCCGAAGTAAAAATGACGGCAAACGATTTGAACTTGTACTACGGTACGCACCACGCCTTAAAGGACGTGACGCTGCCGATATACAAAAACAAAATTACGGCGCTTATAGGACCGTCGGGCTGCGGCAAATCAACATTTTTAAAAACGCTGAACCGTATGAATGACTTGGTGGAAAACGTGAAGATAGAGGGAGAAATACTTTTGGACGGCGAGGACATCTACGACAGGCGCGTAGACGTTACAACGCTCCGCAAACGCGTCGGCATGGTGTTCCAGCAGCCAAACCCATTCCCGATGAGCGTGTATGACAACATTGCCTACGGTCCGCGTATACACGGGATAAAAAACCGCGCGAGGCTCGACGAGATAGTTGAAAAAAGTCTTAAACAAGCGGCAATATGGGACGAATTAAAGGACAGACTGAAAAAGAGCGCGCTTGGACTTTCCGGCGGTCAGCAGCAAAGACTTTGTATCGCCCGCGCGCTCGCGGTAGAACCGGAGGTACTGCTGATGGACGAACCCACCTCCGCGCTCGATCCCATATCGACGCTTAAAATCGAAGATTTAATGGACGAATTAAAGAAAAAGTATACCGTTGCCATTGTCACGCACAATATGCAGCAGGCATCGAGAATATCGGACTGCACCGCGTTTTTTCTTGTGGGGGAAATGATAGAGTTCGCAACGACGCAAGACCTCTTTTCCGCGCCGCGCGACAAAAGAACGGAGGACTACATAACCGGACGTTTCGGGTAATTCCGATACAAATCTCGTGCCGTTAAATCAGTTATAGAAAGGAATCGTAAAATGAGAAACAGATTTGACCGCCAGCTCACACAGCTCAATTCCGAGCTTACCGAAATGGGTATGTATATCGAGGAAGCGATAGCGGGCGCGGTGGAAGTGGTTATCCACGGCGATATAAACACGGCGAAAACAATAATGGAGTCGGACGAGGACATCGACCACAAGGAGCGCGATATTGAAAGCCTTTGCATGAAAATGCTTCTGCAGCAGCAGCCTGTGGCGCGTGACCTGCGCAAAATATCGTCCGCGCTGAAAATGATTACCGATATGGAACGTATCGGCGATCAAGCCGCCGACATATGTGAAATTGTCGTGAAGGGAAGTGTAAGCGGTGACACGATCCCCGCCCGTATACGTTCTATGGCGGAGGACGCTATTTACATGGTTACCGCGGCGGTAGAGGCGTATGTCAAGAACGACCTCGACCTTGCCAAAACCGTTATCGCATATGACGAGAAGGTGGACGCGTCGTTTAGCTGCGTGAAGAAAAACCTGATAGACATGATCAAAGAGAACGGCGACGCGAGCGCGATCGACGCGCTGATGATAGCCAAGTACATTGAGAAGATAGGCGATCATGCGGTAAATATTGCAGGATGGGTATCATACTCGATAACGGGTGAGCATATAAAATAAAAATACGGCGGTGCGCACCGCCGTATTTTCATATCTTCGTTATATCCCTGTCGAGGTCGGGGAGGTTTACGAGCCCGATCGTCCTTATTTGCTCAAGCTCCTTCGCGTTCATGGGCTTCGCGTTCACGTCCCTTTCGGGCATTTCAACCTTTATCATGTCCCTTTTGATAAGACCGCTTATCGGCTCGACGTTATTTTTAATGAGCTCGTCCGCTGCGAACCTCGCTATGACGCTGCCGCCGATGTCGTTCGTGTGCGTGTAGTCGCGGTCGTCACCGTCACAGCGGAAATAATCCCACGCGCGCGCCGCACCCGCCGCTTCAAAAAACTCCGTCGTGCGCGTCCACAAATCAATAAACGGCACGTTCATCTCCTCACATACTTTTTTTACCGCGTTTCTGTAATCGCCGAGAAGGTTCAAAAGCGTGCCGTCCTCGGTGAATAAGATCCTGTTTATCGGCGACACGAGTATCGGCACAGCGCCTTTTTCGCGGGCGAAATTTACATAGTACTTTAAATTCTCGGTGTAACCGCCGTACGCGTCAAACGATTCTATCTTTTGGTCGTTGTGACCGAACTCCACAATGAGGAAATCACCCGCTTTTATCTTATCCTTGAACGCGGTGAAGTTTATATTTTTAAAATCCTCCGTAGTCGAACCCGACTGCGCCTGATTTTCCACCGCTATACCCGTGTTAAGAAGCTCGGGGAACATCTGCCCCCAGCCGCAGTACGTGGACGTTGGGTCGTACGGATACTCCGACGGCTGATCCGTCACGGTGGAGTCGCCCGCGATGTATATTACCGGCACGGTCACGGGACTTACCGCCGACACAGCCGACAGATCTCCGTCGCACAGTATGTAAATTTCCACGCCCTCGAACCGTCTTTCGCCCTCGTCGCGCTTTTGACAGTCGCACACGCTCACGTTAAACGTAAAATCCCTTTTTTCGCCGCTTTTCATCTTCACGTCGCGCGCCATTACCCTGCGCGACTGTGAATATATCGTGAACGTAATATCCTCGTGCGCCGTCACCATCACCGTCACCTCGTACGTGCCGTTGGGCGCGGGAGTCAGTATGCGCATAGGCTCTTTTTCGTATTTCATGCTATAATATCCTTTCGTTAATATTGCTTTACCTTACCCGACTTGTACGCGTCAACGAGCGCCTTTAGGTCGAGTATTTTTTTCGACTGCGCCCTGCCCTCGTCGGTGTCCTCGACGAGCAGACGCTTCGGTGCGAGGTCGATAACGTCGAGGGTGGAGTGAATATCCTTTTCCTCCTTTATCGCGCTTTCCACCGACTCAAACGCGTCGTGCTCACTTAAAAGCAGACCGTGCGAGTTAAACAGCAGCGTGTACCCCGCGATACCGGTTACCGACTGATACGCTCTCGACAGCCCTCCGTCTATGACGAGCAGCTTACCGCCCGCCTTCACCGGTTTTTCACCCTTTTTTATCTTCACCGGCACGTGACCGTTTATAATATGCGAGAACTCGTCGGGATCGATACCGAACTCACGCAGTATCATACCGCACACCTCCTCGCTTTCGGCGAGGCGGTAATAATCGTCCTTTATCTCCGTCCACGTACTCTCGTCCTCGATAAAGTAACGCTCAAACGTCGTCATTTTATTCTTACCGTACACCGGCGAGAAACAGCCGCACCACAAGAACCACAAAAAGTCCTTGCCGTACTCCCTCTCGGGACTGCCCGGACGCGCAAAGTAACCGTCACGCGCAAGACGGTCAGCCTTATCCATAAGCGACTTACCGCTTACCTTTTCACCCGCGAGTTTCACCGTCTTAAACGAACCGTCACCGTTCATCGGAATACAGCCGTGATACAGCAAATTATTATTATGCGTCGTATACATACTGCCCTTTTTATACAAAAACCGTACATGACGCTGCAGCTTTTCACTGCGCAGAAACGACATACGCAAAAGCTCCATAAGCTCACTTTCCTCCGCCGTAAGCTCAAACGGATTTTCGGGATCGACGGTGGGGAAGTTACTGTCCTTAAGCTTATACGTCTTACCCTCAAGCGTGATCGTACCGTCACTGTAATTTATCTTATCGAGCATAAGATGACTTTCCATCATAAACTCCGGACGCCGCTTTATGATCTGACCCTCCAGCTTAAACTCTATCACCGACACCGCCTTATGTACCTTCGCCCAAAAATCCACGTCATGCTTCGATATTGCGACCATGTTCGGGTTACGCGGAATAAAACACTCACACGGATCGTCCGCGTACGTTTCAAGCGCGAACACCGTCAGCGGACGCAAATTTATACCGTAACCGTCCTCCAAACAGTCAAAGTTCGAGTACTTTGTCGATATCGACAACACATTCGCGATACACGCAAGACTGCCCGCCGCCGCACCCATCCACTGCACGTCGTGGTTACCCCACTGTATATCGAGCGAATGATAATTAAGCAGCGTGTCGAGGATAATATCCGCACGCGGACCACGGTCGAATATATCACCTATAATATGCAGCTTACCTATCGCAAGCGTCTGTATCAGCGTGGACATTTCCACGATAAAATCGTCCGCCTGACCAAGCTCCACTATCGTCGAGATCGTTTCATTGTAATACTCCGTCTTATCCGAACCGTAATCGGTATTCGCGTGTATAAGCTCATCGATCGTCGAACCGAACGCCGCCGGCAAAAACGAACGCACCGTCGCGCGCGTGTACTTGGCGGCGACGACGCGGCATATCTCGATAAGCCGATACAGCGTGATACGGTACCAGTCGTCGAGATCATCCGCCTCACGCTTAATAATTTCCAATTTCTGCGCGGGATAATATATAAGCGTCGCGAGCGTCTGCCTGTCGTGCTCCGACAGCGTGCGCCCGTATATCGAGGTTATCTTGTCCTTAATAACGCCCGACGCGTTTTTCAAAATATGCAGAAACGACTCGTACTCGCCGTGAATATCGCTCATAAAATGCTCCGTGAGCTTCGGGAGCTTTTGGCGCGACTGTAAGCGGATGATTTCTCTTGACGCGTCCTTGACGGTCGGGTACTGCTGTGCGAGCAGGTTTAGGTAATCTATATCGTAATTCACATTCCGTCCCCCTTTCGATATATCGGTTATACATATTATATACCCCTTCCGCCCAAATTTCAACCCCCACGCCTTATAGCCTCCCTTGTCAAAGTCCTTATAGCCTCCCTTGTCAAAGGGAGGTGAACGACGCTTCAGCGTCGTAGGCATAGAGCTTTGCTCGTATGCCGTAGCAAAAGGGACCGCCGAAGGCGGTGGAGGGATTCCCCATATACAAAATTGAAAAAAATATTTTTTTCTATTGCATTTTTTTTGGTAATGTTATATAATATTCTTATCTAATACCATAGGGTAAAAATAATAAAACAAAGAGAGAGAGGGAAAATATTTATGAAAAAAACAAAGAAACTGCTGTCATTGCTCACCGCGGTGGCGCTGACGGCATCGTCCTTCGCGGCGCTGACTGTTCCGGCGAGCGCGGCGGAAAAGTATAAGCTTGACTTAACGGGCGCAACGGCGGGACAGATCACCATGAAAGCACCGGACGGCGCTAATGATGAAACAGTAGCGACGTACAGCGTAGCTGACTTCGGTGAAGCAGCAACCGCAACAACCAAGCAGGTTACACAGCTTGATGGTTGGGGTTATAAGCATTACGGCTTGTCAAACAATATTACAGATGGTCATCAGGCGCTTGCCGGAATTAACGTTGAAGATAATTATGTATATGTTACCACGGTAGGTAATAAAGGAACTAACGCTGCCCTGTCATTTATTCCCAAGAATGTTGAAAATTTGTCGTTGGCTACCAGTGGCGTTTTGGAATACAAATTTGACGCGGCTTCGGTATTAACAGGCGGTAGCAATGTTGGTACGTTTACATACGGTTTTACATCCGCGGATGATGGAACTACTGTAACAGACGTAGGCTCAACTCAATTAAGTTCGGACATAACAACAAAAACTGCGATGATAATGGTGTACGACCTTGACAACAGTCAATACCATATATTCAAAGACGGCATAAGAGTTGCGACAGGCAGTGTTACAACTCCGATAACCGGTATTTTTGTTCAGGCAAAGAGCGAAGCATATGCTGAGGGAAGAATAGGAGATCTTGTTCTTTCGGAGGAGGAAGCTGCTCCCGCTACAGGTACGGTAACATTTAAGAAAGAAGGCGGTACGGAGGATTATAAATCATATACGGCGCTTGACGGCGCAACAATTCCCGTTCCTACGCCTGATGTTGTTGAGGGAAAGACATTTACAGGCTGGGTTAAGAACAGCGAGGGTGAAGCTCAAAAGCTTGAAAACGTTACGGCGGCGGCAGGCTCGAATGATGTTTATGTTGCTACCTATAAAGAAGGTTCAGACCGTTCCAATATAACAATAAAATCTACTGCATTTACAAAAGTCGAGCTTACTCAAACTGCAAAAGCAGAGGATTTGGAAGACAGTACATTAACGCAAGCTGCCATTACCGGCTATACAGATGCCACAGGTACTTTCTCAGCGAATCAGATCGTAAG
Source organism: uncultured Clostridia bacterium (assembly GCA_947585795.1). GTDB lineage: Bacteria > Bacillota > Clostridia > UBA1381 > UBA1381 > Hominilimicola. The sequence continues at coordinate 70,626 of CANPXG010000002.1, forward strand.
AGGCACGTATTCATATAAGCTTACAAAGACAGGTTACACGTCAAAGGAAGGCACCATTGAGCTTGGCACTACGACAACTGAGAAGACAGATACGTTAGAGCTTGATGATGAACATACGAAATATGCTTACTTTGAAACAGACTGGATAAATGGTACAGGTTCTATAAGCTGTAATGCTGTCGACAGAACAGTTAACACAAATCTTGCGGCTGCCGATGTCGTTCTGCCGGCTACAGGTGGCAATGTTGATATATTTACAGTTCACGTAACAGCTAAGTATACTAAAGGTACAAGGGCTAATTCTGTCGGAACATGGATACTTAAGACAGAAAAAAGCGGATCCGCCGGATTGCTGGGACTTCAATGGACACAGGGGGATGGTGCATACGCGTTCACAGACTGGAAAGGTAACGAGAACCCACAGGATGCTGCAGATGCGATAGACAAGGCTACTAACAAAATTAAGATTCTTGAGGATGCTGCTATAGATACGCAAATAAATATTGATTTTGTCGTAAATCCTACAGCTAAATCCATAACCGTAAATTACAATGGTGATACAATAGGCTCGCTCCCGATTCCGGAAGCTAACGACGGCTTCACAGCGTTACAATCTATGACTTTGGGTTCATATCGCGAGGTTACATCTGTTACAATAGATGAATTGTCTGTTGAGAAGCCGGATCCCAACTTCCTTGCTATCAACGGCGATACAAAGTTTGCAAAAATTGCCGGTCAAACAGTGACGAGAGAATATACAAAATCCGAAACGGTCGTAAACGAAGAAGAAGAATTTACGTGGACAGTTAAGGATACACAAGGTCAGGATGTTACCGGTGTTACTATTGAGGACGGTGTACTGAGTGTAACTGAGGCAGCTACACCGGGCGATGTTGTAATTACTTGCACAAGCACTACAAATGACAAAAAGACAGCTACACTTACTGTAACTATAGCCGATTTCCAAAAGCCTGTAATTGAGGCGGACGGACCTATGGCGTACGTTAATAAAGCAAACGCTAAAGGTCAGTATAGTGTAGTATCTGCTGTTGACTCATTTGGAACAGAATACAAAGACTTATTTGACGCGAAGTGGACATCGTCTACTCCGGCGGTTGCGACTATTGATGAAGAAACGGGCGAGCTTACAGTTGTAGGCAAGGGTGAAACAACAATTACAGTTTCTATCACAAACGGCACAATCAATGGCGAACCTAATGTTGCGACAGCTGAGATCCCCGTAGTTGTTGGAGATTTCTATATAACCGGCGATGTTGAGGGTAGCGCGGCTTCTACTGAGGTTGATTTAAAGGATATAGCTGTTGCGGATAAGTATCTTGTAACAACGGCGGACGCTAGCGGTAATCAAGTTAAGCAGACAGAAATAGACTTGAATGCAACTAAGACGATTGCTGCGGATGCAGGTGTTAAGATTACAGCTACGTATGCAGATGGAACCTTGACAGATGTTTCAGCGCCGGTAGATGTTGCGGTAGGAACTGAAATCGACTTAACTCCGGCTGACGCGAATACAAAGGTATTCTTCTGGAAGAGCCTTGCTTCAATGGAGCCGGCTAAGACAAAGACGGAAAAGGTTTATGACGGCACAAAGATAAACATCGACACAACAGACGCGGCTAAGTACGAGGTAGCTCCGATATTTGAGGCTGACACGATAGGCGCGGGCGATGAAAGATATACATTTGCTATACCGGCTGACACATACAACTTTACTGTTACTATGAGTGGCAGAAGAGCAGACATATATTCAAACGATCAGCTTCTTATAAACAACATGCTCCAGTATGGATCAAAAGCTACAGACGTTGTAAATGATATAGTTGTATCTGAGGGCTATGCAAAGATGCACACAATGGACTATGAGAAAAATGCAACAGCTGTAACAAGTGTTGTAGAAGCGATTGAAGTTGTTAAGAGCCCGTCAATTGTAACAAGAAAGACAAAGATGTACGTGCTCGGTGATTCACTTGTAGCTAAGTATTACAACGGTGGCAGTGCTGAAAATAATCTCCAGCAGACAGGTTGGGGACAGGTTCTTCAGGACTACATAACCGATGACATTGAAGTTGTTAACCTTGCAAACTCTGGTGTAACGGCTCCCGGACTTTACGGCAGTGCGTTTACGCAGATTCAGCAGAGCGCTAAGGACGGCGACTACTTCGTGCTTGAAAGTGGATATAACGACAAGACGTATGAAACAGAGGATAAGATGAAGACTGCTGTAAGAAATATGGTAGATGAATCGCTTGCAAAGAATATGAAGCTGATTCTTGTTTCGCCTAACGCTTCACAGCATGACTACAGTGCAAGCGTAGCTTGGACATCCTACATGAAGCAGGTTGCTGACGAATATATGGGTGCGGGCGAAAAACATAGCGATAACGTAGACTATATTGACCTTTCAGCTATCAGCTATAAGTTCCTCCATGACAAGTACGGAGATCCATACGGTGCTGACGGCGATCCGACTGTAGATAAGGCGCAGTTGAACGATTTGTCAAAGATATACAACGTATCAGACGTACTGCACTCGACATACAACGCGGCTAACTGCTGGGCAGCTGTAATTGCTCAAAATATCAAGGCAATTTGGGGCGACCACATGGTTAAGGTAGATCATACCTACACATTTAAGGATGGCAATAATGAGGACATCACAGTAGGTGTAGGCAAAATGCCGACACTTGACGGCGAATAAACCCAAAACAAAAACACACCCTTCGGGGTGTGTTTTTTTATGTTTTTTTGTGTGTTTTTTTGCGCGTTTTTGTGTGTTTTTTTGCGCGTTTTTGTGTGTTTTTGCGTGTTTTTTGCGTGCTTTTTGCGTGTTTTTTTGCGTGTTTTGTGTGCTTTTTGCGTGTTTTTATGTGTTTTTTATGTGTTTTTATGTGTGTTTTTATGTGTTTTGTTGCGCGTTTTTGTGTGTTTTGTTGCGCGTTTTTGCGCGTTTTTTGCGTATTTTTTGCGCGTTTTTGTGTGTTTTTTTTGTATTCCCAATCCCTCTCGTGCCGCACAAAACCTATTCTATTTCCCGCTTTTGCACACCTCGCCAACGGGACAAATACCGCATTTAGGGTTCCGCGCCGTGCAGCACGCCCTCCCGTGCGCCACAAATTGGTGACACAATCGCACCCCGCGCTCAGGCGGCACGATCTTTCTCAAATCGGCTTCCACTTTCGTGGGATCGTCGTTCGACGTAAGCCCTATGCGCTTCGCGATACGCTTGCAGTGCGTGTCAACGACTATGGCGGGCTTGCCAAAAATGTCGCCGAGCACGAGGTTGGCGGTCTTTCTGCCCGTGCCGGCAAGGCTTGTCAGGTCCTCCATCGTGTCGGGCACCTCGCCGCCGTACACCGCCAAAATGCGTCGGCAGCACTCGATGATGTTGCGCGCCTTGTTGCGGTAAAAGCCGCACGACTTGATGTCCTCGCAAAGCTCGTCGTAATCGGCGTTCGCAAAGTCCTCCGCCGTTTTGTATTTCTTGAACAAGTCCTTCGTCACGATGTTTACGCGCGCGTCGGTACACTGCGCCGAAAGCTGTGTCGCGATGAGCATTTGAAGCGGCGTTTCGTATTCGAGCGTGCATTTCACGTTCGGGTAAGCCGCGTCCAAAAGCGGTATTAATTTCGCTATGCGCTCCTTTTTTGTCATTTTTGCGCCCCCTTTTTGCGTTTCTTACGCGTTATTTTATCATAATTTGTCTGTCGCGTCAATTGGCGGAATTGATTTTTTATGGCAGATATGGTATAATTGTTTTGCAATTGAACGAAGTAATAAATCGGAATGTGAGATGAAAAAATAATGAGAAAAGTAATCGGTGTAATGCCGCTTTATGACGATGAAAAAAAGAGCTACTGGATGTTGCCGGGATATATGAAAATGTTGGAGGAAGAAAACGCTATACCATTAATACTGCCTCTTACTTCGAAAACAAGGGAGTTAGATTATTTTCTTGAAATATGCGGTGGATTTCTGCTGACCGGCGGACATGATGTATCTCCGTCCGTTTATCATGATGAGCGCAAGCCGTGGTGTGGTTCATGCTGCAAATTACGAGATGAAATGGAACAATATATCTTAACGAGTGCCGTAGAAATGGATAAATCTGTACTGGGTATTTGCCGAGGTATCCAGTTTATGAATGCCCTCTATGGCGGGACTTTATACCAAGATTTAGCAGCAGAGAATGGCAGCTGTGTCAACCATCACATGAAGCCGCCGTACAACAGGATCGCACATCAAGTCACAATATTAACTGACACGCCACTCTATGATATTTTGGGCGAGGAGCAAATGGGAGTAAACAGCTATCACCATCAAGCTATCAGAAAACTGTCGCCTGTTTTTAAGGCGATGGCAATATCGGAAGATGGCTTGATTGAAAGTATATATATGCCATCTCATAAGTTTATAGTGGGTGTTCAATGGCATCCTGAATTTTCCTATGAGGTTGATGAAAACAGTAGAAGGCTGATAAATGCTTTCGCAGCGTCAATTTTATAAATTCCCGTTTGTCAGGCAGAAAAAATACCGCAATCGAGAGCAATCGAAAAATATGTTTCTAAACGTGCCGCTGTATTGATTTTTGGACAGAAATGAAATATAATATAAGTTAGGTTAAAAACGGATCGATTAAATAAGAAAGGATGATATTATGAACAAAAAATTTATCGCGTTTCTCGCGGCTTTGTCAATCACGGCGTCATGCACTACCGCGTTCGCACAGTACGAGCAGTACACGGGCGCGGAGGCTGACGGTATGACGCTCGGTCACTACACCGACGAGTTTAAGGCTGCTGACAGAGAAGAAACCGAAAAGCTTTACGAGAGCCGTCCGAAGAACGAAAGACGGTTCGAGTACCTGACGCGCGGACTTACCGCCGTTCCCGGAGACGGCGGAACACTCGTAAGCTGGCGTTTCCTCGGCACGGACTCGAACAGCCTGTGCTACAATCTCTACAGAAACGGCGAAAAGCTGAATAACGAGCCGTTAAACGCGTCGAGCTACTTTGACATCGGCGCACCGTCGGGCGCGAAGTACGAGCTGCGTGAGGTCGCCAATGGCGCGGAAAACGGTGTTACGACGGAAACTACCGCGTGGGATAAGAATTACATATCCTTTAAAATCGAGGAGCGCGCCGGTTACAACATCGACGACGGCTCGGTAGCCGACCTTGACGGCGACGGTGAGTTTGAGATCATTCTCCGCCGTATCCCGAGTATGGACACGACTAAGGAGCGCACGGCGTACCCGCTTATCGAGGCGTATAAAACGGACGGTACGCATATGTGGACAATTGACATCGGTCCCAACGAAATCAACGAGCACGACATAAACGTCATGGCATACGATTTCAACGGCGACGGCAAGTCCGAGGTCGTTATGCGCTCGTTTGAGGGCACGATTGACGGCGCGGGCAACGAGATAGGCGACACGAACGGCGACAAAATAACCGATTACACGAAAGACGCGAACAATCTCGCTATTTTCCAGGACAGACAGTATGTTGTTTCAACTCCCGAGTTCCTGTCGGTATACGACGGCACGACGGGCGCGGAGCTTGACAGAACCGACCTGCTGCCCGTAAAAGAACCGCTTTCGGAGTGGTCGTACAACTACACCGACACCGGCAGACTCACAAAACGCGCGAGCCATTACCTGTTTGGTCTGGCGTACCTCGACGGGGTCACGCCGAGCGTCGTAATGGTACGCGGCGCGTGGGATAACGTGCGCGCGGCGGCGTGGCACCTCGACGAAAACGGTAAGTTCGTCGTTGACTGGCAGTGCCTAACGCCCAACAAAGCCGACGACGACAGTATTTGGGGCGCGTGGAACCACAATATGGCAGTAGCCGATGTTGACTTTGACGGTAAGGATGAAATTCTTTCCGGTCCGGCTGCTATAGACCACGACGGTACGCAGATGTATGCGACAAAGGCTTACGATAATGACGGCAAGGCGCAGAAGCTCCTTCACGGCGACGCATTCGACGTTGCGAAGATGGATCCCGATTTTGACGGCTACCTCGTTTGGGCTTGCCACGAGAACCACCCGCTTATGGCGAACACCGATTTGCACGACGCGCGTACCGGTCAGGTCGCGTGGGGTTACGGCAAGAACAAGGACACCGGCAGAAGCCGCGCGGGCGACATCGACCCGACGCACAAGGGCTACGAGGTATGGGCGTCCACGGCGCAGAACCCGTCCACGTTTAAGGACGAGAGAATAACAGACAGCGTGTGGAACGAAATTTCGTTCAGAAATCCCGACGGCTCGGAGGCGACGGTAAATTGTCTGCCCGTTAACTTCAAGGTTTACTGGGACGGTGATTTGCTGAGCGAGTTCCTTGACGACATAACGGTTTCAAAGTGGAACTGGGAGGATAAGACGGTAGACATTCTCATGACTGCCGACGGCTGCGCGTCGAACAGCGGCACAAAAGCCGTACCGTGCGCGGCGGCGGATATTTTCGGCGACTGGCGCGACGAGATAATCTTCAAGACGAAGGACGAAAAAGAGATAAGAATTTACTCGACCGCCATTCCCACGTCGTACAAAATCCCGACGCTTATGCACGATTCCTTCTACAGAGCGTCGATCGCAATGCAGAACAACCACTACAACCAGCCCGCGAACGTCAGCTACTACCTCGGCGCGGAAACGACCGAAGTACCCGTATTCGAGGGCTACGTTATAAAGGACGGCGAAAAGCTTACAAACCCCGATTTGACGGGCACGCATCAGACGTACAAGATAACCGGCACAAAACCGAGCACGTTCAGCATGAAGCTGCTCGCCGACAGCCCGAACGCAATCGTCGGCAACGACATCGTTAAGATAGATCCCGAGGACGATAAGGTCGCGCCTACGATAATTGACGGCAGAACGCTTGTACCCGTACGCTTTATCGCGGAAAACCTTGGCATGACCGTGGGCTGGAACGGCGACACGCGCGAGGTGACTTTCGCCGGTAACGGTTACAACGTAAAAATGACGCTCGACAAGGCGGAATACACTGTAAACGACAAGCCGTACACGCTCGACGTTCCCGCCGCCTCTATAAACGACAGGACAATGATACCGCTGCGCGCTATGGCTGAGGCGGTCGGTATGCAGGTCGAGTGGGACGGCGACAGAAAGCTCATCTATCTCGGCAAGCACGCGTTCTACGATAAGGACGAGTCCGACAGATACGTCGAGGGTATGAAAACGGGCGTACTCCCCGCGCCCGAGGCAGCACCCGAGCCCGAGGCAACTCCCGATCCCGCGCTTACGGCGGAACACACGGAGTACACCGACGGCGACGGCAACACGTGGAACATCTACGTTGACGAGGATTTTGAAAGCTACAGCGCGGGCGACGCCGCGGGCTGGGCAGGCACAAAGCCGGCTCCGCTTGACAGTATCGGGGTAACGAAAAGCGGCACCGGTAATGTCATGGCAATATCGGGCGCGTCAAAGGGTAACAGAAACGCCGTCTACACGGCTCCGTTCGCGATGAAGGACAACGCGCTTATCGAATTTGACTGGCTCCCGGGCGAGTGCACCGGCGGTACATCTTACGGCGAGATACGCCTTGCGGACGACAGCGGCAAGGTATTCCTTGGCATACGCACCGTTGTCGGCACGGGACTTGAATACTCCACAGGCGGCTCGATCTCAAACGGCGGACTTGAAACGGAAGGCTGGAAGAGCACGGGCGTAACGGCGCTTGACAAGTTATGTCATGTGAGCGTCACAGCCGACTTCGCGGCGAAAAAGTGCACGCTCACGATCAACGGCAAGAAGGTCGACGATATGGAATTTTACAACGCCGAGAATTTTGGCGCGATAGAGGTTCTTGCGGTAAGACAGGAAAAGAACTTTGAATGGGCGACCGAAATCGATGATCTGAAAATCGGTACTTTGAAGAAGTGAAAAACCAAATGTGCCCGTTTTTGACAAAAAATACGTCAAAAGGGTTGCACTTTGGCAAAATAAATTATATAATAGCTCCTATAAGAACATTTTCAGAAAGGAATTAATTAACATGGAAAAATATGAGAAGATGAAGTCCTTCGATCCGGAGGTTTACGCGGCTATTCAGGACGAAACCAACCGTCAAAACAATAAAATCGAGCTCATCGCGTCGGAGAACTTTGTTTCGGAGCGCATCATGGAGGCTAACGGCTCACCGCTTACAAATAAGTACGCGGAGGGTTACCCCGGTAAGCGCTATTACGGCGGCTGCGAGCACGTGGACGTTGTGGAAAACCTTGCGATCGAACGCGCAAAGAAGCTGTTCGGCGCGGGCTACGCGAACGTGCAGGCGCACAGCGGCGCGCAGGCAAATATGGCTGTGTTCTTCGCACTGCTTACACCGGGCGACACGGTTCTTTCGATGAGCCTTGCGCACGGCGGTCATCTGAGCCACGGTTCGCCGGTAAATATGTCGGGTAAGTATTTTAACATCGTACCATACGGCGTTACGGAGGACACGAACACGATAGACTATGATGAGGTTCGCAAACTTGCTCTGGAGCATAAGCCCAAGCTCATTCTTGCGGGCGCGAGCGCGTACCCAAGAGTTATCGACTTTGAGAAGTTTGCCGAAATCGCGAAGGAGGTCGGCGCGTACTTCATGGTCGACATGGCGCACATCGCAGGTCTTGTCGCGGCGGGCGAGCATCCCTCGCCGATGCCGTACGCGGACGTCGTTACAACGACCACGCACAAGACGCTAAGAGGTCCCAGAGGCGGTCTTATCCTCACGAACGATGAGGAGCTTGCGAAGAAAATCAACAAGGCTATATTCCCGGGTATTCAGGGCGGTCCCCTGATGCACACGATCGCGGCAAAGGCGGTATGCTTTAAGGAGGCGCTTGAGCCGAGCTTTAAGGAATACGCGAAGCAGGTCGTAAAGAACGCGGCGGTACTCGCGAAAACGCTTCAGGACGAAGGATTTAAGCTTGTTTCGGGCGGTACGGACAACCACCTCATGCTCTTGGATCTCACCGACACCGGCGTTACCGGTAAGGACGCGGAGCATATGCTCGACGAGGTCGGCATTACCGTCAACAAGAACGCTATCCCGTTCGACACTAAAAGTCCGTTCATCACAAGCGGTCTTAGAATAGGCACTCCCGCGTCAACGTCGCGCGGCTTTAAAGAGGACGATATGGTCGAGATAGGTAAGCTTATCGCCATGACCATAAAGGACTTCGAGGGTACAAAGGATGAGGTACGCGCAAGAGTTAAGGCTCTCTGCGATAAATACCCGCTGTATAAGTAATAAGCGAAGGGGACGGGTTTTGAAAATTTTTTCAAAATCCGTCCTTTTTTTCTTGACAAACATATTTTTTTATGGTATTATATAAAAGCTGTATGGCTCGTTGGTCAAGCGGTTAAGACTCCGGCCTCTCACGCCGGCAACGCGGGTTCGATTCCCGCACGAGTCACCATTACCGTATGAATTGTATTCATACGGTTTTTTGTTAATTTGTAATCGCGAGGTTAAAAAAATGGAGATAATAAAATACTACGGCACGGACGAGGCACGGACGGATTTTTTGGCGCGGGGCGGCGAGCCGATGATGGCAGTTATATCGCACGACGGAACGCGGGCGGTGGTGTCGCTTTTGGACGAGGGCGCGGAGCATCATATTTTGCTTGCGAGGGCGCTCGATGCTTACAATATCGACGAATATTTTAGGATAATTTTCGACGAAGAAGGCGCGGACTGGACGTTTGTCTGCCCGCCGACCTACAAGGGTATACGGAACAAGGAAAAGCGCATTGAGCGATTTTATAGGGACGGCATTGACATTATAACGGCGTTTCTTAAGGAAATTGGCTATGATGTGCCGATTGAAATCCCAAAGCGCTACAGGCGGCATTTGGAATATATGACGAATGACAAGTATTGATTTTGAGCACAAAAAACACACCCCGAAGGGTGTGCCGCTAACTTAATATTTTACTAACCCATTCAAGGAGCTTATCGGATTCGTTTACGATAAGCTCTTGCCATATTCCGCCGTAAAACAACCTGCCGTTTTCAGCCGAGTTTTTTCTGTTCCCGTACACCTTGTCGGGAGCAAGGAAATCATAATAATTCCACACGGCGCGCGACTTGTTTTCCATTGTAAGTACGCGGTCTTTGCGGTAGTCGAGCGTGCCGAAGGCGGGCATTTTAGGATTTAAGCTAAGCTTTTCGGCAGGTATGTACAAGGCATTTGTTTTATGTCGGGTATGCTCGGCGCTCGCATGAGGGTGCCACGGATATTTTTCGATTTCCGCTTTATCGGTAATTATTTTCCCGACCTGCATATACCCGTAAACGGCGTGTAAGTCGGCGTAATCGTAAAAGCTGCCGCCGTGCCGGCGCGTAATAAATTTATAGCCGTTTTCCGTTTCTCTTACGCGCCTGAACCAACCGAAAAACAAAAATATGTCGCCGACGTCTACGCCGGCGTTTTTAAGTTCACCTTGAGCTGCACCGATCTGACCGAACGCCGGCTTCCAATCCGAAACGGCGTTTTTTCTTATTCCTTCTCTTATATCAGGATCAAGGTGACAGTATTCGGCGGAAAAATTCGGATTTATACTTTTTATTATGTCGTAATACGATTTGCCGCCGTACTGCAGGTCGCTGAATTTAACATCGTCATTCGACGGAATGGGCAACGACAGCATTGTACCGTTTGGAAGTATCGGGCTTGCGCATCCGCCGTTCGCTTTGTCAAAGCCTTTGCGTGACAGTATTACCTTCATTTTCTCACTCTTCCGCATGAAAAACAGGTCTTTACCTCTTCCTCCGAATTTTCATCCTCGTCGGGAATGTATGAACCGTTGATCGTTCTCGTACTTATTATATTATAAGAGGGCTCCGCATCGGGGCGGGGGATCCATTTCAATTCAAACGCTTTTTCGGCAAATTCGGGAAAATCCTCGTCTACAATATAGCCTCTGTAATGCTTGTCAATCCCGCATTTGCCGCTATTCGTATGAAATACAGACGGGAAACAGGGCTCTATCGGATTTCCGTTTTCTCCGCATTTATCGCCCCAGTATGTAAAATTGGAGGAAAGCAACACATACTTTCCGCCGATGTCCTTTTCCCGATCATCCTTACCGTGCGGATTATACTCGGTTGCCGTAAGAACGCCGTTTTTTAATTCGTATGCTTTGCCGTCGATTCTGCTGCGGTACTTATCGTCTTTATAATATTCCGTCATTTCCATTACGTCTGTTATTCTTGCAAGGTAAACAGGTGAGTAAGCCGTTTTACCGTATCTGTCCGCGAAACTTTTTCCACACACGCCGAGCACCCATACGTCGTTTCCGGCTTTAAAATGCTTTGCCGCGCTCAATCTCATTCCACCTTTTTTACCGCCCTTGCAGCACGCAAGCGTAAGCAGACCATCCGCCACGCACGGAGCAAATCCCGAATCGTTTGTCATCGCGTAAACGTATAACACTGTCTTTCCCATAAAATCACCGCCTATTACAGTTTACCATTTTATTATTTCACTGTCAAATCCTCCGTGAGGAAACGCGCGTGCACGCTGTCCCATAAGAGGTGCACATTCACTGTACAAAAATCCGTACAGTAAACACACAAAAACACACCCCGAAGGGTGTGCAGAAAAACACTTTACTTTTCCATATAGATCTTCATCTTTTCCACCGTATTCTGACTTATATTATGCTCGATCCGACAAGCCTCCTTTTCCGCCTCCGCGTCACCAAGACGCAGCACCTTCACAAGGAACTTCTTGATCATACAATGACGCGTATGCGCCGTTTCACCCATTTCGCGCCCGCGCTCCGTGAGCACAATATCGCCGTAAGGCTCATGTATGACGAGCCCCTGTTTTTTCAGCGTATTCACGGCTCTGTTCACACTTGGCTTCGAGATGCCGAGGCGCACCGCTATATCGGTTATTCTGACATTGGGCTTCGTCTTTGAAATTTCATAAACCGCCTCCAGATAATCCGCAAGCGCACTTGATATGGATATATTATCGCCGGTCACCATCATCTGCAACTACCTCCGATAAAAAAATAAAGAGGGTATAGGAGCGAACTCCTAAACCCTCTTTGGCTTAAAATCATCTTCACTGCATACAATTATAACTCATTTCAAATAAATTTGCAATAGGTAAAATCAAAAAAATTTAATTTTTACCCTCACACGCCCCCAAAACCGCGCAATAAGCATTTTCCCGTCACCCGCGCTTTTTTAATATACGCGCCGTGACCGCCTTTTGCGCCTCCACTATCACAAGCGGCATGACTGACAGCGCGGCGACTGTGAGCCAGCACACAAAGTCAAGCGGCACCACGCCGAATATTTGAGCAAGTCGCGGCACGGATATGACCGACACCTCCAATACGATTCCGGCGACAAGCGAAAACACGAGGTACGGATTTTTAAACAGTCCCGCCTTGATCACGGAATGTTCGCTGCGCATATTGAACGCGTGGACGAGCTCAGACATACTGAGCACCGCGAACGCCATCGTCCTGCCCGCCATAAGACCGCCGAACAGGTTCGCGCCCACGGAGAAGGCGAGAAGAGCGAGCGCGCCTATCATCATACCCTCAAATATGATCGAAGCCCAAAGACCGTCCGCGAACAGACCTTTTTTCGGCGAACGCGGCTTTTTCTCCATTATATCGCTTTCGGGCGCGTCGAGCCCGAGCGCTATCGCGGGGAGGGAGTCTGTGACGAGATTTACCCACAGAAGCTGTATCGCCGTAAGCGGCGACGACCACCCGAACACTATGCCCATAAACACCGTAAGTATTTCACCTATATTGCTTGAAAGCAGGAACTGCACCGCCTTTTTGATGTTCGCGAAAATACTTCTGCCCTCGTGCACCGCGTACACGATAGTCGCGAAGTTGTCGTCGGTAAGTATCATATCGGACGCGGACTTGGCTACGTCCGTACCCGTTATACCCATGCTGCAGCCTATATCGGCGGCGGAAAGCGCGGGCGCGTCGTTTACACCGTCACCGGTCATGGCGACGATTTCACCGTTCGCCTTCAAAGCCTTTATGATTTTCATTTTATGCGACGGCGTGACGCGCGCGAACACGCTGTATCCGTTTATGATTTTTGCAAGCTCCTCATCCGATATCTTATCAAGCTCACCGCCGGTCATGACCTGCGACTTACTGCTTGCGATACCGATACGCTTCGCCACGGAAAGCGCCGTGCCCGCGTGGTCGCCCGTTATCATCACGGGGCGTATACCCGCCTTTTTGCACCGCGCCACGGACGCGGCGGCTTCCTTCCTCGGCGGGTCCTCTATGCCGATAAGACCGATAAACGTCATATTTTCCTCGTTTATCGGCGCTTTTAAGTAATCGTCACGGTACGCGACGGCTATCACGCGCAGACCTTCGTTTGTCATTTTGGCATTTTCGGCGAGTATCTTCCTCCTGCCGCTGCTCGAAAGCGGGAGCGTTTTCTGACCGTTGTAATTATTTTTGCAAAGCGGCAGCACGAATTCCACCGCGCCCTTGACGATCGTTTTATAGCCCTTTATGTCCCTGTGCATCGTCGTCATGCGCTTTCTCGAGGAGTCGAACGGTATCTCGTCTATCCGCCTGTACTTCTTGTCAAGCGCCGATTTGTCGAAACCGTGCTGCTTCGCGGCGGCGATAAGCGCGCCTTCGGTGGGATCTCTGTGCTCATCCTCACTGTCGCAGCACATCATGCAAAGACGGTACAGCATTTTTTCGTCACAGGTATACGACGACGTGACGGTCATTTTATTGCGCGTCAGCGTCCCCGTCTTGTCCGAGCATATCACGGACGCGCTGCCCAGTGTTTCCACCGATGGAAGATTACGCACTATCGCGTTACGCTTTGACATGCGCATAACGCCTATCGCGAGCATTATCGTCACTATGGCGGGCAATCCTTCGGGTATCGCCGCCACGGCGAGCGAAACGGCTGTCATAAACATATCGAACGGCGGCAGACGGCGCACAAGCCCCATTATAAACACCGCAAGACATATCGCGAGCGCCGCGATACCGAGCGTCTTTCCCGTATCGGCGAGCTTTTTCTGAAGCGGTGTCTGCTCCGCCTCGTCCGTAAGCAGCATATCCGCGATATGTCCCACCTCCGTGTTCATTCCCGTGGCGGTCACTATCGCGCTGCCCTTGCCGCCGGTGACCGACGTGGACGCAAAAAGGAAATTCTTTCTGTCGCCGAGAGGTGAAAATTCATCGGGCATGTACGAAGCGTCCTTTTCAACGTTCATACTTTCACCCGTAAGCGAGGATTCGTCTACGGTGAGGTTGTTCGACGTTATAAGGCGGCAGTCCGCCGCGGCGAGGTCGCCGGCTGAAAGTATCAGTATGTCGCCCGGCACAACGTCGGACGCGTTTACCGTGAGCACGTTTGAGCTTCGCATAACGCGCGCGTGCGGCGACGACAGCTTCTTTAGCGCTTCGAGGCTCTTCTCCGCGCGTTTTTCCTGAATAACGCCCAAAAGCGCGTTTAAAACAACTATGGCGAGGATAATGACGGGCTCCGTAATGTCCGCGTCACCCTGCATAAGCGACGTGATGAACGACACCGCGGCGGCGGCTAAAAGTATCAAAATCATAAAGTCGTTAAACTGCTCAAAAAACCTTACGATCACGCTCTTCCTTTTCTTGCGGCGAAGCTCGTTTTTACCGTACACCCCAAGCCGCCTTTTCGCTTCCTCCGTCGTAAGACCTGTTTTAACATCCGTACCGAGCAGCGAGGCGGTTTCCTTGACTGTTTTGTTATGGTAGACTTCCATACGTTATCCCTCCTTGGTTTTGTATATAATTATTCTGTATAAAAACGCTTTATTACTGACTTGTCTTTAAAATGTAATCAAAATGTTTTAGTGTCCCCGCCGATTTTGTGATAAAATAAAATAAATAAAAAAGGAGGGACAGTAAAAATGGCGCGAGAAGCGAGAAAAATAAGCAAAAGCGGCAACTATTACATAGTGCTCAGAGGCGAGGAGCTTTTTGTCACCGAGGACGACAAGAAACAGTTCGTGCAAATACTGGAAAAGAATTTTGCGACGGGTATAGTCCACGGATATTACATATCAAAAAACGAGATACGCCTTGCCGTAAAAGAGGGAACAAAGGGAATTTCAATGACCATGAAGCCCGTGACGACGAGCTACGCGAGATATTTTAACCGCGTCCATAACAGACAAGGCAAGCTGTTTTCGGGACGTTTTATAAGCGAGCCGCTTGAAACGGAAGAGGAAATAGAGGAATGTATAAAAACACTCAAATCGAAAAAAACTGTTAGAAGAACAGCGGCGGCAAGGGACACAAAACGCGCCGCCGAAAAGACGGAAAAAAAGACCAAACAAGTTAAAAAATCGGCTCCGAAAAAAGAAACGGTGAAAAAAGAGGAGAAAGCAAAGCCCAAGAGCGAAACGCAAAAGAACCTCCCTTCATGGCTTTTATAATTGCGATAAAGTAATAAAAGGGAAGCGGCGCGAATATAATGGTAACATAAATTACCGTTAAAGGAGGCGCGGCTTCATGGGCGTTGTCGTGGTAAAGCTTAAGCATTTGATAATAGCCGCGCTTATTATCGCGGCTGTGCCGATCATATGTATAAACGCGCCGAGGGCGGTGAGCGTTTTCCGAGTGAACGGGCGAGAGGTGCCGATTTACAGCGTGGAACGCGCGGACAATAAAATAGCCGTGACGTTCGACTGCGCGTGGAACGACGATGATATAGACGACATCCTTGACACGCTGGACAAGTATAACTGCAAGGCGACGTTCTTCGTCGTCGGCACGTGGGCAAAAAAGTACCCCGACGCGCTCAGGAAGATAAGCGAGCGCGGACACGAGATAGGGAACCACTCGTATGACCACGCCGACTATACAAAGCTGTCAGCGGGCGAAATAACGGACGATTTGGATAAATGCGACGCTGTAATAGCCGAGGTGACGGGGGAGAAGCCGTACCTTATGCGCGCTCCGTCCGGCGGCTATAACGATACCGTTGTTAAAGCCGTGGAAAACAGCGGCAGAACGTATATACAGTGGTCGGTGGACTCCATAGACTACGGCGGAGCGTCCGAGCAGGCGATATACGACAGGAGCGTGAAGAAAACGTCGGCGGGAGATATAATCCTTCTGCATAACGGCACGGAAAACACCGCGAAGGTCTTGCCGAAGATACTCGAAGCGCTTGAGTGCCAATACGAATTTGCCACAGTATCGGAGCTTATATACCGTGAAAATTATATAATCGACAATACGGGCAGACAATTTACAAAATAAATGTTTACAAATCCGTCTTTTGATATTATAATATAGGTTGTTATGAGAAAAAAGGCGGATTTTTTGGTGTTTTGAAACATTTTGCCGATATTTGATAACATATTAGTGACAGAAAGGCTATGGAAAATACTATGGAAAAAGACTTTGAATATAACAGTCCGCTTGTCTACCAGCGCGCGGATCCTTATATTTACTTGCATACGGACGGGTATTACTACTTCACCGGCACCATGCCGCAGTACGATTGTATCGAGATACGCCGCGCGAGGAGCTTGAACGAGCTTCTGACCGCCGACTCCTACGTTGTTTGGTACAAGCACTCCACGGGCGAGATGGGCTCTCACATATGGGCGCCGGAGCTTCATTATATCGACAATGTGTGGTATATATACTTTACCGCCGGCGACTCCGTGGACGTGTGGGACATACGCCCATACGTGCTCATGTGCCGCGACGTGAACCCGATAACGGGCAAGTGGGTGGAGGTCGGCAGAGTGAACGTGGGCGTGGAAAGCTTTTCGCTCGACATGACGAGCTTTGTGCATAAGGGCAAGCAGTACGCGCTCTGGGCGCAGAAGGTGGTTGAAAACGGACCGTCGAATATTTATATAGCGCGCATGAAAAATCCGTGGACGCTCGCGACGCGCCCGATGCTCCTCACCACACCGGAATACTTTTGGGAGAAGCAGGGCTTCGAGGTGAACGAAGGACCGGCAGTCCTCATCCGCAACGGCAAAATCATCGTGACCTACTCCGCCTCCGACACCGGCCGCCACTACTGTATGGGGATGTTGTGGGCGGATGCGGAGAGCGATCTTTTGGAGAGGATCTCTTGGCACAAGAGTGACAGACCGGTGTTTATGAGCTGCGAGGAAACGGCGCAGTACGGTCCGGGACATAATTCCTTCACAACAGACAGGGGTAGAGATGTGCTCGTGTACCACAGCCGAGGCTACAAGGAAACGCCCGGAGATCCGCTTCACGACAACAACCGTCACGCCCGCGCGAAGGTTTTTGACTATGACGAAAACGGACTTCCGGTGTTCGGAAAACCGGTAAAAAAGAATATATAAACGCGTAAAAAACGGACATATCAGGGCTTTTTTCACCCTATATGTCCGCTTTTTTCACTTATTTTCGCTTATTTTTACCCCGTTTTCGCCCGCTTTTTCGCCTATTTTAGCTTATTTTTACCCTGTTATCGTCCGTTTTTTACCTGCTTTTGCACCGTTTTTACCCTGTTATCGTCCGTTTTTTTCACCTGTTTTGGCTTATTTTTACCGCGTTTTCGCCCGTTTTTTCACCTGTTTTGCGCTGTTTTTACCGTGTTAGCGTTCGTTTTTTCGCCTGTTTTCGCTGATTTTTGCCGCTTTTTCGTCCGTTTTTTCGCCTGTTTTGCGCTGTTTTTACCGCTGTTTCGTCCGTTTTTTACCTGCTTTTGCACCGTTTTTACCGTGTTATCGTCCGTTTTTTCACTTGTTTTCGCTGATTTTTACCTCGTTTTCGCCCGCGTTTTCGCCTGTTTTGGCTTATTTTTACCTCGTTATCGTTCGTTTTTTACCTGCTTTTGCACTGTTTTTGACCGTTTTTGCACCTATTTTTAATGTAATTTCACCTTATTTTGAATTAATTTTCCTCTTTTTTGTCTTTTGGGAACGTGACGTACATGGTCGTGCCCTCGCCGACCTTGCTTTTCACTCTTATTTCCGCGTTGTGGCAGGCGCAGACGTGTTTGACTATGGAAAGTCCAAGACCGGTGCCGCCGACCTTTTTCGAGTGGCTTTTATCCACTCTGTAAAAGCGCTCGAAGATCCTTTCGGTTTCGTCCTCGGGTATGCCGATACCGGTATCCTTTACGGAAAATTCCACGCCGTTTCCGGTTTCGCCGACGAACACGGTTATTTTGCCGCCATCCTTGTTGTATTTCACGGCGTTGTCGAGTAGATTATAGACAAGCTCGCCGATAAGCGTCGGATTGCCCTTTATGAGCGCGGGAGCCTTGCTGTAAAATATCTGTATACCGCGCTCCCTCGCCGCCTTCTCTATCACGCGTATCGCATCCTCGGTTATACGCGACAGATCCACCGTTTCCGCGTCCTCTATGCCGCCGATCTCGTCCAAGCTCGAAAGATTTATTATGTCGTCTATAAGCGTCAGGAGCCTGTCGGACTCCTTTTCTATCTTTTTGCTGAACTCGCTTATATCCTCGCTCTTAGCCATGCCGTTATTTATCATTTGCGCGTAGCCGGAAATCGCAGTGAGAGGCGTTTTAAGCTCGTGCGACACGTTCGCGGTAAATTCGCGGCGTATCTTCTCCGTCCTCGCTCTTTCCTCGTTCTCGTTCGCTATACGCTCCAAAAACGGCTTCAGCTCGTCGTATATCTTGGTTTCTCGTATATTGTTTATATCAATACTGTTTATGGGTTCCATTATGTTGCGCGTAAGACGTTTCGATATATAGAACGCCGCCGCGATCACCGCGAGAAGTATCGCCGCGACTATGGGCACAATACCCATCGTCATACCGCGCACGACGTTTGTCGGCTGCGCCAGACGCAGGACGTTTCCGTCACTCATTTTCACGGCGTAATAATATATCCGTCCGCCCGTCGTGCTCGATTTTCTGCTTCCCTCGCCGAAGCCTTTTTCAAACGCTTCGACTATCTCAGGTCTTTCCATATGGTTATCCATGCTTGGCGCGTCCCCGGTATTGTCATAGAGCACGCTGCCGCCGCCGTCGACGAGCGTCACGCGCAGATCCGCCGCGCCGTCGTACGCGTTATGGAGTATACCGAGAACGCTGTCCTCGCTGTATTTCTCGAGGCATGAAGCCATCAAATCCGCGCGGGAGCGTATGTCCTCGTGCTCCTTTAGCGAAAACTGAGCGTAATACGCCACAAAGACAAGCAGCGTAGTTACAAGAACTGCGGATATGGTGAATATCCGCAGTGTATTATTTATAACCTTTCTCATATTTTATATCCCACATTCCTTATGGTTTCTATACATTTACCCTTAGCGCCGAGCTTATGGCGCAGGCTGCCTATATGAACATCGAGCGTTCTGCTTTCGCCCTCAAAGTGGTAGCCCCATATTTTTTCGAGCAGTACCTCTCTCGGCACGACAGTGCCCTTATGCGTCATAAGGTACTTTAAAAGCTCAAACTCCTTGTACGTTACCGTCACGTCCTCGCCGTCCGCGCTTACGCTGCGGCTGCTGTTGTCGAGAACGATGCCCTTGTAGTCTATAACGTCGGGACTTTGCCCCGCGCTGCGGCGGAGCACCGCCTTTATTCTCGAGATAAGCTCCATAACTCCGAAGGGCTTCGTGACATAATCGTCCGCGCCGTTTTCAAAGCCCTTTACCTTATCGCTTTCCGTGCCCTTCGCCGTGAGCATTATCACAGGCAGATTCTTTGTGCGCGCGTTTTTTCTTATATCGCGCAAAATGTCTATACCGTCCTTGTCGGGGAGCATTATATCGAGCAGCACCATTGACGGCAGCGACGTTTTCAGCCGTTTTTCAAACGACGACGCGCTTTCAAAGCTCTCCGCGTCAAATCCCGCCGACTTTACGGCGTAGGTTATAAGCTCTCTTATGCTTTCATCATCTTCAACACAGTATATTTTGTTCATACATATCATCTCCCCGCAAAGCGTTAAGCTTCAGCCTGCGCTCCGCCCGACGTTGAAAACGGCAGCGCGTACTTCTTGCTGAACGAAACGTACATTTCCTTGTACTCGTCCCTGTCGCGCCTCATACTCATTATGTTATGAACGTCGTAATTCTCATCGTGCAGCTCGATAATAGCCGCCGCGACGTTTGCGCAGTGGTCTGATATTTTCTCAAGCGATGTGATGTAGTCGGTGAACACAAAGCCCTGGTTGACACTGCACCTGCCCTCCTGCATACGGCGTATATGACGGTTTTTGAGGTCGTTGCGCAGACGGTCTATTACGTCCTCAAGCGGCTCGACCTTGTTGGCAAGCTTTACGTCGTCATCGGAGAACGCGTTTATGGTGAGGTCGATTATCTCGCCGACGGCGCTGACCATAATGGTTATCTCCTGCCTTGCCTTCTCGGAGAAATGAACGTCCTTATCGCGCTTTTCACGCGCGGTAAACACGAGGTCGGAGGTGTAGTCCGTCATTTTCTCAAAGTCCGATATGGAGTGGAGAAGTATCGACACCTTTTGCGCGTCCGTTTTACTGAGGTCTTGCGCGGACAGCCTTACAAGATACGCGCCGAGCGCGTCCTCGTACTCGTCCGCCATGTTTTCGTTTTCTATAACGAGCTTATCGTTCTTTTCGGAATACTTAGCCACACAGTCCTGCGCCAAAGTGAAGCTGTCCTTCACTATATACGCCATATTCGTCGCGAGCGCCATACATTGCTCCACCGCGAACGACGGTGTTTGCAGAAATCTTTCGTCGAGCACCGCAAACGCGCTCTTTTCAGCGCCCTCTTTTATCGTGAGGCGTACCAGCTTCTCGATAAGACCTGTAAACGGAAGCAGGACGATCGTCGAAACGACGTTAAAGAGAGTGTGTATAACGGCTATATCGAGCGTGTTTATGGGCGAGTCCATAAACGCGAAGCCGATAAGGGCGTTGAGCGAGTAGAACACGATGAGGAACAGTATCGCGCTTATGATCTTTATGTATAAATTCGCCACGGCGGCGCGTTTCGCGTTTTTATTCGTGCCTATGCAAGACACGAGCGCCGTGATACTCGCGCCGATATTTTGACCGAGCAAAATAGGTATCGCCGTGCCGAACGTGATCTGTCCCGTCGCACTCAGCGCCTGCAGCACGCCGACCGACGCGGACGACGACTGTATTATCGCCGTAAGCAGCGCGCCGACAGCCATACCGAGTATCGGGTTCGAGAACATAAGCAAAAGGCTTGTGAACATGGGGGAGTCGCCAAGTCCCGCGACGGAGGACGACATAGTCGTCATACCGAACATGAGAACGGAAAAGCCCACGAGTATATTACCGATATTCTTATGCTTGTCGCTCTTCGCCGCCATAAGCAGCACGATACCGGCGAGCGCGAGTATGGGAGTAAAGTTTTCGGGCTTGACGATATTCGCGATAAGGCTGTCGCCGTGCACGCCTGACAAGCTGAGTATCCACGCCGTCACCGTCGTACCGATATTCGCACCCATCATGACGCTCAGCGACTGCGTGAGCTTCATAATACCGGAGTTTACGAAACCGACCACCATAACCGTCGTCGCGCCCGACGACTGTATCACGGCGGTCACGACCGCGCCCAAAAGCACGCCCATGATCTTGTTTGACGTAAGCTTCTCAAGTATCACCTCGAGTTTGCCGCCGCCAAGCTTTTTCAGCGCGTCGCCCATTACGTTCATTCCGTAAAGGAACATCGCAAGACCGCCGCACATTTGGAATATCTGAAATATGTTCATAAGCACACCTCTTTTGTAGCTCTAATGTAAAACCTATGTTAAAATTATACAATATCAATGTAAAATCGAATTTAAGCCTATCTTAAATTTATGTAAAATCTTTCGGGAAGCTCCACCCGTCGATACGTTTCGCGTGCTCCCGATATTTATTTTAACATATTTCGCGCGTTTTGCAAACATTAAATTGACATATTTTCGTTTGTAATATATAATTAGTGAATAAATAAGGGAAAAAGAAAGGAAATGAATGATATGAAAACCGCGAACGCGCCATTGTTTACCGATCCGATACATAACGGTGCCGCCGATCCCGTGGTCGTGTACAACGAGGAAACGGGTACGCACTATATGTTTTACACCGCACGCCGCGCCGACGCCGACGAGGAGGGCGTTATGTGGGTGCACGGCTCCGATATAGGCATAGCCGAAAGCCGCGATAACGGAAACTCGTGGGAGTACGTCGGGATATGTAAGGGGCTTGAGTACGGTGAGGGTAAAAATACTTATTGGGCACCCGAAATCATACGTCACGGCGGTATATATCATATGTATGTGAGCTACGTGCCCGGTATTCCCGCCGACTGGAACGCGCCGAGATATATTTTGTATTATACGTCAAAGGACCTTATAAATTGGGAGTTTAAGAAAAAGCTTGAGCTTAACTCGGACAGAGTTATAGATGCGTGTATTTTCCGTATGAGTGACGGAGTGTTCCGTATGTGGTACAAGGATGAGCAGCGCGGTTCGCATACGTATTACGCGGACAGTGCGGACTTGGTGAATTGGGAAGTGAAAGGGTGCGCGGCGGACGATGTGCCGCATGAGGGCGCGAATGTGTTTGAGTTTGGCGGTAGGTATTGGCTTATAACGGATTGCTGGAACGGTCTTGACGTGTATTTTTCGTCGGATCTTACGAGGTGGACGAAGCAGAAGGAGCGTATACTTGAAAAGGGCGGTACGCGTAAGGATGACGGTGTTATGGCGAATCACGCCGATGTGTACGTAAGCGGCGGTAAGGCGTATATTTTTTATTTTACGCATCCCGAGAGGAAGGGTAATATGCTCGATGATACAAAGGCGGCGGAGCGTCGCTCGTCGATACAGGCGGCTGTGCTTGAGGTGAGGGACGGCGTGCTTGTGTGTGACAGGGACAAGGAGATAACGATAGAGTTGAGGTGAAAAAAGGGACGGTAATCGTCCTTTTTTTAGAATATGTTTATAATGTCCGCGCCCTTTTTTACGAAGGCGATAAATTCGTTGATTTTTGCGCCGAGCGTGTAGGTTTTGCCGCCGCGGTAGGTTTCTTTTGTTCTTGTGAAGATCCAGTCGCCGTCGGGGAGGTAAACGGTTTTTTCGGTTTGGGCGCGGTGTACGATCGGGGCGAAGAGAATGTCGTCGCCGAACATGTACTGTTCGCCGGCAGTGTAACATTCCTCGTCGTCGGGGTAGTCGAAGAACATCGGGCGCATGACGGGCGCGCCGGTTTTTGAGGCAATCTCCATGTGTTTTTCCACGTAGGGGCGAAGATTTTCGCGTAGGAGCGTTAGGTCTTTTAAGATTTTAAACACGTCGCCGCCGAAGCTCCAAAGCTCGTTGCCGCCGCCGGTAGGCTCGATTATGCCGCGAGTCCGATCCTGACCGGCGCGGTTGCCGTGCAGTCTTGTCACGGGGCAGAACACGCCGTATTGGAACCAGCGCACGATAAGCTCGCGAAAGTATTCGCTTGACGCGTCGCCGCCGTAAAAACCGCCTATGTCGGTCGTCCACCACGGTATGGCGCACATCGCCATGTTAAGTCCCGATTTTACCTGCGCCGCAAGGCTTTCAAACGTGGAGGGAATGTCGCCCGACCATACGAGCGTGCCGAATTTTTGCGCGCCCGTGTAAGCGCAGCGCGCGAGCGTCACGATATCATCTCTGCCCATTTCCTTAAAGCCGTCATAAGCGAGCTTTGAATAGTAGTACGGGTAGAGGAGAGCGACCTCGTCGCCTCTGCCGGCTGACATGACGAGGTTATCAAAATGCTCGGGGTGGATCTCCGGCTCCGCCTCGTCGAACCAGAGCGCGTCAACGCCGTTGTCTATGTAATTTTCCTTGAGCTTTTTCCATACGAATTTGCGCGTTTCGGGATTTGTCGCGTCGATAAGCGCTTGCGGTCCGTAGAAATCAAAGAGCTTATTCGTTCCGCTTGCCGTTCGTATAAGCATGTTGTTATCAAGCATTTTTCGGTAATTTTCACTGTTTTCGTTTATGGTAGGCCACATGGAAACGACGAGCTTTATACCCATTTCGTGCAGCTCGTCCGCCATTTTTTTGGGAGATTGCCAGTACTTCGGATCAAATTTGTAATCGCCCTGCTCGGTCCAGTGGAAGTAGTCTATCACGATAACGGATAGCGGTATGCCGAGCTCCTTACAGCGTTTCGCGACGCTTATGACCTCGTCCTGCGTTTCGTATCTCAGGCGGCTTTGCCAAAATCCCGTCGCCCAGTGCGGCATTTTCGGCGCGTGCCCGGTGAGGTCAGCAAGTGAGGAGGATACCTCGCGCGGAGTGCCGCCTATCACGACGTAATCTATCTGCCGTGCACAGTCGCTCGTCCATCTCGTGCGGTTATGCGCAAGCTCGCAGCGTCCCGTTGAGGGCATGTTCCATAAAAAGCCGTAACCGAGTGAGGAGTACACGAACGGGATCGTACATTTCGCGTTCACGTGTCTTAAATCGACGGTGCATCCCTTTAGGTCAAAGCAGCCGTTCGCCTCGTGACCGAGCCCGTAAAAATGCTCGCCCTCGTTTGGCTCGAATGTGACGCGCGCCTTCCAAAGACCGCTTGACACGCTGCGGTAATTTCTTATCTGCGCGCCGAATGTCAGTTCGGGCTTTTCTTCAAGTATCTTTTTGCCGTTTCTGTAAAAAACGACCTTGCCGCTATTGTAAATTTTAACGCTCATTTCACCCGTTTCAAGGACGGCGTAGTCGTCCTCCGCGCGCGCCGCCGCCTCGGTCTTTTGCGGCATGAGCGTCCAATTTTGCTCGTCTATGCGGCAATTGGGTGACGCTTGAAAGCGTATACAGTTTTTGCCGCAAGCGGATATTTTGACCGTTTCGCCTTGGCGTGTGAAATAAATTTGGTTGTCCTCAATAATAAAGCTCATAAAAAATTTCTCCTTTATTTTTGCGTTTTCGCATACACGTTTTCGCCGTCGCTCGTTATGACGACATCTCCGTTTAAGTCCGTGCGGTATATTTCGCTGCCGACATCCGAAAGACGGCTTAACACGTTTTCGCTCGGGTGACCGTAGGTGTTGTCCTTACCGACGCTGATAACGCTTATCTGCGGCATGACCTCTCTTAAAAACGGATAAGAGCTTGACGTGTAAGAACCGTGGTGACCGACTTTAAGCACCGTTGACCTTAAATCCGCGCCGCTTTGGAGGATAGATTCCTCCTCTTCTCTCTCCGCGTCGCCCGTGAAAAGGAACGACGTTTTACCGTAAGTCACCTTGAGCACGATTGACGTGTTATTGACGTTGTCGGTATCCTCGCTCAAAGGTCCCAGCACGTCTACGCGTCCGTTTCCCATAAAAAACGTTTCGCCCGCCGAAGGACAGCGCGGCTCGATACCCTGCGCCTGAGCTTTTCTTTTGAAATTTTTGTACGCCTTGCTGTCCGCCTCCGTCAGAGGAGCTAAAATACAGTCCGCGTCCGCGACAGAAAGCGCGCCCGACAAGCCTCCGACGTGGTCCTCGTGCGCGTGAGTGCACACCACGTAATCAAGGCGCGACACGCCGAGCTTTTTAAGGTACGCGGCTATTTTTCTGCTGTCGTCTGAGTTGCCGCCGTCTATGAGCATCGTTTCACCGTCGCACTCGACCAAAGCGGCGTCCGCCTGACCGACATCTATATAATGCACGGCGAACTGAGGATCTTCCGGTATTTCCGGCTCGTATACGTCAGGTATGTAACAGCCCGACATGACGAGGGAAAGCACAGCCGCCGTCAAAAAACTTAAAATCTTCTTCACTTGGGAAACTCCTCCTTTCATTCGATTATACATTACAAAAACGAAATCCGCAAGAGGTTTTGAGCATTATTTTCAGCCGCGTGAAGATCCGCGCCGCGCGCGTGATTTTTTTATGTTGACAAGGGAAGGGAATACTGGTATAATACTCTTATTAGATTAGAGCAGACGAGATGAGATCAGTTAAAAAAATGAAATTCTATGTCTTTTTCTAATGCGAAAAAGGCTTTATTTTTTGATTTTTTAAACAAAAATAAGGCGAATTTGGTAATGAAAGGCGGAAAAATATGTTTAATTTAAGCGTGAAAGAGGTGCAGGAGCTGTCAAAGGAGTACAACATGATACCCCTGACAACGGAGTGTTACGCCGATATGGACACGCCGATAAGCGTTTTTAAGCGTATGCAGACGGAAAAGGACTGCTTTTTACTTGAAAGTATCGGACAAAATCACGTCACCGCGCGCTATTCCTTTATAGGCAGGAAGCCGTTTCTGACGTTTAAAAGCCTCGGCAGCGACATAACCGTGACCGACAGCGAGGGCAAAACAAAAACGTACACGGGCAAACCGATGGAGGAGCTTGAGAAAACGGTGTCGGCGTACAAAGCGCCCAAGCTCGACGATATACCGTCGTTTAACGGCGGCGCGGTCGGCTTTTTCGCGTACGATATCATACGTCAGTACGAGGAGCTTCCCAATAGCAACCCCGACGAGCTCGGTATACCCGATATGCAGTTTATGCTGACGGACGAGATAATCGCGTTCGATCACATACGTCAAAAAATAGTTATCATTGTCAATATACACGCCGACGGCGACATAGAAACGCAGTACAAAAAAGCCGCCGATAGACTGCTTGAAATACGGCGTGAAATGGAGGATTTGTCGCCGCTTGCGGAAAAGGAGGGGCGCGTACAGATTTCGACCTCAAAGCCTGTGTCGAACATGACGAAGGAACAGTTTTGCAAAAACGTCGAGAAGGCGAAGGAGTATATCAAAAACGGCGACATATTCCAAGTCGTGCCGTCGCAGCGGTTCACGGTCGAAACGAACGTAAGCCCGTTTAACGTTTACCGCGCCCTGCGCCTTATAAATCCCTCGCCGTATATGTATTACCTAAACTTCGGCGGCTACAGCATAGTCGGCGCGTCGCCCGAAATGCTTGTGAGAGTCGAGGACGGCGTGGTCCACACAGGACCTATCGCGGGAACGCGTCCGCGCGGTAAGACGATAGAGGAGGATATGGCGCTTGAAAAGGAGCTTCTTGCCGATGAGAAGGAGATCGCGGAGCACACCATGCTCGTTGACCTCGGACGAAACGATATAGGCAGAGTGAGCGAGTTCGGCTCCGTAAAGGTTGCGCGGTTCAAGTACGTCGAGCGTTTTTCGCACGTTATGCACATAATATCCGACGTTGAGGGTAAGCTTAGAAGCGACAAAACGTGCTTTGACGCGCTCGCGGCGACGCTTCCCGCGGGAACGCTTTCCGGCGCGCCGAAGATCCGCGCTATGGAGATCATAGACGAGCTTGAAAACACCAAGCGCTCAACATACGGCGGAGCTATAGGATATATCAGCTTCAACGGCAGCTTCGACAGCTGTATTACGATACGCACAGGCGTTTTTAAGGACGGCAAAGCCTATATACAGGCGGGCGGCGGCGTTGTCTATGATTCCGTGCCGGAAAAAGAATACCAAGAGTCCGTGAACAAAGCGTCCGCGGTGCTCAGAGCCATAGAGGAAGCGGGGAATATAGTATGATTATAATGATCGACAATTATGATTCTTTCACGTATAACCTGTACCAGTACATCGGTGAGCTTGAGCCCGATATTGAGGTGTACAGGAACGATAAAATAAGCGTTGACGAGGTTATGGCGAAGGACCCCGACCATATAATTTTGTCGCCCGGTCCCGGCTACCCGAAGGACGCGGGTATTTGCATTGATTTGATCAAAGCGGCGGGGGATGTGCCGATTTTGGGCGTGTGCCTCGGTCATCAGGCGATAGGTGAGGCGTTTGGCGCCAAGATCGTGCACGCGCCGAGGATAATGCACGGTAAGAGCGACACGGTAACGGTCGACGAAAAATGTCCCGTGTTTAAGGGGCTCGGTAAAAACGTCGAGGTGGGAAGGTACCATTCGCTTGCGGTGGATGAAAAAAGTCTGCCATATGTCCTTAAGGTCACGGCGCGAAGCGGCGACGGGTGTATTATGGCGCTGTCGCATCGGGAAAGACCGGTGTACGGAATACAGTTCCACCCCGAGTCGGTGCTTACGCCGCGCGGTATGGAAATAATAGAGAATTTTTTGCAAATCAAGTAGCGTAAAACCGCCGCGCCGGCGTTTCGCGGCGAGTAAAATAATTTGTAAAACATTTAAAAAAGTGTTGACAATGCGGTGTGTTTTTGGTATAATGGACTTCGTCAGTTAAGTGACGGGCACACGCGGAGAGATGTCTGAGTGGTTGAAAGAGCCGGTCTTGAAAACCGGTGACGGTTCCGCCGTCCGTGGGTTCGAATCCCACTCTCTCCTCCATTAACAGCTTAATATCAGGTACTGCATACAAGTCGGATTGCTATATTAGAACGGCGGCAATTTAGGTTGGTTGTATGCGTTTCTTTGTGGAGAAGTACTCAAGAGGCCGAAGAGGCGCCCCTGCTAAGGGTGTAGGTCGGGTAACCGGCGCGAGGGTTCAAATCCCTCCTTCTCCGCCAGAATGGAAACAAACCGCATGGTTATGCGGTTTGTTTTTTGTATATTTATGAAAAAGTCACTGAATTTTATGTTTTTATTCGCTTTTTGTATCATTATCCGTAATAAATGTCATAATATCCGATACTTCACATTTAAAAATATTGCACAGAGAGTTTATTGTATACGTCGAAACCGATTCGTCGTTCATAAGTCGTTTAATTGTTTTACTGTCAAGATTGTATTCGGCGCACTTGTTTCTTAGGTAATATGTGCTGATATTTTTCTCTTTTATCAACTTTCTGAAAGGGGCAAAGGAAATCACAAAAAACACCTCTTGACTTTTTATATATTATCTCATATAATAATAATAGATAATATGAGGAATATTCCTCATATTATGTCAGGTATATTTTTCCGTAGAATTTTCAACCGGAAACATGCAAAGGGGATGGTAAGGCAGAAATACAACGAAAAACACAGCCGTTTCGGCAAACAAAGTATGATTATTCGTAAAAAGCGTAAGGCGGATAATCAAGAAAGGTATCAAAAACAAATAAACAAAAAAGGAGAAAGATTATGAAAAAACTATTTTTAACACTACTTATCGTCACGCTGGCGGCGGCGACCTTTACGGGCTGCGGTCAATCTTCCGGTAACAATGACGCTTCAACCGAGGTGACTTCGTCAGAAGCTCCTCAAACGCCGGCTCCCGCTGAAAGTAAAAGCAAGAGCAAAATCGATGTAAAGAATTTGACGGCGACTTCTGTTCCTATCGGTATATCCGAAACGGCTGTTAAGGTGGGTAACAACCTGTCAGGTCTTAATGTAAGCTTTAAAATTACAAATAACAATGATGAATACGAGGATACTGTCGTATCTGTATCTGTAGAGGTTTTAAATTCCTCCGGAACTAAAATCGCACAGGATACTTACAAAACGGACAGGGCTTTGAGCAAGGGCGAAACGTATGTATGTAACGATGATATATACTTATACAAAGGTGATTTATCGCAGGAGGAAACATACACCTTAAAGGTGGTTGGCATTGAGATAGAGGACAGTGCTGTGGCAGAGCAAAAAACAGAGTTTACCAGAGCCCTCCGCGATTTGGATAGTCAGATCGCTAACGGTGAGTACAACACAGCTCAAATAACATGGGACGAAATTAAGGAAACATATGGCGATAATTTCTCCCAAGAAATAAAAAAGGCTGAAGCGGCAATAAAAGATGAAGGACTTGATCCCGACAATTTATCGGCAGGACCGAAGAGCGATACTGCGACGGAAACCTCCTCATCTCCGGCTCCGAATAACGGTTAATACATAACAAAATATATACGGGGTAAAAAAATTCGATCGATATTGCGAAATAGTCATAAAGAGCCATGGAACGGGGATGTTCTATGGCTCTTTTTATTCAACGTATTGCGCGGCGCAGTAGGGTGAGTTGGCGATGTTCCACACAAACAGCTTTGTTTCGTCGGCGCTTTCCGATTTTTCGTATTCTATTTCCACGTCTTTACTTTGCGTTACGGTTTCGGGGTGGTTTTTCAGCCCGATAAGCGCGCCGCTTTCATCGTACTCCGCAACCCAAATATTTACGCTTTCGTTCACTGGTCTTTTGAGAACGTTTATACGCAGCTTTATGATTCCGTTTTCGTATCTTACGTTTCCTATTTCCAAAATATTCGTCATTTGCGGCACCGGCACGGGCGTTGCTGTCGGCTCCGCCGTCGGCACGGGTGTTACCGTGGGTGTGGGTGACGGAGCTGCGGTCGGAGTTGGTGTTACCGTGGGCGTGGGTGACGGTGTCACAGTTGGAGTTGGAGTTAAGGTCGGTGTTGGCGAAGGTGTCACGGTTGGAGTGGGGGTTGGTGTTACCGTAGGTGTTGGAGCCGGAGTAGGAGTGGGTGACGGAGTGGGAGTGGGTGACGGAGTAGGCGTTGGTGACGGTGAGGGGGCGGGTGTTTCGCCCGGCAGCAGAACCATGTCCGGATACAACGAAAAATTATTTAGCTTTTCCTCGCGTATTCGCTTTAAAATCGCGTAACGGTTGGGACAAAGTATCTGCAGCGCGCGCTGACGGTCTTGGTTACCGTAGCACGTGAAATAAAATCTGCAAAATTCCGCAAAATCCTCCGCCAGATATGTAGGGCTTGAGTTCGCGCCGTAGCTTGAGATAGAGAATATGTCCTTATAGCGCGCCTTGTCCCATTCACTGTTTTCGGTGTTACCGGTGCCGCCGTCATATGACCAAAAGTACCCTCTTTTGCCGCACCGCGCGTCGAGGCTGTGTCCCATCTCGTGTATTATGCTGTCAAGTATGGACTGCTCGCTGTTGGGGTGGTTCAGTTCGATATACAAATGCTCTCCCGCGCTGTAGTACGCGTTAAGAGATGAGTACTCCGACATCAGCGTTTTAATATCCTTTCGGTATATGTACGGAATACAGCCCACTATTTTCTCAAAACGCTCGGCATCCGTTTCGGGGACGTTGTTATTTGGATTTACTTCAACCCACATTTCCAAGCTTTGCTTGGTATAACCGTCCGCCTCCGTGATAATCAAATTATAAACGTTAAATTCTTTTGTGTTGTTTTTGCTCCACGAGTACCAGCTCGGGTGCCCGTATTTGGTCGTCTGCTCTCCGCGTTCAACGGTCACGCCCTGCGTTCCCGGCAAATCCTGCGACACGTGGTAGCTCGACTGCAAATTCTTTGTCACGTAGCCGCCGCTTAGGGAAAGATACGAGGCAAGTGAGCTGCGCAGTTGGCTTTCCGAGAGCAGCTTCCCGTTTTTGCAAAGTGCGTCGATACGACCGCGCGGCGATAAATTTTCAGCCACAGCAGTTCCGTTGCGCTCGAACGCGTCGCCCGCCACACTCTCGTACACGCGCACGATGCGCTCCCGCTGTTCGCTCGAAAGGGAAGCCCACGCGTCGGACGTGGAAATCTTGTAAAGCGGACTTTCGTCCTTCAGAGGCGTAAACGTAATCGTCGCCTTATGCTCCTCGTCGGCGGCGATAATATTTCCGTCCTCCGAAACGCCGATATACATGTCATTTTCAAGACTTTTAAGATAATACGACGGATTTTCCTCGCTGTAGCCGGCGCTCTTTAATTTCATCCAGTGCTGAGTGTTGTCGTTCATGCCGTAATATTCCGTTGGGTGATTCACGTCCGTGTTTCCGAACTTGTACTGTGAAGCCGTAAGATTTTCGCCCGTTTTTGCCGACGCGATCCTTAGAGTATAGTCGTTCCACACCTCAACGTTTTCATAAACGTAATCATATTCCTCGTAATAGTCGTCCCATACCTCGACAAGCTTACGTTCAATGCGCGGTTGATTGGAGCTTCGAACCTCGAACGCGTAGCTGCCGTCAGCCATGTCGCGCGGCAGGAATTGGTCGCTCATGTCTTGTACGTCCGAATTGTCAATAATAATTTGTCCGTCCTTTTCGCACAGCTTCTGACCGTCGGCGTAGATTTGCTGATATATTCCGGCGAAGCCGCCGTAAATGACGTCCTCGTTCGCGGCAAGCGCCGTCATAAGCGGCAGCAGGAGGGACAGAGCCGCGATCATGCCGAGCGCGCGCTCAAAAAAAGCACGTCTTTTTACCGAAAATACACGCATGCTTCACCGCCCCTTTCCGCGCCTGTCACACCTTTTGACGAATTACACTCTATATTATCATAATATCACATTTTATAAGTCTTTTCAATAAATACGTCTAATTGTTGTCAATAAAAAATCCCCGCCGTGGGGCGGGGATTTTGAAATAAATGTCAAAATTATTTGTCTATAAACAGATGTCTTGGCAGACCGTCTACCATAAACGGTGAAAGCTCGCCTATGATAAGCGGACGCGCGTACTCGTCGAACTCCTTCGTAACGTTTGTGCCGTCGTCGCATATCCACTCGTCGGGAACGCACTTTTCGACGTTCGCGATCAAGTTTACGTCGTAGGACGATGTTTTGAGCTGGTACGGAGCGTTTGAGATTCTTTCAAATATGATCATCTTGCCCGTTTCGCCGTTAAGCGCCGCCACAACAGCGTCCGCGCCCGCGGTAAACGCCTCGGTGATGTCGCGTCTTGAAACGAGGTGCGACGCGCAGCGCTGGAGCGTTGAGAACACGATACCGCGCGACTTTATACCGGTGTTTTCCGCAAGGAAATCCGAAAGGTAGAGCGCAGTACCGCCGAGCGTCTTATGACCGAACGAGTCCTCGAACACCGTCGTCTTGTTCGCCTCGCAGACGTACCTGCCGTCGGCTGTCTTGATACCCTCCGACACCGCCACTATCGCGGTATTTTTAAACTTTTTGATCTCCATTACGCGGCGTAAAAACTTATCGTGGTCAAACGTCACCTCGGGCAGATAAATCAGGTCCGGACCGTTGCAGTCCTCGGAGCAGGAGAGCGACGAAGCCGCCGTGAGCCAGCCCGCGTTTCTGCCCATTATCTCAACCACCGTGATAGAGTCGGTGGGGTAGGTGTTCGCGTC
>CANPXG010000003.1 GCA_947585795.1 uncultured Clostridia bacterium
GCGATATGCCTTTTCTTGCACCCTGTCCGACAGCCTGTCATAAAATTATTGATTATACTGTCTTATGTGAGGTATCCGTTTCGGCGCTTTTTATTTGCTATGTAAAAATACCGCTTTACTCGTTTTCCACTTTCGCGGGCTTTGTGTACGGTTGGTTGTTTTTGCCCCATACGTAGACCGTCGTTTCCGCGCCGTCCATACCGTCGGGGATGGTAAATTCCGCGGACATATCGCTCTTCACGCTCGGCATAAGCACTGTCTTTAATTCGCCGTTCATGCGTATCGCGGCAAAGAGAAGAACATCGTCGCTCCGCGCGCCGTTAAGGTTTAATAAGACCTTAACGTTGTTTTCGTCGCGGCTTATTTCAACGGAGTTATCCTCCAAAGTCGGTTGATATTTCTCCACGGTCACCGTGCATGAAGCCGTCACGCCGTCGCTATACGTAAGCGTGATCGTGGCTGTTCCCTCGTTTTTCGCGGTCACAATGCCGTCTTTTACCTCTACCGCGTTTTCGTTGTTCGAGCTCCATACCGCCTTGTCAGTAGTGTCGGCGGGTACGGGACGCACATTGAGCGCGGCGCTTTTTCCGACGGTCAGAGTGAGCGACGTTTCTGCAAAGGTAACTCCCTGCGCGTGCTTTGCGGCAGCCTCGTAAACGTTGAGCCGCCCGCCCGTTTCGACCTTGCCTGTAAGGGACGGCAGAACGTCCGCGCTGCTCTTGATTTTCTCTATGATCTCCGCCGGAGTCATGTCGGGATACTTCGCCTTCACAAGCGCGGCAGCGCCTGTAACCATAGGGCAAGCCATCGACGTGCCGTTCTGGGTTTTATACAATTCGGAACCGGCATACGTGCTCCAAACAGCGGAGCCCGGCGCGGCAATATCCACGGTTTTTGCGCCGTAATTTGACGCAAGGTCTTTACCGTTTTTGTTGCCGTAGTAAGATAACTTATCTTCTTTATCCGAGGACGCCACCGATATGACGTTGTCGCATTCGTAGGACGCGGGATATACACCATTTCGGTCATTGTTGTTGTTATCGTTGCCCGCCGCGGCGACAACCAAAAGGTCGCTGTGGCTCTTTATAAACTCAAAGAGAGTTTCTGATGCTGAGCCGCCGAAGCTGCAGTTTACGATAGGGATGTTCATTTCGGCAACATACTTAAACGCCTTCAAAATCGAGCTCGATACCGTATTGCCGTCAGCATTGAATATCCTGACGGACGCGATCTTGGCGTTGCGCGCGATCGACGCGACTCCCACGCCGTTGTTCGTTTCGGCGCTTATGATGCCGGCGACGTGCGTGCCGTGTCCGATCTCGTCGTCCACGTTGTAGCCTGCATCGCTGTCGATAAAGTTCCAGCCGTGAATGTCGTCGTTAAAGCTGTTGCCGTCGTTGTCCTCGCCGTCGCCCGCGACTTCGTCGGGGTTTGTCCATATGTTGTTTCGAAGGTCGGGATGCGTCAGCATCACGCCGCTGTCCATCACTGCGACAGTCACGCCCGAGCAGTCAATGTCAAGGTCCCAGGCGGCGGGAGCGCTGATTTTTTCAAGCGCGTACTGCTTATCGTAATCGGGATCGTTTGGAACGTCAAAAAGCGTGTAGATATAGTTGGGTTCGGCGTATTCGACCTCGGGCAGAGCGTTGAGCAGATCTATCTTGTTTAACACGTTTTGCACGCTTTTTTCATCAAAAGTGACCTCTAAAACGGTGCGTTTGGGCGAAAATGCGCTAAATAATTGAGGTTTGTCGTCTGGCAGCTCGCAGACGGCTTTTACATCGGAAATTCCAAGTCCGTCAAAGGGCGAAGATGTAGAAAACATGCGGGTTTGCGGCGCGTCCGCGCGCATTACGACGATTGCGGAGCTGTCATCAAAGTCAGCTGTTTCGGCGTGGGCGCAGACGGTGAAAATGCACTCAAAAATGAGAAAAAAGCACGTAAAAAGAAGCCTTTTTTTCATAAAATCACCACTTTCTTCCCGTAAAAATCACGTTTTTTCACCTTATTTATGCTAAAAAAACGCCTAAAATCACTCTTTTTTACCGCATAAATCACGCTTTTTTCCGTAAAAAATCACGTTTTTTTACCCTGTTTGCGTGAAAAAAACACGTAAAACGAAGCTTTTTTCCATAGAAATGACGCTTTTTCACACCAATTATAACATATCGACACCCTTTTTACAACAAAAAAAATGTGTAAATATTTTTTTGGGTAAATATGTAAAAAATGGAAAAAGACTGTAAGGATTACAGTCTTTATATTCCCGGTGCTATATAGCCCTTTTCTTCAAGAGTTTTTTCAATCAAGTCCAGCGTTTCCTCGCTGTCGGCGCGGACGGTGTGGTAGTGATAGCCGGACGTTATGTTCATGAGCTCGCTCGACTTCCCGCTTTGAAGTCCCTCGACGTACTGTTTTACGCCGCGCCTTGAGGATATTGCAAGCTTCACATCTATTTTCCCGTAGAGCCTGTGCCACACGAACACGTCCTCCACAGTGCCGCCCATATCGACTATGGCTGTGAGCTCGTCCTCGGTCTGCTCGTTTGTGTGGCGTACCTTAAAGACGCGCGTGTACTCGGGGTAAGCGTTGCCGAGCACATACCCCTTGTTCGTTGAAAGTATGTCCGAGCCCGCCGCCTTCAAAATGGCTATGTCCTGCACTATGACCTGACGCGACACGCCGAGCTTTTTCGCGAGCGCGCCGCCCGACAGCGCGTCATGGCTCTCGGTTATGAGTTTTATTATTTTTTCCCGTCTTTCGTCAGAATTCATATCCGTTACCTCTCTGTCACCGCGTGAAGATTTTTGAGCGACAAGTCCATTATCGGCGCGGAATGCGTCAGCGCGCCCGAAGAAATGTAATCCACGCCTATGTCCTTTAGCTGCGCGATGTTCTCCCTCGTCACGTTGCCGCTGCACTCCGTTTCGGCTCTGCCCGACGCACAGCGCACAGCCTCTCTCATGTCCTCCGCGCTCATATTGTCGAGCATGATTATGTCCGCGCCCGCGTCAAGCGCCTCCTTGAGCATATCAAGGTTTTCGACCTCGATCTCTATCTTCCTCACGAACGGAGCGTATTCCTTCGCCATTTTTACGGCTTCCTTCACGCCTCCCGCCGCGCCGATATGGTTGTCCTTTAACAATATACCGTCGCTCAGGTTATAGCGGTGGTTGCAGCCGCCGCCCACTCTCACGGCGTACTTCTCGAATACGCGCATATTCGGCGTCGTTTTTCTCGTGTCCAAAAGCTTAGTCTTACTGCCCTCGAGCAGCTTCACCACGGAATTGGTGTACGTCGCGATGCCACTCATGCGCTGCAGGAAGTTGAGCGCCGTCCGTTCACCCGACAGAAGCACGCGTATATCGCCGCGCACCGTCGCTATCTTGTCGCCTGCTCTTACCGCGTCGCCGTCCTTCACTCTTATCTCGAACTCCGTCTTGCCGTCCAAAAGCTCGAACACGCGCTTGAATACGTCAAGTCCCGCTATTATTCCGTCCTGCTTGCATATGAGCTCGACCTCGCCCTTTTGATACTCTCTCATTACGGAATTCGTCGTTATGTCCTCGCTCGTTATGTCCTCGCGCAGAGCGCTCATTATAAGCTCGTCGGCATTAAGCGCCATCGTTATGCTGTTCATGCTTTTCTCTCTCCTTTTCTATCGCGGCAAGCACCGCTTTTTTATACGTTTCTTCACAGTTTTTATACTTTTCCGCGTCTATTTTTCGCTCTCTTGTCGCTTTCGCCTTGCTGTACGTTTTCGCGATACGGTTCGCGGCGCGTTTCGCAAACACAAGGCTTTCGAGAAGCGAATTGCTTGCCAAACGGTTTTTGCCGTGCACGCCGTTGCACGCCGTTTCGCCAACCGCGTACAGTCTGTCCATGGACGTTTTACTGTACTCGTCCACCTTTATGCCGCCCATAAAGTAATGCTGGGACGGAACGACGGGGATAGGCTCCTTCGTAACGTCGTAGCCCTCCTCGAGGCAGTGCTTGTATATGTTCGGGAAGTGGCTTTTTATCTGCTCTGTCGGGATGGGCTTCATCGAGAGCCACACGTAGGGCTTGCCGTCCTTTTCCATTTCCTCCGCTATCGCCTTCGCGACAACGTCCCTCGGTTCAAGCTCGTCCACAAAGCGGCGCATATGAGAGTTAAAGAGCACGGCTCCCTCGCCTCTCACGGATTCGGAAATAAGGAACCGCCTGCCGCGCTTCCTTGAGTAGAGCGTCGTCGGGTGTATTTGTATATAGTCGATATTTTTCAGCTTGATATTGTGCAAAAGCGCGACGGCAAGAGAGTCGCCCGTGAGGTGGCGGTAATTGGTGGAGTTTTTGTAAAGACCGCCTATGCCGCCGGTTCCGAGAACGGTGTAGTCCGCCGTTATGCTCGTATATTCCCCGTTTTTATCGCGCCCGATTATGCCGAAGCACTCGTTGTCCTTCTCGATTATATCGACCATTGTAAAATGCTCGATTATCTCGACGTTGTCAAGAGCGCGTACAGCCTTCAGAAGGTGCGACGTTATCTCCTTGCCCGTCACGTCCTCGTGGAAGAGTATGCGCGGCGTTGAGTGCGCGCCCTCCTTCGTGTAGACAAATTCGCCGTCCTTTTTCTCGAAGCGCACGCCGACACCCACAAGGTCGTTTATAACGTCCCTTGACGAGCGTATCATTATTTCCACCGATCTCTTGTTGTTCTCGTAATGTCCGGCGCGCATGGTATCCTCAAAGTAGCTGTCGTAATCGTCCTCGCTTTTTAGGACGCATATTCCGCCCTGCGCCAAAAAGGAGTCGCTTTTGTCAGCCGCTTCCTTTGTCACTATTACGATTTTTTTATCGCGCGGCAGTTTGAGTGCGCAGTACAAGCCGCCCACGCCGCTGCCTACGATGACTATGTCTGTTTTCATCTTTATCGCCTCGGTCATTTCGCTATTTCAATCATTCTGTCAAGAGGTATGAGCGCTTTTTCGCGCGTTTCCTCGCTTACGTGTACCTCGTTTTCACCGGTCTTTAAAACGTGAAGCACCTTTTCTACGGTGTTCAGCTTCATGTTCGGGCAGAAGTGGCGCGTCGTCGCGAAATAGAATTTCTTGTCGGGGTTTTTCCTCCTCAGCTCGCAGCTCACGCCGCTTTCCGTGCAGACGATAAACTCCCCGTTATCGCTATTCGTCGCGTAGTCTATGATGCCCGACGTGCTTCCGATGTAGTCCGCCATGCTCAAAACGTCGTCCTTGCACTCGGGGTGCGCAAGCACAAGCGCCTTG
Source organism: uncultured Clostridia bacterium (assembly GCA_947585795.1). Classification (GTDB taxonomy): domain Bacteria; phylum Bacillota; class Clostridia; order UBA1381; family UBA1381; genus Hominilimicola. The sequence continues at coordinate 5,265 of CANPXG010000003.1, forward strand.
GGATATTTTTCCTTGATTTTTTTCAGGTTGTCCGCCGTCACCGATACGTGAACATGGCAAAAGCCCTTGTTCGGTATGATGTTCTTTTCCGGTACCTGCTTTGCGACGTAGCGTCCCAAATTTTCGTCGGGTATGAAGAATATGTTCTTTTGAGGCAGCGCCTTCACTATCCTTACGGCGTTCGAGGACGTTACGCACACGTCGCTGCGGCACTTGAGCTCGGCGGTCGAGTTTATATAGCACACAACAGCCAAGTCGTCGTACTTTTCACGCATTTCCTCTATCGTTTCCACGTCCGCCATGTGCGCCATGGGGCAGTCCGCCGACATGTCGGGCATGAGCACGGTCTTGTCCGGATTTAAAATCTTGGCACTCTCGCCCATGAAAGACACGCCGCAAAATACTATGACCTTCGCGTCGCTCTTTTTCGCTTCCTTCGCGAGCGCGTATGAGTCGCCCACGTAATCCGCTATGTCCTGAACCTCGTCGTTCACGTAATAGTGCGCGAGTATGACCGCGTTTTTCTCCTTTTTAAGACGTTCTATTTCCTTGGTGATCTCGTTCATATTTTTTCCCCTCTTAGTTTTTGTTTTACATAAGTATACCATGTGTCTTGCCACCTGTCAAGTCAGGTGACAAGATAATTAAAAAAAACGCCGAAAATATTCGGCGCTTGATTGGCTTTGCTCTTTACAGCACGGCTTTTCCCAAAAGGTTATTGAGCGTCCAAAGTCCCTTTTTGTGGTGCTCCTCGCCGCTGTCGGAGTAGCAGTAGGCGGTGAGGACGAAAAAGTCGTAGCCGCGGTCAAAAAGGTCGAGCGCGATCTTCAATACGCACGCACCGGTGTTGAAGCCTATTATGTCGTAGTGGGCATCCTTTTTAAGCACGGAGTAATCGTCCAAGCCGTAGCCCTTTTTCTCGTACTTGCGGTCGTAATCAAATTCGAGAGGCTTCGCGCCGTCCATAAGCTTTGTCCAGTCCTGATATTTTACCCACGCGCTGTCCTTGCTGTTCACGCATTGTGTCGCGACGATCTCGTCGTAGTCGCTGTCCTTTATGAATTTTAAAATGCGCTCGTAATTGCCGTCCTTGTCGGCAAATTCGGGCTGTACGTCCACTGCGAGCAATATTTTTTTCATAGTCGTTTCTCCTTTTCGTTTTTCTTTATCGTTCCCGCATTTGCGCGCATAATACGCGTTCAAGAAAATCGTTCAGGGCGTTTACGTGCCCTTCGGCGGCTGTGAACACGCCGGTTGGAAGATTTAACGGTTTTGCGTCCGTCAGGGCGGTGCACGCCGCGTGAGCGTCAAACGCGTCGGCGCGGAGTATCGTGCCGGTAAAGCCTATATCGCTTAGCATGTGGTCGGTTTTGTCCGAGTAGGCAAGCGGTACGAACGGTATGTTCATGCGCGCCGCGATCACGCATGAGTGGAAGCGCGCGCCGAGTATGACGGCGCAGCGTTTCATCGCGTCGAGTATGTCGCGGGGCGTTTCGTATTTTATTATCTCGAGCGCGTCCTTGTGCTTGGACATGGCGCGTACGCGCTTTGCGGCGGATACGTCGTCTTCGCTGCCAGTGTCGAAGCAGAGGAGAAGCGTTTTTTTGCCGGTCGCGGCGGCGTAACGGTCAGCCGTTTCGGCAAGTGCGGAAAGGTCGGCGGCGCGTATTACGCTTATGCCGAGGTGTCCTTCGCTTCGTGCGGTCGGCAGCATGTCGGCGGGAAGTGAAAAAAGTATGTCGGGGTATTTTTCGCAGCGGACGCGCGGTGCGTTTTTTTGTACGTAGTCGAGTGAAAAAGTGTCGCGGACGGTTATGAGGTCATAACGGCGTATGTGAGCGCGTATGGCGCTTTCGGCGGCGCGGTTGATGAAGGGGCTTATGTTGCAGCCTATCACGGCGCGTAGGGGCGCCAAGCGCGTTTCACGGGCGATGTCGCGCAGGCGGTAGGCTATGCCGAGGGCGTTGTGGATCAGGAAACCGGAGCCGGTTACCTTTATGTAGCAGTCAAAGCCCGTTTTTTGGTCGGTTTTTACGGCGTTTATGAGCGTCGGCGCGTTTTTTGCGGTGTATATTTCATGTGAGGTAAGTCCGCGCGCGGCGAGCGTGAGCATCAGGTCATCGCCGAGGTTACGGTCAAAGTAGCCGTCGAGAAATATTTTCATTTGTCCCACCTCCCGCCGTAACGTTCGGCAAGCGATATTTTTATTTTGGGGGACGGCAAAAGCATGGCGGTGAGAAAAAGCCTGTGCTTTAATTTGCAGCGGCGCGTGAGAGCCGTTTTTACGTAGGAAATGTATTCCTTGCCGCAAAGGACGTCCGACGCGGCTTTTTTGTTCACGCGCGCGCACTGTCCCGCGTTGTACGCTATTATCATGGCAGCCGTGTACGCGGCGGCGATCTTTACGCTGCCGCGGGCGCTGTCCGTAAAGTCACGGAAAAGCGTGCAGATCGACGTGAGGCGTTTTTCAGCGTTTTGGTGGAGGTGGCTGTTTTCGTTTTGGAAGTAATTGTAGTACGGTTTTTCGATGAAGCTGATTTTGTTTATGTGCGGTATAAGCTCCATGTTAAACATCAAATCTTCGGAAAAGCAGCGTTTCGTGTCGCGAAAGCGTACGGCGGAGGTCACTGTAAGGTCGCGCCGTATGAGCTTGTTGCAGACCTCGTAGCTGTGGCGGCACGGCGTAAAGTACTTGTCCATGTACGCGCCTTTGTCTGTTACGGTGACGGTTTCGTCCGCGTATTTGAGCTGGCTTACGCGCCGCCCGTCGGGGTAAATGTCGGTTATGCCACATTGTACAACGTCCGCGCGGTCTTTTTCGGCGCGGTCGTACATGGCGCGAAGCATTTCGGGTTCTATCGTGTCGTCGCTGTCAACGAAGGCGATGTACTTGCCGCAAGACGCGTCGATGCCGCGGTTTCTCGCAAAGCCCTGTCCCGTGTTTTCCTGACGTATTAAAGTTATCCTGTCGTCGCGTATGGCGTGAAGGCGCGAAGAAGTAGCGTCGGTCGAACCGTCGTCAACGACGATTATTTCAATGTCAGAAAGCGTCTGCGCCGTGACGCTTTTTATACAGCGCTCTATCGTGTCCGCGCGGTTATATGTCGGTATTATGACGCTTACTTTCACTTCCACTCGTTTTTCCTCCCCTTTTATAAGCTTAAAATCATTTTAGCATAAATATTATTTTTTGTAAATAGCGCGGAAAGGTAGGTGTTTCGTGATAATGAACATTGACTAAGCGCGTAAATCATGGTATAATTTATAATTAGAGTGAAATTTAAAGGAGGCGCGGATAAATGGAACCAACACTCAGCATAATCGTACCGGTTTATAATGTCCGCGCTTTTTTGGAGAAGTGCATAAAAAGTATTCTCGCGCAAACGTTCACCGATTACGAGCTTATACTCGTTGACGACGGTTCGGACGACGGAAGCGGTGAAATATGCGACAAGTTCGCGCTTGAGGATGAGAGGATAAGGGTGATACATAAGGAAAACGGCGGAGTCGTCAGCGCGCGCAAGGCGGGCATAAGCGCTGCGCGAGGCGCTTACGCCGGTTACGTTGACGGTGATGACTGGATCGACAGCAGCATGTATGAGAAAATGGTGCACTATATGCAAAAATACTCGTGCGACCTCGTCATGTGCGACGTGGCGCACGAAAGCAAGTCTTTGCCGCTTTCCTCCGGCGCGACACGCGCCGATCTTGAGGCGGGTTATTACGGCGCTGAGGAGCTAAAGTCAAAAATACTCCCGAAAATGCTCTACGCGGGCGACTTTTACACGTTCGGAGTTTATCCCGTAATCTGGAACAAGCTTTACAAACGCGAAAAGCTTATCAAGCATCAGATGGCGATAGACGAAAATATATATGTCGGTGAGGATGCAGCTTGCGTTTACCCGTACCTGCTCGACTGCGAAAGTTTGTACTTTATAAAGGATATGTCGCTTTATCACTACAGAAGCTCCGACACGCAAATGACCGCCGCCTACGACAATATGTACTTCGAGCGTTTTAAGTCGCTCTACGCGTTTTTCTCGCGCTCGCCTATCGCGTCGTCGCCTTACGCGTCCCAGCTCGATTACTACTACGCGTACATCGTCAAGACTTCGATAAGTAACGAGCTTAAAAAAGAAAACGATGTGCCGTTTTCCAAAAAGCTCAGAAATATAAAGGAAATATGCGCCTTTTCACAGCGTGAGGGTTTTCTCGAAAGGATCAGCGTGTCGCCGTTTCATCACAGGCTTTACTTCGCGCTTCTCAAGCTCAATAAGCCTCTCCCGATAATCGCGGGAGTGTATATAGCAAGATTTATTCAAAGGAGCTTCGGGTGAAACGTATGAAACCGTCTTACATTAAATCCGGCTTTATATTGTCCTACGCGGCAATATTCATTCAAAGTATAATAAGCATAGCCTACACGCCCGTTATGCTCCGTCTGCTCGGCGGAAGCGATTACGGGCTTTTGCAGCTTGCCATATCAACAATAGCGAACCTCGGTATACTGAGTTTCGGCTTCGGAAGCTCGTATCTTCGTTTTTACTCTCAGTATAAGTCGAGGGGCGACGATGACGGCGTTGCCGCGCTCAACGGTATGTTCGCCGTTATTTTCTCGCTCGCATCGGTTATGTCGCTCATTGCGGGCGCGGTCATAACACTTGGCGCGGACGCGATCTTTTCCGCGTCAATGTCGGGAAATGAGCTTTTGTCGTTAAAACCGCTGCTCGCCGTCATGACGGTAAATCTCGCGCTGAGGCTGCCGCTTAACGTGTTTGACTCGTACATAATAGCGCATGAACGGTTTACGTTCCAGAAGGCGCTCGTCATTATTACGTCGTTTTTAAATCCGATGCTGACGTTGCCCGTTATGCTGTCGGGCAAGGGCTCGCTCGGCGTTGCGGTCTGTATGACGCTCATATCGCTTGTAAAGCTCATCGCGTCGATGATTTTCTGCGTCAGAAGGCTCGGTATGCGTTTTCGTTTCGCGTTTGACGCGAAGCTTTTTAAAAGTCTTTCGACCTTTTCGTTTTTTATATTTTTGAATATAGTGAGCGATCAGATAAACTGGAACGCGGATAAGACTATCCTCGGTATATTAAAAGGTCCGACGAGCGTCACGGCGTACTCGCTCGGTTCACAGTTTAACTCGTATTTTCTGACGTTCTCTTACGCGCTCGCGTCCCTTTATTCGCCAAAGGCGTACTCGCTCGCGGCGATGAGGAGGAGCGACGAGGAGCTTACGCGTTTCTTTGCCCGTTTCGCAAGGCTTCAGCTTTGCGTTATGGCGTATGTATTTATGATGTTCGTCGGCGTGGGCAGACCGTTTATACGGCTTTGGTCGGGGCTTCAAAGCGATGTTCCGTACTACACGGCTCTTTTGCTCATATCGCCGCTTCTCGTCACGTCTGTTCAGTCGATCGGTATAGAGATACAGCGCGCGAAGGATATGCACCGTTTCCGTTCCGTGCTTTACTTCGCAGTCGCGTTCTTTAATATCGCGGTGAGCGTGCCGCTGTGTATGCGTTTCGGTGAGATAGGCTGCGCTTTGGGCACGTGCGGTTCTATCGTAGTCGGAAATATTTTGATAATGAATTTCTACTACCACAGGCGCGTGGGGCTCGATATGGCGTACTTTTGGAAACAGGTGCTCTGTCTTGTCCCCTCTCTCCTGCTCCCCGCCTTGGCAGCCGCTTTCGCGATCATATGCGCGCGAGAGAGCGTTTGGTCCGTGATCGCGTGGGGACTTGTTATCACGGCGGTGTACGCGCCGTCGGTGTGGTTTTTCGGTATCGGAAAGGATTTGAAAAAAAACGGCTTGTATTAAGCCGTTTTTTTTCTTTACAGGTTAGATTTAAAAAATTGTTCGATCGCCTCCGCCGCAAGTTCCTCGTCAGCTCCCTCGACTTTTACGCTGACGGTCTGTCCCGGCAGAGCGCCAAGTCCCATAACGGAAAATATTCTTTTCGCGTCGCCCGATTTTCCGTCCTTTTCAAGCGTTATCGACGATTGGTACTTTACGGCTTCGCGCACGAGCATACCAGCCGGACGCGCGTGCACGCCGTCGGGATCGGTTATTGTGTACTTAAATTCACGCATGTTGTTCCTCCGTCAAGTCGTTATATATTGTTTCAATTTGCCGGCGCGCGGGTATGTCGCCGCAAAACGCTTTCGCGCGGTCGACCTCGCCCTCGGCGTAATTTGAAACGGTGACGATGTGATCGAGCGCCGGATCTAATGTGACTGTGTAGATCATATAAAGTCCTCCCATGTTTATATTGTACGACAAAACGAATAAATAATCAAGGCGGTCTTTTTTTGTTATTGGTCTTGTAAAAATGTGAAAAATGTGGTATAATAGTAGGCAGATTATTAAGGAGTGAATGTCTATGATCACAATAATAGCAAAATTCAGCGTATGTTCGGATAAAATCGAGGAGTTTAAGAAGTGCACGATGAACGTTGTGCGTGAAACGCGTAAGGAAAAGGGTAATCTCGCGTACAAGATATATCAGGCGAGAGATGACGCGTCGCGCTTTACGTTTGTGGAGGAGTGGCTTAATGACGCGGCTATAGAGGAGCATAATAACTCCAAGCATTTTTTGAGGTTCATGAATGAGATAAAGCATATTACGAACGGTGAGCCAAGTATCGAGCAGCTTACCACCGTTCCGTCGGTATTCCGCTGATACGTCCGTGCCTACACGTTACGAAGGAGAGGATTTATTTGCAAAAGGCTTTGGAGTATTACAAGCGGATAGTTGATGAGAATTTTGAGGAAAATGTTGAGAGTGCCGCGAGGCAGCAGGAGTACATAAAAAAGTACACGGCGCGGTATCACGGGTATTACGTGCATACGCTATATATACCGAAAATGTTTACGGAGGATATGGTGAGGCGGTTTGAGGAGATCGCCGACGTTATATACGGTATACTCGTGAAGGTGATACGCGCGTACCGCGCGGACGAAAAGTACCGCGCGCTGTTCGGTTTTGAGGAACGGCTCGAGGATCTTATTCTCCGTCCCGAGCATTACGAGTGTCCTCTGCCGATAGCGAGAGTGGATATATTTTTTAACGAGGATGATTTTTCGTTTAAGTTCTGTGAGTTCAACACGGACGGTTCGAGCGCGATGAATGAGGATAAGGAGCTCAATGAGGCTCTTAAGCTGACGAACGCGTACGGTGAGTTTGTGAAAAAGTACGACGTGCGCACGTTTGAGCTGTTTCGGTCGTGGGTAAAGACGTTTGCGAGGATATACGGCGGCTATGACAGGGCAGTCAAAAATCCGTATGTGGCGATCGTCGATTTCTTCGGCGGCGACGTGAGCCGTGAGTTTACGGCGTTTAAAAAGGCGTTTGAGGACAGTGGGTTTGAGTGTGAGATATGTGAGATAACGGAGCTTTCGTATGACGGTAAAAATCTTATTTCGCCCTCGGGAAGAAAAATCGACGCGGTGTACCGCCGCGCGGTAACTTGCGATATAATGCGCAATTATGACAAGGTACTTCCGTTTATAAAAGCGGCGGAGGATAATAATGTGTGTCTTATAGGCGATTTTATGACGCAAATCGTCCATAACAAAATCGTGTTTAAGGTGCTCCATGACGATATGACGTACGCATTTCTGAGTGAAAGTGAGAGGGAGTTTGTGAAAAAACATATCCCGTACACAGCGTCGCTTACGGAGGAGGAGATCGTCAAGCATGATGTGCTTAACACAAAGGACAAGTGGGTAATAAAGCCGGAGGACTCGTACGCGTCCAAGGGTGTTTACGCCGGTGTCGAGGGTATGACGGATGAGGAGTGGCGAAACGAGGTAATGCAAAACACGGACAACCACTATTTGCTTCAGGAGTACTGTGAGCCGTACGCGTCGCTCAATATCGACATTACGCACGACAAAAACGCGCGGTATAAGGAGTACAGCAATATAACGGGACTGTACCTTTACGGCGGCAAGCTCGCCGGTCTTTACTCGCGTATAGCGAAGAACAGTATCATATCGACACAGTACAGCGAAATGTCGCTGCCGACTGTGATAGTGAAGGAAAAACAGCGTTAAAAAGGTCATGAGGCGCGCCTCATGACCTTTTGCTTTTATGTAGTCCATGCTACAAATTTATATACCGCCAAGACCGAAGCTCACGGACAGCGCGTCGTTCACGCTGTCCATAAGCTCATCGTCAATGCGTCCTATTCTTTCGCGTAATCTGCGTTTATCTATCGTCCTGATTTGTTCAAGCAGTATCACCGAATCCTTGTTAAGCCCGTATTCCTTAGCCGTAAGCTCAATATGCGTCGGCATTTTCGCCTTATTGATACGGCTCGTTATAGCCGCCGCAATGACCGTGGGACTGTATTTATTACCTATGTCGTTTTGTATAATGAGTACGGGGCGTACGCCGCCCTGTTCGCTCCCGACAACCGGACTTAAATCGGCGTAATAAATATCTCCTCTTTTCACAATCACATTTATTCACACTCCGTCAGTTTTTCCTCACACAGCGAAAGACTTTCGTTATCCGCCTCTACACACATCTGCGCTATTTCAAGATTTATATCCGCCATTTTTTTATAACCGTTCTCAAGCTTTTTTATAAGCTCCTTTTTATCGGTTTTTTTGATTTGTGACAAAGCAACCAGGCCCCCTTTTACCTTTTCCCATGCGCGCTTTGCGCTGCTCCTTAAGGACTTACATGAGGTAGTTTAATACCTTTACCGCCTCTCCGCCCTTTGTATAGATCCTCGGGATACGTTTGCCTATTACGCACGATACCTCGTAATTGATGGTATCGAGCCAGCGGGCAAGGTCGTCGATCGTAACTCCCTCGCTGCCGAAAATGATCACCTCGTCACCTTTATCAATATTATGGACATTTGTAACGTCAATCATACATTGATCCATACAAATTCTTCCGATGATAGGAACTTTTACTCCGTTGACGATCATTTTCCCCTCTTTGGCAAGCTTCCTCAAATATCCGTCGGCATAACCGATAGGCACGGTCGCGATCTTTGTCCGCCTGTCGGTTATGTACTCTCTGCCGTAGCTTACGCCTCTGCCCGCCGGAACCTCCTTTACATGCGTAACGGTGGACTTGAGCGTCATCGCGCTCACAAGATCAAGCTTCGACTTATCCACTTCGTCGGAGGGATACATTCCGTAAAGTATCACTCCCGGGCGCACCATGTCAAGGTGCATTTCGGGATACATCATTATCCCCGCGCTGTTGCAGATATGCTTTATAGGTACGGTTACCCCCTTCTCCTCGAGATCGGAGCAGACTTTCATAAACCTTTCAAACTGCATGAGCGTATACGATCTGTCAGCCTCGTCGGACGCGGCAAAATGTGAGAAAATACCCTCTATCTCTATATAGGGAAGTTTTGATATTTTAAGTATCTCGTCGACTATCTCCTCATCGTTATCGCCCGCCAAAAAGCCTATGCGGCTCATGCCCGTGTCTATTTTTATATGGATTTTCATGATTTTTTCTTTTCGCTCCGCCTCGTAGGAAAGGGCTTTCGCGAAGTCATAGCTGAAAACGCTCGGCGTTATGTCAAAATTGATCAGATCCTCGGCGGTTTCGCCGCCCAAAGCGCCAAGTACCAGTATGGGTACCGTAACGCCTCGGCTGCGAAGCTGCTTACCCTCCTGAAGCATGGCTACCGCCAAGCGGTCCGCGCCGTTTTCCAAAAGCGTTCTCGTGACCTCGAGAAAGCCGTGTCCGTAAGCGTCAGCCTTTACGACCGCCATTATCTGCGCATTGGGGTTCGTTATTTTCCTTATTTCCTTTATGTTATGGGCTATGGCGTCAAGGTCAACTTCCGCCCATGTCCGCTTATCCATTTTCAATTCTCCTTAATTATAGCACATGATTTAATGCTTTTCTACCTGTAATATTTGCCGCAGCGCGCAGGGAATGTTCTCCATGACGCTCGTCGCGGTGACCGATTCTTCACCGTATTTCCGTTTCGCGATGTCACCCGCCGTGCCGTGTATATACACAGCCATTGCCGCGGCTTTCGTTTCGTTTATGCCGCGGGCAGCCATTGACGCGGTTATTCCCGCCAGCACGTCGCCGCTGCCGCCCGTCGCAAGGCCCGGGTTGCCTGTAATATTAATATATTGCTCTCCGTCCTGACCTGTGACTACCGTGTGATGTCCCTTCAATATGAGGGTCACCCCGTACTCCTCCGCGAATTCCTTGGAAACCATAAGTCTGTTTTCCTCGATATATTCCGCGTCAAGTCCCGTAAGACGCGACATTTCAGCCGTGTGCGGCGTGAATATGACGGGACACGTGCAGTCGCTTAAAACGTCCATATTCTGCGCGACGGCGTTTATTCCGTCCGCGTCGATTATTACGGGCACGCCCGACGCTTCAAGCACCGCTTTTATGACCTTCGCCGCGTCGGAGCTTCTTCCAAGCCCCGGTCCTATGAGCACCGCGTCCGCGCCCTCGAGCTTTTTAAGTACAGCCTCACACGCGTCGGAGCTTATATGACCGTATATGTCGGCTACGGGCATCGTCATGACCTCCGTTGTTTTCGCCTCCATAGCCGCGTTTAACGAGGCGGGGAGCGCAAGCGTTACAAGTCCGCTGCCAGATATTACGGCGGACTGTGACGATAGGTAAGCGGCTCCCGAAAGTCCTTCGCTTCCCGCGACGACGAGTACCTTGCCGTAATCGCCCTTATGCGAATTGTCGGCGCGGCGCGGCAAATTTTCACGGACAAGGCTGTCGTCCGTAACGTTTATGCAAAGCCCCTGTCCCTCGATTATGTGATCGGGTATGGAAATGTCGGCGACGGTCACCTCGCCCACGAAGTCCGCGGCGGGAAACATCAGCATGCCGACCTTGTACGCGGCGAATGTGACCGTTTTATGCGCCTTAACGCATATGCCGCATATCTCGCCGCTGTCGCTGTTTATGCCGCTTGGCACGTCTACCGACAGCGTGTAGGACGAGTTTTCGTTTATCTCGCTTATTACGTCGTAGCTTATTCCGTCTATCATGCCGTGGATGCCCGTTCCGTATATCGCGTCCACGACAATATCGTTGGAGCGTATGATGTATTTAAGGTTTTCCGTATCGGAAATAACGTCGGTGTTGACGCTCATTTTCTTTATAATGTCGAAGTTTACCTTCGCGTCGCCCTTAAACTCGTTTCCGCAAACGAGGTAGACGGAAACGTCCGCGCCAAGGTTATGCAGGTGGCGCGCCGCCGCGAAGCCGTCGCCGCCGTTGTTGCCTTTGCCGCAGAAAACGGCTATGCGCTTATTTTTCACGCTGCCGAAGTCCTTCTCAAGTTCCCTGACGCATGCGATCGCCGCGTTTTCCATGAGCACGATGCTCGGTATTCCGCCCTGCTCGCTCGCCGCCCTGTCAACCTCGCGCATCTCCTGCGCAAAACACGCTTTCATATATAAGCCGCCTTTCTCAAACAAAAAATCGTAGCCGTCACTCCGTCACAAAAATATTTCTCGGGTTGTAGCGCTTCGCGGAGCTTATCATCTTGTACGTCGGCTGGAAAAGTACCCTCGACGTGCCGTTTTCCTCGGGGAAGTCCGCGTAATAAATGTTTGTCGCCGACGGATCTCCGACGAGGTTGTATACCTTCGCGGGAGTTACGTTTTTGTAGTCGTGGTTGTGGTCGCTGTCGTTTATGTTGGCGCAGACGGTCACGTCCTTGAAGTCGAAACCGACTATGTGCTTTCTGCCCTTTTTGGACATTATCTTGTCAAGGTCTATCTCGCTGTTGGTCAATATATATTCGTACTCGATGTTCTGCATGCTTATGAGCAGGTACGCGCCGTACCACATCAGCGCGATGAGTACGAAGCCTATGCTGAACGAGAACGAGCCGAGCTGTGTGCCGGCAAGGTAAAGCGCCAAGCCGTAAATAAACGCAAGCATCGCAAGTGAAAGCAGCACGGCGCACGCGATTATAAGCGCTATCAGCGCCTTCTGTGACGCGCTTTTCTTTTTCTTTACCATGTACTCCAAATAAATATCGTCCATCATGATCATCTTACCTCCAACATCTTAAGCTTTTCGTACAGATTTTTAAGCGCCCGTCCTCTGTGGCTGACGCTGTTTTTTTCTTCGTCGCTCGCCGCGGCGAAAGTTTTTTTGAGTTCCGTGCAGTAGAATATGGGATCGTAGCCGAAACCGTTTTCGCCCTCGGGCGCGTCGGTTATAACGCCATGAACCTCGCCCGAGGCGGTGATCTCGCGTCCGTTCGGGAATATGAACGCGACGGATGTGACAAATTTCGCGTTTCTGTCCGTCTTGCCGTCCATTTCGGTAAGGAGTTTGTTTATCCTGTCGCTGTCCGTGGCGCCGTCGCCGGCGTATCGTGAGCTTCGTACTCCCGGCGCGCCGCCCAAGCAATCGACGCAAAGTCCGCTGTCGTCGGCAAGTACGGGGTAGTCGCAAATCATCGCCACCGCGCGCGCTTTTATGAGCGCGTTTCGCTCAAAGGTGTCGCCCGTTTCCTCCGCGTCCACGTCTATGCCTATCTCCTGCTGTGATATTATCTCGATGTCCAAGGGTGACAGTATTTCCTGCATTTCCCTGATTTTTCCCTTGTTTTTTGTAGCCGCTATTACTTTCATACGCAATTCTCCGTTTGTAAATTTATTTCTTTGAATATTGTACTACATATGGGAGGTTTTTTCAAGTATAAAAAAAGAAACGAAAACCGTTTTTGGGTGAAAACGATATAAAAAAGGCGGGAGGTAAGTCCCGCCGTGAATAATATTTGTGTTTAAAGCGCGTCGTAGAGGCGCATTATGGTTGAAATCGACTGTTCGTTCGTGTAATTTGATTTGGGTGAGAACGCGTCGTTTCCGATGCCGGTCATTATGCCCAGGGCGTTCGTTTCGTAGACCGCGTCCTTCGCCCACTCGCCTATTTGCGCGTCGTCGGCGTACTTGTAAGCGTTTTGCGGCGTGCCGTTTTTAAGTCCCATGTACCGCGCCGCGTTGTCGAGAAGCATTGCCGCTTCCTCGCGCGTTATGGGATTTTGCGGCGCGAACGTGTACTCATCGTAGCCCGATATTATATTTGCGTTCCAAAGTCTTGAAACATTTTCACTGTCGGTGTCGGTGAACGTCATGTCGCCCGCCTCGGGAAGCAGTCCTTTTATTTTGAGCATGTTCGCGAGCACGTCGCAAAACATTTCGCGCGTCATGTTGTCGGTGTAAACGATCTTGTCCTTCTGTTTGTACGGCGCGGCTCCTATCTCGAACGCGCGCGTCACGTCCTCCTGTGCCCACGGCGACGGCTTCGACGCGTTGAACGTCACTTCGGGAAGCGGCATGCGTCCGCCGTACGGCTCCCATTCCTTGCCGTCGGTCGTTCTGAAGTGGTTGCCGTCCGCGTCCTCGACGTAGTAGTAACCGTCATAGAACATGGCAAGTCTTGCAATTTTTGAGGGCGTGTATCGGTCAAGTATTTTGAAGTCCTTGTCGAGGAAGTAGATGTTCTTCACGAAGTCCCAGCGGCTGCCGCAATAGTACGGGCTTCCGTCCCACGCTATCCAGCGCATTACGTATCCCGTGTCGGTTTCGACAAATTCAAAGCAGTCGTAGTCGCCGTCTATTATCTCCTTTACCTCGTCGGGGAGTTTATCCTTTACCTCGCTCGCGATGATGCCGCGCGACATAGGTCCCTCGGCGGCTCTCACGTCGTTTAAAAAGTCCTCGTATGTTCTGCCGGTATGCTTTTCGCTCGATATTTGGAAGGAGTTGCGTATTCCGCCGTAGTAATTTATCGGGAGTACGAGGTTAAAGGAAAATTCCTTTTCTTCGCCCGCGGGTATCAGAACGCTCGCCATGACTTCTCTTGGCGCGTCGCCCTTTTCGCCCTTAAAAATACCGCTGTGCTTTCCTTCTTCGTCCTCGACAAATACGGCTACATTTGAGCTTGTTTGAACAAGGTATTCAAAATATTTGTCCTCTTTCGTGATGTTCTTCACTTTTAAATTATAACATTCCGTCACGCCGTAGTTGCCCATGCTGCAAGCGAAGCCTTGGTTACTGCGTCTTTCGGACAGCGCGTAATTCGGCACGTAGTCGTTCGCCGTGTACCACGTCATCTCGCCTTCGTAGTACGTGGTGTCGCTGTGGAACGGATCGAACTGCCACACATTGTCCTTTTTCTTGCTCTTTACGGACGAGCCATAATAGGTGAGCTTGGAGTCATCCGTGTACTTATAGTGCAAAAGGTCGGACTCCACAGCCGTTGTCTTTGACCATAAATCGTCCTGCGGATTTAAGTGGGTGCACCAAGAGTCCGTGACGTTTCCCTCGGGCTTGTACTGGTTAAACACCTTATTGTAAACGAGGTCGCCGTCCTTGTAGGAATAGTCTATCGTGTATTCAAGGTCGACGTTTACCTTGGGAAGCGAATCCGCGATACCCTTCTGGGCGCGGTCGTAGGCGTACTCGCCGAATTTCGCGTCGGGAGTGAAGGAGCTTCTGTCGCCCACCTCGTCGCCCGATTTAAAGGCGGCGACGTTAAAGTTCATTTTGCCCGAATTTATCGCGATCTCGCCCATTATCTGCACGGGTTTGCCCCAGTTTACGGGTCTGTAACCGTCCATGTATGAGCTGAGCCATACCGTTTCACCCTTTTTTATTTCGAGCGTCACGGCTTCGTAGGGCTGCGCCTCGTACAGACACGCGCCGTTCATTTCCGCAAAGTTTACGCCCAAAAACGACGTAAGTCCGTTAAGGCAGCCCGCCTTGTTCATGACCTTCGCCCATGTTCCGTCGCTGTAGATATACGCGTCGTCGAGAGGCGTTTCAAAAAACGCCTTGTTTATCGTTATTTCGCTGTCCTCAACAGCCGTGAGCTCTATGTCAAGCTCGATATTGTAACCTTTTCCGTAGCCGTCGTCGGTGTCAGTCGCGTTTATGTGGCACAGAAGAAAATCGTATATATCCGGCTCAAGATTTTCGTTGTTCATTATGTATGACGGCGGCTCGTCGTCACTGTTCATGAGGTTGCGGTTTTTTATATCCTCGGGATTGTTACAGTAGATCCACTTTCCGCCGCCCTCCGGCGTGAACGTCATATCAGCCGCGAGCGCGCTTATCCCGGCGCATACGGCGCACAGCGCCGCAAGTATTGCAATTACCTTTTTCAAAATGTTGTCCTCCCCTTATCCTTTATTGGGCTCGCCTTCGCTGTCCGCTTCGTAAGGAAACAGTTCCCCGGCGCGCATCATTTCAATCATGTCCCATACGGAATACTTACCCTCGTCGTCATTTATAGTGAACGGCACCAAAATATCGTCCTCGCCCATTTCAAGCGTTTCCCATATACGCTCCAAATTCGGCTCTATCTCTTTCTTCTTGAGCTTATCCATCTTCGTCGCCACGACGATGAGGTTGTCGTGATAGTGGCGTATCCACTCCGCCATCTGCAAGTCGTCCGCGGTGGGTTTATGGCGGCTGTCAACGAGCAGGATCGTCTGCACAAGCGTTTCGCGCGACGAAAGATAGTCCTCCATCATTTTGCCCCACTTTTCCGTTTCGCTTTTCGAGCGCTGCGCGTAGCCGTAGCCCGGCAGGTCTACAAGGTAGATCGTATCGTCTATATTGTAAAAGTTTATAGTCGCGGTCTTACCCGGAGTGGACGATACGCGCGCAAGTGATTTTCTGTTTAAAAGCTTGTTTATAAGCGACGATTTGCCAACGTTTGAGCGTCCCGCGAACGCAAATTCCATATAACCCGTCGTCGGATACTGGTTGGGACGCACGGCGCTGACGGTCAGGCTTGCGTTATGTATGTTCATGCGTTATCCTCCTTATCTCAAAGCGTTCCTCAGCACCGTGTCCATACTGCTCACGGGTATAAAGTTCAGCTTATCGCGTATTTCTCTCGGCACATCGTCTATGTCGGGCTTGTTTTCCTCCGGTATTATTATATCGGTTATGCCCGCGCGGTATGCCGCGAGCGACTTCTCTTTAAGTCCGCCTATCGGCAGGACGCGTCCGCGAAGCGTTATCTCGCCCGTCATTGCTATGTCGTTTCTGACGGGGCTTTCCGTAAGCGCCGACACGACCGCCGTCGCCATTGTGATACCCGCCGACGGTCCGTCCTTCGGTACCGCGCCCTCGGGCACGTGTATGTGTATATCCTTCGTCTTGTGAAAGGTTTCGCTTATGCCGAGCGCCTTTGAGTTGGCGCGTATGTAGCTTATAGCGGCGCTCGCGCTCTCCTTCATCACGTCGCCGAGTTTGCCGGTAAGCTCTACCTTGCCGCTGCCCGGCATTACGCTTACCTCTACAGACAGCGTTTCGCCGCCCACCGACGTCCACGCAAGTCCTCGCGCAACGCCGACCTCGTCGTGCTCGTTCATCGCGTCGAAGTGATAACGTTCCTTGCCCAAGTAGTCCTCGAGGTTTTTTGAGGTTATCCTCACCGATTTTTTGTTCGTTTCAAGAAGCTGTTTCGCCGCCTTTCGGCATATCTTTCCTATGCTTTGCTCCAGCTTTCTCACGCCCGCCTCGCGCGTGTAGCAGTCGATAATGCGCTTTATCGCGGCGTCGGCTATGTTTATCTGCGAAGGTTTAAGACCGTTGTTCTTTACAGCCTTTTTTACGAGGTAGTCTTTGGCTATATGAAATTTTTCGCTGCTCGTGTAACCCGAAAGCTTTATTACCTCCATACGGTCAAGCAGCGGTCTTGATACGGTGTCGAGCGTGTTCGCCGTCGTTATAAACAGCACTTTCGACAAGTCGAACGGTACTTCTATGTAGTGGTCGCGGAACGCGGCGTTTTGCTCGTAGTCAAGCACCTCCAACAGTGCCGCCGACGGATCGCCCTTGTAGTCCGCACCCATCTTGTCTATCTCGTCAAGGAGTATAAGCGGATTTTTGGTTTTCGCTTCCTTCATCGCCGCCATTATTCTGCCTTCCATAGCGCCGATGTACGTCTTTCTGTGACCGCGTATGTCGCTTTCGTCGTGTATGCCGCCGAGTGAGATCCTTACGTACTTTCTGCCAAGCGCCCTCGCGACGGATTTCGCGACCGACGTTTTGCCGACGCCCGGAGGTCCGGCAAGACAGAGTATCGCGCTGCTTTTGCCTTCGGTGAGGCGGCGTACCGCAAGGTATTCCAAGATCCTTTCCTTTACTTTTTCAAGTCCGTAGTGGTCTTCCTCCAAAATCTGCTCCGCTTTCTTTATGTCAAAGTCCTCTTTCGTGCTCTTGTTCCACGGCAGGTCGAGCACGGTGTCGAGGTAAGTGCGTATGACCGCGCTTTCAGCCGTGCTTGCGGGCATTTTCGAGAAGCGGTCGGCTTCTTTTAAAAGCTTTTCCTTCGTGTCCTTCGGAGCTTTGAGTTTGTTTATCTTTTTTATGTACTCGTCGGTTTCCTCTTTCACTCCGTCGCCGTCGCCCAATTCCTCCTGTATTACGTGCAGCTGTTCGCGAAGGTAGTACTCGCGCTGGTTCCTGTCGACGCGTTCCTTTACCTTTTGAGCTATTTGTCGCTCTATTTTCAGTACTTCGAGCTGATTTTGTATGTAAATTATAAGCTGCTCCACCCTTTTGGAAACATCGGTTTCGTCAAGCAGGCTCTGTTTGCTCGCTACGTCGAGCTCCACCTCGGCGGCTACCGTGTCGCACAGCTCGCCCAAGTCGTAGACGGACATTACGCGCATGAAATTGTCGGCTGTGAGCTTAGGGTTCTGTGAAAAGTATTCCTCGTATGCCTTTCGGAGCCTTTTCATGTACGCTTCTCTTACGAGCGCGCTGCCGCCCAAAACGTCGTCGTACTCGATAACGCCGGCGCGAAGATAGCCCTTGTCCGCGTAGCATTCCACGATCTCGGCGCGCTTTATTCCGCGTACTATGACGCGCGTAACGCCGCCCGGCATACGCATTACTTGCTTTATCACCGCGATAGTGCCCATGACGTACAGGTCGTCAAACGACGGATCCTCTGTGCTTATGTCCTTTTGCGCGGCAAGGAGTACCGTTGAGTTTTCGGACGCGGCAGCCTCAAGCGCCTTTACAGACACGTCGCGTGCCGCGTCAAAATTCAGCGTCATATGCGGGAAAAGTACCATTCCCCGCATAGGCACTACAGGTATATATATACGTTGTTCCAAAACAATTTCACCCCTAAAATAATAGTAACATTACTATTATATAATCTTTTTGTCCGTTTTTCAACTCTTTTTTTCCTTTGGTTTTATAACGGATATGTCTATTATCTTTTCTTTGCCGTCAAAATACATTCCGTTTGTGTATCTGCAGGCTCCGAGCGTCCACGCCGCGTCGTCCGCGCTTATGCGCCGTCTGCCGTCAAGGAATACGGTGTTTTTCGCCATTTGCAGGAGTTTTACCGCGTCGCGTCCGCTTTTCGCGTAGCGCGAAAGTATGTTTACCGCGCCGTCGTCTATAAATATATTCAGTTTGTCGGCTGTATTGCGTATTATTTTTTCAATATTTTCACGCGTGAGGGGATCAAAATATATTTCGACGCACCGTGAGCGTATCGCTTCGGGTATTTCGTCGCTTTTGCGCGTCGTCGCGCCTATAAGGCGGAAGTCGGCGGGGATGCCGTTTTTGAATATGTCGTGGATGTAGTCGGGGATATTTTTGTTCGCGCGGCTGTAGTACGCGCTTTCAAACATTACGCGTCTGTCCTCGAGTACCTTTAGCAGTTTGTTCATCTGACACGCGGGGAGTTCGCCTATCTCGTCGATAAAGAGTACGCCGCCGTGCGCCTTTGATACCGCGCCTTCCTTCGGCTGCGGTATGCCCGCCTGACCGTATGCGCCCGCGCCCTGATATATGGGGTCGTGTACGGAGCCTATGAGTGGATCGGCGATCGAGCGCTCGTCGTAGCGCATGATCGTCGCGTCGGCTTCGATAAATTTCGCGTCGGGTTTAAATGGCGTTCCGTCGCTCTTTTTCGCGTACTCCAACGCGAGCCTTGCCGCCGCGGTTTTGCCCACTCCCGGAGGTCCGTATATCAGTATGTGCTGAGGGTTTGAGCCGCACAGCGCCGCGCGAAGTGCGCGTATGCCGTCGTCCTGTCCCACTATCTCGTCGATGTTTCGCGGGCGCGCCGTTTCGGTAAGCGGTTCCGTGAGGGATATTCGCCGCATCGCGCAAAGGTGCTCCCATTCCTTCTTTGAATTTTCCTCAAACGCGCGCGTGTCCGTTTTTTCGCCGCGCAGTTTCGCGAGGAAGTACATGCCTATGACCAGCGTGAAAAACAGCTGTGTCACCATTATCGCTCCGCCCATAATTTCACTCCTTTCACTCAATAATTTTATTTTTTTCAAAGATGTGTGTATTATTCAGAAAATTTATGTCTTTACAAGCTCAGGGATTTATGGTATATTATAGTTGCTACAAATTCTTATCACTAATTTGTGTATAATTGTGATTTTTTTAATGATACTTCTCAACAAGTTTGCGCTTGTTAAAAAGCGCACGCTTTGATTGTTATTCCTGTTGAGTAGTATTATTTCGGCACAAGTGAATAAAGATAAGAATGCGTAGCAACATTTTAAATCAAAGCTGCGTTTTGTGCGCGGCTTTGAAAAAAGCCGCGTATTTTTTTTGTGCAGCAGCTTTCGTGAGCGAAGCGAGCAGTCAGCTGCGATGTGTGCAGAAAAGCAAGCCGACGTCGTTACTATTTTGCGTAGCAAAATATGTATGTCGGAGGCGGTCACGCGCAGCGTGATGCGCTGCACACCTGCACGGAGTGCAGAAAAGCGGCACGCATCTCCCCTTGAGGGGATGCTAACGGGCGACCGTGAAGGTTGCCCCTACCCAGCGCCTTTTTGATGGTTAAAAAACTTTTCCAAAATGTTTACAACCTTCAAAAAGTATGATATAATTTTTCTACCACATATTTTTTTGAATACAATTTAATATATTTCAAAGATATTCTTATTTTAAGAATGTTCTTTTGAAGTTCCAAATAAAAGTTTGTAATGGCTAAAAATGCAGGCTTTATATCGGAATACTTTTATTTGGAATATCCGTATTCAAAAAATGTGTGGTAACATTAAATCTAAGCCGCGTTTTTGTGCGTGGCTCGGATTTGTGCCACGCATTTTTTAATGCAAAAATTTAATTTCACGGAGGTAAAGAGATGAAAAGAAAGATGTTAAGTGTATTGCTCACATTTTCAATATTTGCCGCATTTGTGCCATGCGTTGCGACTGCCGAAGATGAAAAGTACGGAGAATGGTTGCATTATGAAGTCAACGAAAACGGCGACGGCGTTACAATTACCTACTGTGACAAAAACGCGACAGGTGAAATTGAGATACCCGCAAAAATCGAAAATTTACCCGTAACAACTATAGCTGTCAAATCATTTTTAAGATGTTCTTATTTGACAAAAATTAAAATACCCAATACTGTAACAAAGATACATGATGATGCTTTTGGCTTTTGTACTTCTCTAACCTCTGTTGTTATACCAAACAGCGTAACCGGTATCGGTTGGTACGCATTTGAAAACTGTACATCTTTGACAGACATAACAATTCCCGACAGTGTAACCAATATCGGTAAAGACGCATTTTATGGTACAAAGTATTATGAAAATGAATGGAATTGGCAAAATAAAGTTTTATATATAGATAATCATTTAATAGGGGCAAAAGAAGAAATAAAGGACAGTTATACAATAAAGGATAATACAAAGACCATTGCCGAATGGGCTTTTTCCGGCTGTTCATTATTGACGAGTGTCAATTTGCCTGTTGGTGTGAGAAATATCGGCAATTTTGCATTTAACAACTGTTCATCCTTAACAGACGTTACAATACCCGACGCAATAACTATAGGTGAAAACGCCTTTAGTTACTGTACTTCATTAACAAACGTATCAATTCCCGATACGGTGACAGAAATCGGTCAAAGCGCATTTAGAAATTGTTCATCTTTAACAAATATCACAATTCCCAGCAATGTGAAACGTATCAACGATGGAACATTTAACAATTGTATCGCATTAAAGAACATTGCAATCCCCGATAACATAACAAATATTGGAGCTTTTGCGTTTTACGAGTGTAATAATCTTACAGACGTATATTATTCCGGCACAGAGCAGGAATGGAATTTAATTGAGATAGGTTCATATAATGAAAATTTAACAAACGCCACTATTCATTACGGAATATACGATCAAATCACTCCCGCCGCGCTAACCGTTACGCCGTCGAGCAGCGGATATGCGCTTACAGCAGATACAGTGTATGACGGGGTTGCGTATGCGGCGGCGTATGACGCGGAGGGCAGACTTTTAAATGTCGTGAGCAAACCGTTTACCGGCGGGACGGCGACCGTAACGCCCGATACGACAGGCGCGGCGGAAATTAAATTTTTCGTATGGACGAACACGCTGCAGCCTGTGACGTATACGGAAACAATGGATCTACAGTGATTAAAAAAAACTCGGGATCGTCCCGAGTTTTTTTTGTGAAAAAATTTTTGAAAAAGGTATTGACAAATTTCGTCTACAGTTGTAATATATATTTAGACTACATATGTAATCAAAAGTAAAGGAGTTGTTATTATGCCGGCAAAGAAAAGGATAACCGAGAGTGAATATGAGATTTTAAAGGTAATGTGGGACGCGGGCGAACCGATGAGCGCGCCGCAAATCACGGAAAAGCTTAAGGAGAAGGGTTGGCAGCGTACCACCGTCGCCACACTTCTTACACGTCTTTGCGAAAAGGACGGCGCGGCGTTTGAAACGCGCGGACGCGCGCACTACTATTACCCGAAGATGAGCGAGAACGAGTACAAACTGAGCGCGACAAAGTCGCTTATCGGGCGCGTTTTCGGCGGTTCGGTGAAAAATCTCGTTGCGGCTCTTTACACTAACAACGAAATGACAGACGAGGAAATCAAAGAAATCAAGGAAATGTTTGAATTGGATTGAGGCTATGCTTGTAATTTTCAGAATTGTTTTGCTTTTGTCAGCAGCAGGCGGCGCTGCGGCGCTTATACTGCTCGCATTAAAGCCCCTCACGTCGCGCGTGTTCTCGGCAAAGTGGCGGTACTATATATGGATAGCGGTGCTCGCGGTAATGGTATTACCGCTGCCGTTTCCGCACCGTGCACAGACGCGTATTCCGTCGCTGCCGCTGCCCGCGCCCGTTTTGAACGAGCCCGTGGGTACCTCTGTAAGTCAAGCCAAAGAAAGCGACGCTGTGCCGATCAGTGAGGATAACGCCGACGCTTCGTTTGATTGGCTTAAAGCGGCGGCAATTGTATGGGCAGCGGGAATGTGTGTATATTTTACCTGTGCGGCGGTGAGCTACGCTCGGTTCACGCTCGGTAAAAAGCGTGCGTCCGCGCCGTGTAACATCGATATTGCGCTGCTGCGGGACGCGGCGAAAAAGGCGGGCGTTAAAAAAGTGCCGCGCGTGCGAGTGGGCGCGTCAACCGATCCGCCCATGCTCGCCGGCGTACTGCGTCCCGTGATATACCTTCCCGACAGGGAAATCGACGGTTCGCTTGAGATGGTGCTTGTGCATGAGCTTACGCATTATCGCCGCCGCGACCTTATTTATAAGCTCGCCACGCTTATCGTGAACGGTATCCACTGGTTCAATCCGCTTATGTACGTCGTGACGGCGAATATAAACGAGGAGTGCGAGGTGTCGTGTGACGCGGAAATTACAAGGAATATGACGGATGAGGAAAAGAAAACGTATATGAATACAATTCTCAATCTTATTCATCGTTAGGTAAAGGAGGAATTGTAATGTTTAGGAAAATGTATACAACGGAAATGAGTGGTACGGGTAAGACGCTTAAAAAGCGGTTCAAGGCTATCACGTCAAGGAAAAAGCGCGGTATCATAACCGCTGTGTCCGCCGCTGCGGCGCTCGTGATCGTATGCGGTGCGGTGTGGGTGAACGCGTCGCTCGCCGACGAGGCGAAGATCTACGGTCAAAATCCCGCCGAAGTTACCGCTTTTGAGGTGCAGGGCGTGACGGGCGGTGCGGATTTACAAAATGAAAATCCGTACAACTCAATGTACCCCAACCTTACGGGCAGGACGGTGCAGGAGGCGACGGACGATGCAGGTCTGACGCTTGAGGAATTTCTTGCGGAGTATGAGTTGCCTGCCGATATGAGTGGTGATACGTATGAAACGGCGGCGTATAACATGATACCGTTAAAAAAGATAGCCGAGATATACGGTATGACATACGACGAGCTGAGCACGCTGTTAAAGTTCCCCGACTTTGTGACGGGAAATACGCCGTGGGGCGAAGCCTTAGACGAGGTAAGACTGGGCGACTACATCGGCACAGGCGATGTTTTGAAGCAATTTAAAGAGTATTTTGATCTTGACGGAAGCGTAAACGAGGACACAAAGTGGAAGGATGTCAGGAGCGTATATGAGGAGTACACAATGAAAGAGAAACGTGGTTAGCATTTGAGTGCTGCAAAAATTCAGGTAAAGGAGGAATTGTAATGTTTAGGAAGATGTATACAACGGAAATGGGTGGCACGGGTAAGACGCTCAAAAAACGGTTCAGGGCTATCACGTCAAGTAAAAGACGCGGTATCATAACCGCTGTGTCAGCCGCCGCGGCGCTCGTGATCGTATGCGGCGCGGTGTGGGTGAACGCGTCACTCGCCGACGAGGCGAAGATCTACGGTCAAAATCCATACAATTTACTTTACCCTGACGTGACGCACAAGACAGTGCGTGAAGTGGCGGAGGAAAACGACATGACGCTTAAGGAGTTACTTGCGAAGTGCGGTCTGCCCGAAGATATGAGAGGAGATACTTACGACTATGCGGCTTTTCATATGATGCCTGTAAAAAGAGTGGCTGAGATGTACGGTACGACGTATGATGAGCTGAAATCAAAGTGGAAATTTGCCGACTCGGTGACGGAAAATACGCCTGTTGGTGAGGTTATAGAGGAATTGAGGCTCGGTGATTATGTGGCAACGGGCAGGGATTTGGATATGTTTAAGAAATATTTCGGTCTTGACGAAAGCGTAAACGAGGACACAAAGTGGAAGGAAATTCGAGATGTGTATGAAACGGTCAGCTATCATGCCGTTTGGTTTACGGCGGGATATCCGGACGTTATTAACGACTTAAGTATGCTGCTTGCAATCCAAAGTTAAAAAAACTCGGGATGATCCCGAGTTTTTTTCAGTCTAACAAATATTTCTCGACTATTTTTGCGCAGTCGGTAACGCAGTGTTCGCACGGGCGCGTTTTGTAAAAATGCGCGTCCCTGTCGGACGGCTTCGCGCCGTCGTCCTTAGGTCTGTTTACGCCCAAAAGGTCGGCGCACGTTATCGAGCCGTTTATTTTCTTGAACTCGTCCGCCAAAAGTCGGACGGTCGTGTAGACCTTTGTGCGCGTTTCTATGTCATTCGCTTCGCCTTTGCTGTATTTGAGTCCCGCAAGCATGAACATTCCGCTTACCGCGCCGCACGTGAGGCGCATGCGTCCCATGCCGCCGCCAAACGGTTCGCTTACGCGCATTGCCATGCTTTCGTCCATGCCGAACAGGTCGCAGTACGCGCACAGCACCGCCTGTGAGCAGTTGCAGCCCGATTTAAACAGTTCCTTTGCCTTTTGTACTCTGTCCATGCGTTCTCTCCTATGCGCGAATGTCAGTCGCCGAAGGAAATGCCTATTTCCTTAGCCGCCGCTATAATGTCG
This sequence comes from uncultured Clostridia bacterium, assembly GCA_947585795.1. Classification (GTDB taxonomy): domain Bacteria; phylum Bacillota; class Clostridia; order UBA1381; family UBA1381; genus Hominilimicola. Next base: position 29,972 of record CANPXG010000003.1, read on the forward strand.
CTGTCTGTCGGTACCTTTTTGAGTTTGCCCGCCACCTCGCCAAGCGGTACTGGTACTATCCTTTCGTTTTGCAGCGCGACCATATATCCGTATTGTTCGTTCTTTATGAGCTTCGCCGCAGCCGCGCCGAAACGCGTGCACAGTACTCTGTCGTACGCGCAAGGGCTTCCGCCGCGCTGGAAATGTCCCGGTACGGTTACGCGTATTTCGTGCCCCGTAAGGTCCTCAAGTTCCTTCGCGATTTTGTATGAGATAGACGGGTACGGCATCTCGGCGCGCAGCGCCTTAAACTCTTTCTTTTTAAGCTTGGCTTCCTCCTTGGAAATCGCGCCTTCCGCTACGGCAAGTATCGAAAAGCGTTTGCCGGCGCTCTCGCGCTTGTCTATCACTCTCGCGACCTCGTTAATGTCGTACGGTATTTCTGGGAGAAGTATAATGTCCGCGCCGCCCGCTATTCCCGCGTAGAGGTTGAGCCAGCCTACCTTGTGTCCCATTACCTCGACTATGAATATGCGTCCGTGCGACGTGGCGGTGGTGTGGATACAGTCTATGACCTCCGTCGCTATGTCCACCGCGCTTTGGAAGCCGAAGGTCATTTCCGTGCCCCATACGTCGTTGTCAATAGTTTTCGGCATGGACACGACGTTAAGTCCTTCCTCGCTTAAAAGGTTAGCCGTCTTATGCGTGCCGTTGCCGCCGAGTATTACGAGGCAGTCCAAGTCCATCTGTTTGTAATGCTCTTTCATGGCTTGTACCTTGTCGATGCTGTTTTCGTCCTCCTTGACGCGCATCATCTTGAACGGTTGGCGCGACGTGCCCAAAATCGTGCCGCCGACGGTCAGTATGCCCGAAAAATCCGACTTGCTCATCTTTTTGTAGTCGCCGTGGATAAGACCGGCATAGCCGTTCTGTATGCCAAAAATTTCAACGTCGTCGATTTCCTCGTACAGTCCCTTAGCTACACCGCGTATTGCCGCGTTCAGTCCCTGGCAGTCGCCGCCGCTTGTGAGAATACCTACTCTTTTCAACGTGTTCACCCTTTCATTTTAAAATTCCCGTTACTACTCTGTCATTGTCCGCCAAATCGCGTATCACGCGTATGTCCGTAAATTTATCGGTCATGAGTTCGGTTACGCTTTTTGCCTGATCGTACCCTATCTCGAACGCCAAAAGAGCGTTTTCGTTAAGTATTTTGTCCGCCACGGAAATTATTCGTCTGTAGAATAAAAGTCCGTCGTCGCCGCCGTCAAGCGCAAGACGCGGCTCGTAGTCCTTTACGGAGGCGGTTAGCGTGTCTATCGTGTCAGTTTCTATATACGGCGGATTTGATACCGCTATGTCGTACTTTTTGTCAGGATATTCGTTGAGTATGTCCGTTTTAATTAAATTTACTCTGTCTGATACGTCGTTTCTGATGATATTTTTTCGCGCCGTTTTTAAAGCCGTATCGCTTACGTCAAGCATATCGACCTTCGCGTTCGGCAGGTAATGGGCAAGGCTTATGCCTATGCAGCCGCTGCCCGCGCATATGTCGAGAATGTTAAGTGCGCTATTTTTGTCAGCGGCGTTAATGACCGTTTCGACAAGTGTTTCCGTGTCGGGGCGCGGTATAAGCACGCCTTTTGACACGTAAAAGTCGAGCGACATAAATGAGCACTCGCCTATTATATACCAAAGCGGCTCGCCGTTTTTGCGGCGCTCCGTCATTTCACGCGCGGCGCGTATTTGGTCGTCGGTGACCTCGGTGTCCCTGCCTTTGAGTATGAGTTCGCCGCGCGTTATGCCGACGGCGTTCATAACTATCTGTTCCGCCTCGAAGCGCGCGTTTTCCGTAAGAGATGACGCGACGCGGCGCACAAGCGCGTCAATTACCATTTGTCGTCCTCTTTGTTTTCCGGTATGCACGGTTCCATTGAGGCTATTGCTACCTCTATCATGCTTTCGTCCGGTTCGCGCGTGGTGAGCTTTTGGAGCCACAGTCCCGGCTTTGACAGCCATTTTACGCACACGTTGGAGCTGCGTCCCGCCCATTTTATAAGCTCGTATGAGATACCCGCAACCACCGGCAGCAGCGCAAGGCGCATGAGTACGCGTAAAATAACCATGTCAACTCTCGGTAGGAGCGCAAATAAAAGTATGCTGACTATCATTACGAACAGGAGGAAGCTCGTTCCGCATCTTGGGTGGAAGCGTTGGAATTTTTTTATGTTCTCAACCGTCAGTTCCTCACCCGCCTCGTAGCATGCTATCGTCTTATGCTCCGCGCCGTGGTATTGGAAAACGCGCTTTATTTCTTTCATGTTCGATACAAGCGCAAGGTAGCCGATAAATATAGCCATACGTATTATACCCTCGAAAAGGCTCGTGAACAGGTGCGAATCCGTAAACGTTGTAAGCGGCGGTATAAGTGCGCCCAGCCGTTCCGCACCGCGCGTCAAAAATGTCGGTAAGATCATGAATAAAAGTATGCTGAACACGAGTGATATTGCTATCGACACGTATATTACTATGTCCTTTATCTTGTCGCCGAACTTGTCGTCAAGCCACTTGTCGAACTTGCTCTCGCTCTCCCCTTCCTCTTCCTCTATGTCCACAAACTCGGCGCTGTACATAAGCGCCTTCATGCCGATAACAAGGCTGTCGATAAAATTCACGCAGCCCCTTACTATCGGCAGGCGGAAAAACTTCGAGCGCGTTTTTGTGCCGTTGTCCTCAATTTTACGCTCAATCTCTCCGTCCGGCTTTCTTACGGCTACGGCGGTCTTGTACGGTCCGCGCATCATTACGCCCTCCATTACCGCCTGTCCGCCTATTGATGTTATATGCTGTTCCTTGCTCATTCAAATTCTCCTATCGTTACTTAATAACACGGACATATACAGTCCATACACATACACGCTGTGCATAAATTACACGGCGAGCAGCAGCCCGAGGTCGTCATGCCCGTCGGCGCGCTTCGGTACGTTGTGTTTCTGTTCATTACGTTTTCGAGCGCGTTTCTGTACTCAACGTTGTTCGGATCCATGCTGACAGCCGTGCGTAAAAACGTAATTGCTTGGTCGTACCAGCCTATCTGCATGCGTGCCCGTCCCGACAGATAATACCACTCGGCTGTTTTTGGCAGTCCTTCAAGCATCGCCATAGCCTCGGGTATGCGCGACTGTGATATTAGTATGCGCACATTTTGAAACGTCGCCCTATTGTCCGCCGCGCCGCCGTAGCCGCCCCTGCCGGAATAAGTGCTCTGCTGTGAATACGTGCCGCCCTGTCCGCCGGAGGTCTTATTCATTATCATGTCGTAGGCTTGATTGATCTCCTTTATCTTCTCGCTCGCAAGGTCGGCAAGGGGATTATTCACGTACTTGTCCGGATGGTACTTTTTTACAAGCGCCCTATATGCTTTTTTTACGGTTTCTTCATCGGCGTCCTCGCTTACGCCAAGCACTTCATAAGGATTCATTATTCTCCCCCAAAACATAGTCCTGTTTATTTTTCAGCGCGACGTATATTATATTGTCCAATACCTCGCGATTTTTTCTTACTGTGAGCAGGTCGTACGCCGAAGCCGCGTTTTCGAGCGTAAACGTCATAGATACGGTAAGTGGTTCTTTTAAGCCGTTTTTTATTTCCTGCGCGCTTTTTCTGCCGTTCCCAATAAGAAACGGATTGTACTCTCCGCGTTTTGCGTCCTTCAAAATGTCGCTGTACGCGTCCATAACGTAAATCCACCTGCCGATGTTATATCCGAGCCATGCAAGAGCGCGTCTTTGTGCCGCGTCCTCGATAAAGTCGGGCGTGAAAAGCAGCTCAAGTATTTTCGCGAAGCAGTCCGCCGTCTTGTCTATATCGCCGCAGCCGCTTTTTTCGAGCTCGCGCAGCTTTTTAAGATAACCGTTTATTCCGCCGTAAAGCGCGGGTAAGCGTTTTTTAGCGCGTTTCATTCCGAAATAAAACAGCGGTATTGCGAAAAGTGACTTTATGCTTCGCCCGTCCTTCCAGTCGTCGATGAGCTTCAAATACGTAAGCATTACTCCCGCGCCGGCGGCGTAGTCCATCGCGCGGTTTACAGGTACGCGTACCGCGTCACGGCGCGGATGCAGCGCGCACCGTTTTTGTACCGTTGGTCCGTCCTCCGCGTCAACCGCCGACAGCATAAGCGCGAGAAACGTTATGTCGTAGCTCAGTCCCGCGCGGGATAAATGTGAGCAGCGTTTACCCGTAGTCTTGCACAAACCGCAGTAATAGTCGCGAAACACGCGGTAAGCCTCCTCGCTCAGTTCTTCTTTACATACCGTCACATATCCGAACATACACCGCGCGTCCTTTGCAAAAATTCTGTACGGAATAAGTATATATCAAAACGGAGCAAAATTCAACCTGTACGTCTTATTTTTTTACAAAATTTATTTTTTCTTCATAAACGCGGCATATTTTACGGATTATTCGGAATGATAATTTTATACGAAATGCCTACGGCATAGAAAGGCTGTGTTATCATGAAAAATGAAATGACGAACAAGGAGTATAACGAATATATAAAAACAAAAACACCGAACTCGAAAATATTTTCAAACTGCGCAAAAGCGTTTTTGGTCGGCGGGATTATATGCGTAATAGGTCAGTGCATTATATGGCTCTACGAAAAATGGGGGCTCGATAAGGAAAGTGCGGCTACTTGCACGTCAATAACGCTTATATTCTTCGGTGCGCTGCTCACCGGGCTTGACATTTACCCGAAAATAGCGAAATTCGCGGGCGCGGGTACGATAGTGCCCATTACGGGCTTCGCAAATTCCGTTGTTTCCCCCGCGCTCGAGGCGAAAACGGAGGGTATGGTTTTGGGCGTGGGCGCGAAAATTTTCACCATAGCAGGACCGGTCATACTGTACGGTATTTTTGCCTCGGCAATCGCCGGAACGGTGTATTGGATCGTAAGTTTATTTTGAGGGAGTGAGAGAATGAATACAAGAATAGGCAGGCAGACGGTAAAAATAGAAAATCCGCCGGTAATACTGGACGCGGCGGCGATAGTCGGCGTGAAGGAAGGTCAGGGACCTCTCAGGGACAGCTTTGACAAAATACTTACCGACGACACATTGGGTGAAAAGTCGTGGGAGAAGTCAGAGAGTACGCTGCAGCGTCAGACGGCGCTTTTGGCGCTTGAAAAGGCGCATTTAAAGCAAAACGAGATAGACTATATACTCGCGGGTGATTTGTTAAATCAGTGCGTTGGCGCGCATTACAGCGTCCGTGACCTCGATATACCGTTCCTCGGTCTTTACGGCGCGTGCTCGACTATGACGGAGAGTATGTCGATAGCAGGTATGCTCATCGGCGGAGGCGGCGCGCAGCGCGTGATGTGTCTTACGTCGAGCCACTTTTGTTCCTCGGAAAGACAGTTCCGTAACCCGCTTGAATACGGCGGTCAGCGTACTCCGTCCGCACAGTGGACTGTAACGGGCGCGGGCTGCGCCGTGCTCGGCGCGAAGGGTGACGGTCCGAAAATAACCCATGTTACGACCGGTAAGGTGATTGACAAGGGCGTTACCGATATAAGTAATATGGGTGCGGCTATGGCTCCCGCGGCGATAGATACTCTGTCGGCGCATTTTAACGAAACGGGTATGAAACCGTCGGACTACGACATGATTTTAACGGGTGACCTCGGCGTTATAGGCTCGGATATTTTGACGGAGCTTATGCTTAAGGAAGGGTTTGATATACGCCGAAACCACCGTGACTGCGGTAAGCTGATATTTGATATTGAAAAACAGGACGTACACGCGGGCGGAAGCGGCTGCGGCTGCTGCGGAAGCGTATTCTGCGGCTATATATTCAAGGAGCTTAAGCGCCATAATCTCAAGAAAATACTCGTAATGGCAACGGGAGCGCTTATGAACCCGATGGTCGTTGAGCAGGGTGAAAGTATACCGGCGATCGCGCACGCGGTGACGATAGAAAATTGATTGGAGGGATAAGCGTGATATTTTTAAAAGCGTTTATAGTCGGCGGGCTCATATGTGCCGTCGGACAGATACTTATCGACAAAACCAAGCTCACTCCCGCGAGGATACTTGTGACCTTTGTGGTGCTCGGCGTATTTTTGCAGCTTTTGCGCGTGTACGAGCCGCTTGTAAATTTTGCGGGTGCGGGCGCGACGGTGCCGCTTACGGGGTTTGGGTATAATCTCTGTAAAGGTGCGGCGAAGGCGGTAAGCGAGCAGGGGTTCCTCGGTATATTCACGGGCGGTTTTACCTCGTCCGCCGGCGGGATCGCGGCGGCGCTTATTTTCGGATTCCTCGTGTCCGTCATTTTCAGGTCAAAACCGAAAAAATAATAAAAAGGTCTGTTCAAACAAAGAAATATATGGTATACTTTATTAAAATATATCTTAAAACGAACGGAGAAAAAACATGTTTGAAATAAACGGACATACAAAACAGCTCGGTATAATCGGATATCCCGTTGAGCATACGTTTTCACCCGCTATGCACAACTTCATATCCGATACGGTACATAATAATTACGTGTACTGCGCGTGGCGCGTGCATCCCGATGATCTTAGGAAAGCCGTGGACGGCATACGCGCTCTCGGTATAAGCGGCGTGAACGTGACCGCGCCGCACAAAAAAGAGGTTATGAAGTACCTTGACGTTGTGACGGACGGCGCGAAGGAGCTTGGCAGTGTCAACACGATAGTAAATCGCGGCGGCGAGCTTTGGGGGTACAACACCGACGCGGACGGTTTTTGTATGGCGCTTAAAAAGGCGGGTATTGAGATAAATGCCAGCCATATACTTATAATCGGCGCGGGCGGCGTTACGCGTCCCACCGTTATACGGCTTATCGACAACGGTGCGGCTGAAATTACCGTGGTAAACAGAACCGCGTCCAAGGCGGTAAGTCTTGGTGAGGATATATTACGGTGCAAAAATTTCAAGGTGAATACCGATATTAAAAATCTTGATTTTGACATTGTAATAAACACCACGTCGGCGGGTATGGAGCCTCAGGAAAACGTGCTGCCGACCGACAGTATAGACGCTCTTTCCGATTTGTCGTTTATCGGCGCGAATACCGCCGTCGTAGATATGATATATAATCCCGATGAAACGCTGTTTTTGAAAAAGGCTCGAGAGGCGGGCGCGAAAACGCTTAATGGGCTTGGTATGCTCGTGTACCAAGGTATTATCGCGTATGAGCTTTTTACCGGCGTTACTCTCCCCTCCGATATGGGTGAGCGTATCAAAAAGGAGGTGTTTGGCAGATGAACATAGTGCTTACGGGTTTTATGGCGACGGGTAAAACGGAAATAAGCAGGGCTATCGCGGAAATGTCGCAGTACAAATTGGTCGATACCGACGATATGGTTACTTCAAAGCTCGGTATGAGCGTCAATGAAATATTTGAAAAGTACGGCGAAAAGTATTTCAGAGATGCCGAACGTGAGGCGGTGAAGGAAGCGGCGGCTATGAATAACGCCGTGATCGCCACCGGCGGCGGCGTTGTGATGGATAAAGAAAATATAAAAGCGCTGCGTGAAACGGGAATGATATTTAACCTCTCGCCCGACTTTTCCGTAATACGTGAACGTCTTGAGTCGGCAAAAAAAACAAGACCGCTTTTGCGTAAAGACAGTATAGATGATATTGAAAAGCGGTTTAACGACCGTCAGCCGATGTACGACGACTGTGACTGTAAAATCAAAATTATAAACGGCAGAACGCCGCGTTCATACGCGATCGAAATTTTAAAAATCGCGTCAGGTAAGTGAAAATTAAAGTGACAGGGACACTAAAATTTAGTGTCCCTGTTTTTGTTTTACTGTCCCTAAAATCAGTAATTTTCGGCGTGAACCTCAAAGAAGCTCTGCGGGTGGTTGCATACGGGGCAAACCTCGGGTGCTTTCGTGCCGACACAGATGTGACCGCAGTTGCGGCACTCCCATACCTTGACCTCGCTCTTTTCAAATACCTGTGCCGTTTCGATGTTCTTGAGCAGCGCGCGGTAACGTTCTTCGTGGTGTTTTTCGATTTCCGCAACGGCGCGGAATTTAGCCGCAAGCTCGGTAAAGCCTTCCTTTTCGGCTGTGTCCGCGAAGCCCGCGTACATATCCGTCCACTCGTAGTTTTCGCCCTCGGCGGCGTCTTTCAGGTTTTCGGGAGTGTTGCCGATGCCGTTAAGCTCCTTGAACCACATCTTAGCATGTTCCTTCTCGTTGTCGGCAGTTTTTAGAAACAGTGCCGACATCTGCTCGTAGCCCTCTTTCTTCGCGACCGACGCGAAGTAGGTGTACTTGTTACGCGCCTGCGATTCGCCCGCGAATGCCGCCTCAAGGTTCTTTTCCGTCTGTGTTCCCGCGTATTTGTTTGTTTTCATTTTCTTTACCTCCTTTATTTTTACGCCGTGTAGGCGTTTTTTACCGATTTTTAAATTTAAAGTGAATTAAAACAGCCGTCAAAATACAAAATCAAATTCAAGATCCCCTATCCTCACCGTGTCACCCTCGCGTATGCCCATGTTTATGAGATCCTCTATCACGCCGCGGTTAAGAAGGGCTCGCTGGAAATATTGGAGCGACTCGCTGTCGGAGAAATTCACGCTGCCGCCGACGGCTTCTATCCACGAGCCGCTTATAACGTAAACCTCATTGTCGCGCGTTATCTCGTAGCCCTTGCCGTCATCCGTAAACTCGTCCTCGTAAATGTCCATTTCAGGCTCAAACACCGTTACGGGCGGGAGCTTCGTAAGCTCCTCATACGTTTTTTGCATAAGCTCCTTAACGCCCTTATTTGTGGCAGCCGATATTTCGTACACCGTCACGCCGCGCTTTTCCATTTCGGCGAGAAATTCATTGTACGCGTCCGCGTCCTGTATTATGTCGGTCTTGTTCGCCGCGACGATCTGCGGACGCTCTTCGAGAGCCATGTCGTATGCCGCAAGCTCCGCGTTTATAATGTCAAAGTCCTCGATTGGGTTTCTGCCCTCAACGCCAGACACGTCCACTACGTGAATGAGTATCCGCGTGCGCTCTATGTGGCGCAGAAACTCGTGTCCAAGTCCCACGCCCTCGCTCGCGCCCTCGATAATTCCGGGAATGTCGGCAAGCACAAAGCTGCGTCCCTCTCCCAGATCCACAACGCCGAGGTTAGGTTCGAGCGTGGTGAAATGGTAGTCGGCGATTTTCGGGTCGGCTTTCGTCGTCATGGACAGCAGCGTCGATTTACCGACGTTCGGGAAGCCGACAAGTCCCACGTCGGCAAGTAATTTCAGTTCAAGTATTATCTCACGCTCGTCGCCGGGCTGACCGTTTTTCGCGAAGTTCGGGGTCTGGCGCACAGCCGTAGCAAAATGCGCGTTGCCCCAGCCGCCGTTGCCGCCGCGCGCGAGTACAAAATCTCTGTCCGTGGAGGACAGGTCGGCGATTATGCGGTTACTCTGAGCGTCGCGCACGATCGTACCCTGCGGCACTTTAATAATTATGTCGTCGCCCTTTTTACCCTTGCGGCGTTTACCCGCGCCGTCCGCACCGGCTTGCGCGGCGTATTTCCTTTTGTAGCGGAAGTCCATTAGCGTTGTCATGCCCGTTTCGACGCGGAAAATAACGTCGCCGCCCTTACCGCCGTCGCCGCCGTCAGGTCCGCCTGCAGCCACGTATTTTTCACGGCGGAAGGATATCGCTCCGTTACCGCCTTTACCCGCCTGTATGAATATTTTAGCCTTATCCGTAAACATATTTTTAACCTTTCCTGTCGTTTTCCCTGCACCCGTCGCAGCCTTCGCAGCCGCACGAGCAGCCTTTACCGCTGCGCTTACGTTTTATTGTCACCGCCGCCGCGATTACAACGGCGAGCAAAATCACGCCGATAATTATAAAATCAACCGTATTCACATTATCACCTCATAACCCGACAGCCATACATATAAGCCGCACAACAAGCGCCGCCGCCCACGCTATGACGCACTGCCACACCGCGACGCCGACAGCCCATCTGCCGCCGAGCTCTCTCTTTATCGATGCCACCGCAGCAACACACGGCGAATAGAGCAGGCTGAACACAAGCAGCGACGCCGCGCCCGCGGTACTTAATGCAGCCGTAACGCCTCCGGCGAACAGCACCTCAAGCACCGACACGACGCTTTCCTTCGCCATAAATCCGCTTATCAAAGCCGTCACAATTCTCCAGTCGCCCAGTCCTATCGGCGCGAAAAGCGGCGCGATAAGTCCCGAAACGGACGCGAGTATGCTGCCGTCCGAGTCCGGCACGTACTGCAAATGCCAGTTAAAGCTCTGCATGAACCATATTATAACCGTCGCGATGAATATTACCGTAAAGGCGCGGGTCAAAAAGTCCTTCGCCTTCTCCCACAAAAGCTGCGCGACGTTTTTCGCCGTCGGCATGCGGTAGTTCGGCAGCTCCATTACGAACGGTACGGGTTCGCCCTTGAATATCGTCTTTTTGTAAAGGAACGCCGCGAGTATGCCTATCACGATGCCCAAAAGGTAAATCCCCGTCATTATCGGCGCGGCGTATTTCGGGAAAAACGCGTTTACGAAAAACGCGTAAATCGGCAGCTTTGCCGTACAGCTCATAAACGGCGTTAATATAATCGTCATTTTACGGTCGCGCTCACTCGGCAGCGTGCGCGTCGCCATTACGGCGGGTACGGAGCAGCCGAAGCCTATGAGCATCGGTACGATACTTCTTCCCGACAGTCCTATCTTACGCAAAAGCTTATCCATAAAGAACGCCACGCGCGCTATGTACCCGCTGTCCTCCAAAAGTGAGAGGAAGAAGAACAACGTCACTATAATCGGCAGGAACGACAGCACGCTGCCCACTCCCGCGAAAATTCCGTCCGTTATCAGTCCGCGTATAACGCCGCTGACGTTCGCGCTTTCGAGCGCGTTTTCGGTAATCGCGGCGAGCGCGTCAATGCCCGACTCCATGAGCGACTGCAGCCACGCGCCTATCACGCCGAACGTCAGGTAAAACACGAGCGCCATAATTATTATAAACATCGGTATGGCGGTGTATTTGCCCGTCAGTATGCGGTCTATTACCTCGCTCCTTTTGTGTTCCTTGCTCTCCTTCGGCTTTATCACGCACGCGGCGCAGAGGTTTTTAATAAACGAGAAGCGCATGTCGGCTATTGCGGCGCTGCGGTCAAGCCCACGCTCTTTCTCCATTTGAAGGATTATGTCCTCGATTATCGCCTTTTCGCGGTCGTCGAGCTTCAGCTGTTCCATTATAAGGCTGTCGCCCTCAACGAGCTTGCTCGCCGCGAAGCGCACGGGTATTCCCGCGCTCTCGGCGTGGTCGTCTATGAGGTGCATTATCGCGTGAAGGCAGCGGTGGAGCGCGCCGCTGTGATCGGCAGCGTCGCAGAAATCCTGTCTGCCCGGTTTTGCGTTGTGCTTCGCGACGTATATTGCGTGGTCGATAAGCTCGCCCACACCCTGATTTTTGGCAGCCGAAATCGGCACGACCGGCACGCCTAAAATATCCTCCATTGTGTTTATATCCACACTGCCGCCGTTGCCGACAACCTCGTCCATCATGTTGAGCGCGACTACCATCGGAACGTCCATTTCGAGAAGCTGCATCGTGAGGTACATGTTGCGCTCGATATTCGTCGCGTCAACGATATTTATAATAGCCGTGGGCTTATCCTGCATCACGAAGTTGCGCGACACGATTTCCTCGCTCGTGTACGGCGACATCGAGTATATGCCCGGGAGGTCGGTCACGAGCGTGTTCGGGTGTCCCTTTATCACACCGTCGCGTCGGTCTACCGTTACGCCGGGGAAGTTGCCGACGTGGCGGTTCGAGCCGGTAAGCTGGTTGAAAAGCGTGGTTTTGCCGCTGTTTTGGTTGCCGACGAGGGCGTATGTAAGCGTCGCGCTGTCGGATAACGGCTTACCGTTTCTCGCGCGGTAGGACGCTTTTTCGCCGAGTTTCGGGTGGTATTTTACGCGTCTGTCCCGGCCGTCCTTCCTGCCGGTGCGTTCCTCAATGGGGGTTACGTCTATCTGCTGCGCGTCGGCAAGACGCAGCGTTAGCTCGTAGCCGTGAATGCTCAGCTGTATCGGGTCGCCCATCGGCGCGAGCTTAACGAGCGTCACCTGTGCGCCGGGTATCACGCCCATGTCGAGGAAGTGCTGCCTGAGCGCACCTTCCCCGCCTACTCTCTCTATTACGGCGCTTTCGCCTTTTTTTAATTCCTTTAACGTCATATGCTGCTCCTTGTGGTTGGTGGTGTGTTGCGGGCGGCCAATGACCGCCCCTACGATACCGTTGTATTCGGATTGTCGGAGACGGGCGACCGTAAAGGTCGCCCCTACGGCGCACCGTGAGCCTCTCCTTGAGGAGAGGTGGCATCGCGAAGCGATGACGGAGAGGTGGATAATTCAAAACCACCTCTCAGTCGCCTTCGGCGACAGCTCCCCTCAAGTGAACAACACGCATAGCGTGTTGTAGGCGTGTTGCGAAGCAACAAACGCCGTAGCAAGGGGAGCCTCACGAAGAGGGTGCCGTCCCTATTCAATATAAGTGTAACATTTTTTTCTTTCGGTATCAAGTCCAAAAACGGATTTAGACAAAAAAATACCGCTTCGGAATGACCGAAGCGGCGATAAATTCAAAATCAATCGGCATAAACGCTGCACTGCGTCTTATCTCTGCCCTTTCTTTCAAACTTTACCTTACCGTCGATAAGCGCGAACAATGTGTCGTCGCTGCCCTTGCCTACATTATTGCCCGGATGGATCTTCGTTCCTCTCTGTCTTACAAGAATGTTGCCGGCAAGTACGAACTGACCGTCTGCTCTCTTCGCGCCGAGTCTTTTGGACTCACTGTCACGACCGTTCTTCGTGCTACCCATACCTTTCTTATGAGCCATTTAAAACACCTCGCTTTTCAATACAATCAAGTGGTTATACACAATCTTAGGCGTTGATCTTAACGATTTCAACCTTCGTGTAGGGCTGTCTGTGTCCCTTCTTTGTGCGTTCGTTCTTCTTTCTCTTCATTTTGAAAACGTAAATCTTCTTGGCTTTGCCGTTCTTTACGACCTTAGCCTCAACGCTCGCCCCGTCAACCGTGGGAGCGCCTACCTTTACGTCATCACCTTCACCGGCAATAAGCACCTTGTCAAACGTTACGGAAGAACCTTCTTCCATATCCAGCTTCTCGACGAAAATCGTGTCGCCCTCCGAAACCTTGTACTGCTTACCGCCTGTTACGATTACCGCGTACATACTGAAAACACCTCCTCTTATTTTTTGAGGACACGCTATCGCAGGTATCTTCGGGACGCGTCCCAAAGAGTTTTTGACCCGTTCTATGCGGTCACTGTTGTATATTACCACAATATTTTCATATTGTCAAGTACTTTTTTAATCTTCTTTTACGTTAATTACAACGCCGACGGACGGCTTCGGGTAAACGCTTATGGTCGTACCCGGCAGGCGTTCGCCCACAGCGGTTATGTTCCGTATTTGATCCACGCGGACGGTGTTTAAAAGGAACATAATGTCGTAGTCGCCGTTGTTCACGCCGCGGTAGCAGGCGTTGTAGCTGCGCGAAGCGGTCACGTAGTCGTTGTACTTATCTTCGTTTATGTGAAGTACGTCGTCGATGATCAGGTCGTTTAACGCGACGATGTCGAGTCGGCAGTACTCCTTAGACATTTCGGGGTGGATCTCCTTTTTTATGTAGTCGTTGTCCTGGAGTATCATTCTGTAGAAATAGTCGCCGCCGCAATAAGCCGCGATGCGCGTTTCGGGTTTAGTTGTCGCTATCTGATGAAGCATCGTTTCGACAAATTGCTCGTCGGACGAGTCAATGATGATTTTTTCTACTTTAAAGTGGTCCTGCGCATTGGCGACAAACATCGCTTCGTTAAAGTTTTTCGGTGTTTTCACGCCGCGGTGCATGGGCAGTACGACAAGTCCGTCGGACTTTGAGTTTGAAAGCGACATCATCATGTAGTTGTACGGTTCCTTGCCCGTGTGGTTGGGGTTGTGTGCCTTCATATAGTTTCTGTACTTCATGCACGTTTCGTAACGCGTCTGACCGTCCGTTATGTAGAGCGTTATGTCCTTGAAACGGTCAACGATAAAGTCAATTGTCGGTTTGTACGATATTTTCCACAGTCTTTGGTGGACGTTTTCGCCCGATTTTTCCTCCGACGAAAACTCAACGTCCGGTTCCTCCTCCTGCAGTGCGTTCATGAGGTTATAGAGCTCTTTTTCCTGTTCCATGTAAAGACAGTTGATCATGCTTATGTCAGCGTTGGTAGCCGCCAAAAGCTCGTAATGGTCGTTCATAGAACCCTCGTGCGGCTTTTCGCACGGCATAACCATACCGCTTCCTATTTCCTCAAGTTCCACGAGCGCGACAAAACTCGTGTTTGAGTAAAGCGTGCCGCCGACGTCTATCGTCTGCTCATACATATAAATTACAGGCTCCTCGTCACGCACGAGAATACCGTCCTCGATCCACTTGTTTAAATAGTCGCGCGCGCGCGTAAAGGTGTTGTTCGACGCGGTATCGTCTTCAAACCTCTTGCCCGAAAACAAACGCGCCGCGTTATAGTCGCTCTTCGCGTAAAGCGTTTCCTTGTCCTCGTCCGAGAGGTTGAAGTACGTCGGCGATACGACCGAGCTTAAACTGTTGATTTTTTCACTGTTATATCTGTATCCGCAAAACGGTTTTATATTTGCCATAATTATTACCTGTGCCTTTCTGTCCGGAAAAAACTATAGATATCCTATTATCTTATTCTATATAGTACAACACTATTCCGTTTTCGTCAACAATAATTTTTGTTAAATTTTCTTTACAGGTGATTTTTTTCGTTTTTTTCACAAAAAAGAACCGCAGCAAAATTCTGCAGCGGCTCTTAATGACCATATTTTCTAATATCTGTTGTATATTTGTCCCCTGTTTCCGGCATTGACTATTGTAATTATAAGTCTGTCATTGTCCATTTGGAACAGTATTCTGTAATCGCCCACTCTGAGTCTGTACTTATCTGTGGTTTCAACATGTACTATATCTCCGCGCGGTAATCGTTCAATTGCTTCGATTATCCTTATTTGCTGATTTTTGGGTTGTTTCTGAATGAATTTCAGTGCTTTCTTCTTGTATATTATTTTATATTTCATTTTGTCAGCCCCAAAATACTGCGTACTTCCTCGGATGTATATTCCTCGTCGTTGTCGATCTCGCTGTCCTTTGCAAGCATCAGGTCGTATTCATCCGATTTTTCGGTAAGTCCGTTTATTCCTTCAAGGATATTTATAACAAATAAAATTTTCCCGTCGTCCATTTTATTTATGAGGTCGATCGCCCGTTCTTTGTTTGACATCGTAATCAACTCCTTTGCATAATTATTGTATCAAAAAAATTTTTTAATATCAAGAGTTATTTAAATTTTTCACGTCCAAACAAGAAAATACAATTTTGACTTATATTTTAGAGGTTTTTCGACGGTTTTCGGTCAATAATAAATACGTAAAAGCATAAGGAGGTAAGAAAAATGCACAAGGTTTCAGGATTTTTTAAAGGCATGGCGACAGGTCTTGTCGTGGGCGCGACGACGGCGATCATACTTGATCCGCTTAACGAGCGCGAAAGAAAAAGACTCGCAAAGAAAACGGAGGGTGTTTTTAAGAACATCGGTTCTGTTATCGACACCGCCGTCGGTATGATGCGCGGTTAAAATTAAGAACGGGACTGCTTTGCAGCCCCGTTTTCATTTACGTATTATCCTTCTTCAATATCCTTACCGAGATATTTCGCCACCGAGTACACGTCCTTGTCGCCGCGTCCCGACAGACAAATTACCATTATCTCGTCCTTATTCATCTTCGGCACTATTTTTCGCGCGAGCGCTATCGCGTGCGCCGACTCTATCGCGGGGATTATTCCCTCCGTCTGCGACAGGTACATGAACGCGTCCACCGCTTCCGCGTCGGTTATCGGATAGTACTTCGCCCGTCCCGTCTTTGCCATGTGCGCGTGCTCGGGACCTATGCCCGGATAGTCAAGTCCGGCAGATATGGAGTATACCGGCATTATGTTGCCGCCCTTATCCTGCAAAAACAGCGATTTCATGCCGTGCAGCACGCCCACGCTTCCTCCGGCTATCGTCGCTGCATGTCTGCCCGTTTCGACACCGTCACCGGCGGCTTCCGCGCCGTACAGCTTTACCGAAGGTTCGTCTATAAACTCCGCGAACATTCCTATAGCGTTTGAGCCGCCGCCCACGCAAGCCATTACCGCGTCGGGAAGTCTGCCCTCCGTTTCCATAAGTTGCTCCTTCGTTTCGCGGCTTATTATGCTTTGGAAGTGCTTTACGATTTCGGGATACGGGTGCGGTCCGACAGCCGAACCGAGCACGTAAAACGTGTCCTCGGCGTGAGCCGTCCACGCGCGCATCGCCTCGTTTGTCGCGTCCTTGAGCGTGCCCGTGCCCGAAGTTACGGGGTGCACCTGCGCGCCCAAAAGATTCATGCGGAACACGTTAAGCGCCTGCCTCTTCGTGTCCTCCTCGCCCATGTACACGTCACATTCAAGTCCCAGCACCGTCGCAAATGTGGCTGTCGCTACGCCGTGCTGTCCCGCGCCCGTTTCGGCGATCACCTTTTTCTTGCCCATGCGCTTTGCCAAAAGGCACTGACCTATCACGTTGTTTATCTTATGCGCGCCGGTGTGGTTTAAGTCCTCGCGTTTCAGGTACACCTTCGCGCCGCCGAGGTCCTTCGTCATTTTTTCGGCGTAGTACAGCACCGACGGTCTGCCTGTGTACTGCTTGTGGTAGTAGTTAAGCTCCTTTACAAAATCGGGATCGTCCTTGTATTTGTTAAACGCGTTCTCCAAATTTATGAGCGCGTTCATAAGCGTTTCCGCGGCGTACTGTCCGCCGTATTCTCCGTATCTTCCCTTCTTCGCCACTATTCTCTTCTCCTCTCGTATTTGATACAGAATATATTATAGCAAATATTTTTTGTTTTTACAAGTATTTTGTGGCTTATAAATTATTTTTAAAAAAGTATTGACATTTACGGTTTCGTGTGTTACAATGACTGTGTTATGCGGGAGTGGCTCAGTGGTAGAGCGTCACCTTGCCAAGGTGAACGTCGCGAGTTCGAATCTCGTCTTCCGCTCCATAAAATTATCCCCCGATGAGGTCATCGGGGGAATTTTTTATTCTTATTTTCAATCAAAACGGTGACGCATTACGTGGAGCAGTATCCTTACGTAAATTTCCTTGTACTTTCCTTTCTTCATGCACGCGCACACGGGATGCGTTATGCCGAAGCTGTCCGGCGTTTGCCTTGCGAACGTGTCCGCTATTTCGCGTATGCGCTCATACCGACGGGCGCGCGGTATTTTTGTGTGCGGATTAAACAGCGCGCACAAGCTCGAAAACGTCTTTTGGAAGTAGTCGCGGTAAATTATGTCGCGCACCTCAATATTATCTTTGTTCCACGCGTAAACTATATCGAGCATGTACCTTGTATGCTCCGCTACCGTGTCGAACATGTCAAAACGGTATTTGTCCCAAAAACGCCTGCATGTGTTGGTGTAGTACCGGCACAGCACGTCGCCGGTCAGCACGAAGCTATGCGCATGGCTCATGTAGCGCGCTATGAACACATCGTCCTCGCCGTAGCGTATTTTTGGAAATTCTATTGCGTGCTCGCGTATTATGCTCATCTTATACAGCTTGTACCACGGCGCGCCCTGTATGCCCTCCGCGCCGAACATAAGCATCTGCGGCGCGTAGTCCGCGCGAGCCTCCTCACCGGTGCGGCGAAGTCCGTCGGTCTTTACTATCGTGCGCGTGACCTTTTTGCCGTCAAACATTTCAAAGCCGCACGCGCAAAGGTCAGCGTCGTTTTCCTCGAGCACGGTCACAAGTCTTTCAATGGCGTTAGGCTTTATATGATCGTCCATATCGAAAAAGTACACGTAGTCGCCCGTCGCTTTACGGAGCGCGAGATTGCGCGCTACGCCCGGTCCCTCGTTGTTTTTGCTGAACACCGCTATGCGTCTGTCATTGTCGGCTGCCGCGAGGCATTTCATGTACGTCTTATCCTTTGAGCCGTCGTCTATAATAATTATTTCCAAATTTTCATACGTCTGTCCCGTCACGCACGGCAGACTTTTATCTATCCAGTCCTCCATATTGTAAACGGGTATTATTACGCTTACCTTCTTCATACGCGTTCACCTCTGTCAGCTATCTCCTTTATCGCGGCAAAATTACGCTCGCAGTTACGCGTGTCGCGAAGCGTGAAAAAGCCGTTTATTCTGTCAAGGTATTCTTCCGATACGCGCGCGCCGTTTTCAAGTATCGTCTGTAATTCGTCGAGCACGTCGTCCTCGGTGTAAACGACCTTGCCGAAAGCGTCCGTCTTGTACGAAAAATACCCTTCGCCGTAGTGGTTTTCACGGAAGCTTTTTTCGTCGAACTGGTAGAAAATCATCGGTTTTTCCATGTACGCGTAATCGAAGAACACGCTTGAAAAGTCGGTTATGAGCACGTCGGAGTTTATAAGAAGCTCCTGTACCGTGCAGTCCTTGAACGATTTTACGCTTATACGTCCGCCGGATTTAAAGCAGTCTATGAATTTTTGCATTTCCATATGCGGATAGAACATAAGCTCGTAACCGTACCTCTCGAGAATGCTTTGCAGCCGCTTACTCGCAAGCAGCGACGAGAACGTCTTGTAATACTCGCTTTCCGTGAACGTCTTTTTGTCCGCGCCGGTGAGGTTGTAGCGCCACGTCGGCATTACGAGTATTTTCCTCGACGGCGACGGTATTTTGTACAAATCGTCGTAACGGCAAAGTCCTATCATGCGCACCACTCCGTCGGGGTAGCCGAAATTCTTTTTTATATACTCGTACTCCGGCTTCGCGGAGGTCACGAACAAGTCTATGTTGACGTTGTCGTTATAGAGGTATGTTAGATTGTCTTTTATGATCCCGTGCTGTAAAAATATTTTTTTACCCTTTACCAGTCCCATTTTGTCAGCTCGCACAAAGAAGTCGATGTACGGCGTGTAGCCCATTATGTGCGTGCTGATTTTGACCTTGGACACGGCGAGCGCGAGAAAGTGGCGGAAGGAACCGTAGTCGATCACTTTGCCAAGCGCTTCCACTCTCGCTCTGTCGGGCGAGTCCTTACTTATCACGTATGCGATGTTTACGTCCTTATGTTTTTCGGTTATGTATTTAAAGAGATAGTAAGCGTTGTCACGCGCGTCAACGCCGCGTTCGGATATAAGCCACAAGCCGCCGCTGTCTTTCTTCCTTACAAGCGGCGCCGCGAGCGCTGCCGCCGCATATTTGAGGGCGCAGGAAACGTAACGCGCCGATTTGTGTAAAAACAGTTTCGCGTTCATTTGCGTTCCCTCCTCCGTCGCTCGGATATTACTTATGAATATTATATCAAATATAAATATATTTTTCAATAAAAAATATGAGTATTCGCCGTGGAATACTCATATTGATTTTTTACGCCGTTTCAAGAAGCTTATCTATCGTCGCAAGCTTAACGCACGTTACAAATATTTCGCAAGCCTGCTTTAATTCCTCCGTGGACGGATACGTGGGCGCTATGCGTATGTTGGAGTCGTGCGGATCCTTGCCGTAGGGGTATGTCGCGCCCGCCGCGGTCATAATAACTCCCGCGTCCTTGCAAAGACTTACCACCTTCTTCGCGCAGCCGTCTATCGTGTCAAAGCTTATGAAATATCCGCCGTTCGGCTTTGTCCACGTCGCGATGTCGAGCGCGCCGAGCTCTCTGTCGAGCGTCGTAAGCACCGCCTCAAATTTCGGTCTTATTATCGCGGCGTGCTTCTTCATATGGTTGAGCATGCCTTCAAAGCTGCCGAAGAAACGCGCGTGGCGCAGCTGATTTAATTTGTCGTGACCGATAGTTTGTACCGTCATCTGCTTCTTTATAAATTCAAGGTTTGCCTTTGACGCGGAAATCGCCGCTATGCCCGAACCCGGGAACGTGACCTTTGACGTGGAGCAGAACTTGAATACCATGTCGGGGTTACCGGCTTTCGCACATTCCTCAAGTATTTCAAGGATGTGATCCTGTCTGTCCTCGTAAAGATGATGTATGCAGTACGCGTTGTCCCAGTAAATTCTAAAGTCCTCCGCCGCAGGTTTGAGTCTTGCGAAACGTCTTACAGTTTCGTCCGAATATGTAATACCCGACGGGTTGGAGTACTTTGGTACGCACCAAATACCCTTTACAGACGCGTCCTTCGATACCAGATCCTCCACCATGTCCATGTCAGGTCCTTCGCTCGTCATGGGTATGTTTATCATTTCTATGCCAAAAAACTCAGTTATCGCAAAATGTCTGTCGTAACCCGGTACGGGGCAAAGGAATTTTACCTTGTCGAGCTTCGCCCATGGCGTTGAGCCCATAACTCCGTGCGTCATTGAGCGCGCCACCGTATCGTACATTACGTTAAGGCTCGAATTGCCGTATATGATTATATTTTCAACGGGGCACTCGATCATCGCGCTTAAAAGTCTTTTTGCCTCGATAATACCGTCCAGTACGCCGTAATTGCGGCAGTCAACGCCCTGCTCGCCCACAAGCTTGTGCGAACGTGAAAGCGTGTCTATCATCTCCATTGAAATATCAAGCTGCTCGGTGTTCGGCTTGCCTCGGGACATATCCAAGTGAAGTCCCATAGATTTTAATTCCTCGTACTTCGCGTTTACCCCCTCGCGCTCCTTGGTCAGCTGTTCTCTCGTCATTTCTCTGTATGTCATTACAAAACCCTCCATACTTCTGTATTGCTATAGTACAGTATACCATATCGTCCTTTGTTAGTCAATCGTAACTATTTTACGATAAATTTGTACGCGGTCGTAAAGCTGTATTCCTCGCCTTTTTTAAGTATGGGCGACGGGTAATGGCTGTGAGCCATAGCGTTGGGGAAATACTGCGTTTCAAGGCAGAAGCCGCAGTGAACGCCGTACTTTGCGCCGCCCTTGTACTTGCCTTCCTTAAGTCCGTTCGACGTGTAAAGCTGCACGGCGCTCTTGTCTGTGCACATTTCCATGCATATTCCGTTCTCCTCGCACATTACCGACGCGCCGAGGCGGTAGCCTCTGCCGGTGAGCGCGAAGTTATGGTCATATCCGCCAAACATCTCTATCTGCTCAAAGTCCGCGTCAATGTCCTGTCCTATGGGCTTGGGCGCTCTGAAATCAAACGGAGTGCCCGCGACGGACAGCACCTCGCCCGTGGGCATACACTCGCTGTCGTTCGGAGTGTAGAACGATGAATTTATCTGTAAAATTTGCTTGTCAACAGTTCCGCTGTCATGTCCCGCAAGGTTAAAGTACGCGTGGTTCGTGAGATTTACGACAGTGTCCTTGTCGGATACCGCTTTGTACGATATTTTGAGCGCGTTGTCCGCGGTAACGGTATACGTTACCGTCACGCTTAGCGTGCCCGGAAATCCTTCCTCGCCGTCCGGTGATACAATAGAAAGTTTAAGCGACGGTTCATCCGTGTCAAGCGCTTTAGCGCTCCAAACCTTTTTGTCAAAGCCGTTGATTCCGCCGTGAAGGCTGTTTCTTCCCTCGTTTGCCCCGACCTTGTACACGGTTCCGTTAAGCTCGAAGGCGCTTCCCGAAATTCTGTTGGCGTGTCTGCCGATAAGCGCACCGAGGTAGCCGTCGTTTTTTAGGTAGTCGTCAAGCGTTTCGCGTCCGAGCACCACGTCAGTTTTTACTCCGTTTCTGTCGATGACGTAAAGATTTTTCAATATGCCGCCGTAGGTGATTATCTCGGCGGCGACTCCTTTGCCGTTGTCGAGAAGGTACGCATGCACCTTTTCGCCCGACGGCGTTTGTCCGAAGTCCTTTTTTGTTATTGGCATAAAATCATTCCCTTCAAAAGATACTTATACAGAAATAATACCATTTTAACGTTGATTTGTCAATTTTTCAAAAAAACGTAAATACGCGCAAAAAAAGCTTCGGAAAATCCGAAGCTTTTTTCTTTTTTACGCTAATTTGGCAAGCTTTAAAGCAAGCTGTGACTTCTTTCTCGCGGCGTTATTCTTGTGAAGAATACCGCGGCTGACGCTTTGGTCAAGTTTCTTTGAAGCCTCATTGAAAAGTGTCTTAGCACTATCCTTGTCACCGGCCGCAACTGCAGCCTCAAACTTCTTTATTGCCGTTTTAAGGGCGGTCTTGTGTGACAGATTGATAAGAGTTTTCTTTTCAGTTACTTTAACTCTCTTCTTTGCCGACTTGATGTTTGGCACTTTTGTACACCTCCGAAAATTTAATCTATAATACCGTACCATTATACACTATTACGGAGATAAATGCAAGTTTTTTTTATCAATTTTTGATGATTTATTGATTTTAACCAAAAGGTGTTGTTATTTTAGGTGTTTGACAGTATATTTTATGTAAACTAATCTACATTTCAAGCATTGTTTTATAGTAATCGAGGCTCGAAAACTGTCTGTCAAGCTGTGTCAGAACGTACCGTTCCGTAAGAGAAGCGAGGCTGTTTAATAAGTCCTCGCCCGCGTTAAACGCAAGCATTTTCTTGTCGTCGCAGGATATTATATATTCGAGTGCGCGTATCAGCGTTTTGTTTAGCGGTACGGCGTACTTACCGCCGCATTCGCGGCAGACCGCGCCGCCTTTTGAAAGGTCGAACGCGTACACGTCCTTTTTGCCGCACGACACGCACTCGTTTACGGTCGGCATATACCCGCCCGCGCACATGAGCTTGAGCTCATATACCGTTTTGACCTTTTGCAGCAGCGTGTTTCTGTAGGCAAGCGCGTATACGCTGTTTAAAAACAGGCGCAGTATGCGTTCGTCGGGATTGTTCATTCCGAGAAGGCTGTACGTTATGTCCGCGAGATACACGCACAGCGACAGCTTTTTTATGTCCTCGCTAAGCGGGTAAAACGCGTCGATCGTTTCGACGGAGTTTACGTTCATAACGTCCCTGTTCACGCCTTGGTAGAGGTCAAAATCGGCGTAGCACAGGAACTGGCTCGCCGCGCCCGTTTTGCTTTTTGATTTTTTTACTCCGTAGCTCACAGCCTTTACTATGCCGTATTCTTCCGTGAAAATGCTCAACATTCTGTGTCCTTCGCCGTAGTCCGACTGTTTTACGATAATGCCTCTTGCTCTGATTTGTGCCATATTTCTTCCTTATCCTCTTGTGGCTCCTGCTTTGTCGTGGATCTATATAAAAGATACGCCTCTATATCCCCCGTGCGCGCAAATGTTTCCCAAGAAATCCTATTAAGCTCATTCATAGTAATACCCTCCGAAAAAATAACTGTTATCCGTATATCTTTATGTTTTTCATTTTTCCAGCGGTTATACTGACACTATTTTCTATTCGTTTGCGTAGCCGAAGTTCTTTATAAGAAAGTCACTGTTGCGCCAATCCGTCTTGACCTTTACCCAAAGCTCCAGATAGACCTTTTTATCGAGCATTTTTTCAATGTCCGCGCGCGCCATCGTTCCGACTTTTTTAAGCATATCGCCGTTTTTGCCGATTATTATGCCCTTATGTGACGTTTTTTCACAGTAAATTGTAGCGTAAATGTTGGTTATTTTCGCCTTTTCCTGCATTTTTGTAACCTCTATCGCTATACCGTGCGGAACCTCCTTGTCGAGAAGCCACAAAAGCTTTTCGCGTATGATTTCCGCCGCGATCTGTTTCTCCGGCTGATCCGTCACCATGTCGGAGTCGTAAAACTCCGGTCCCTCCTCAAGGTAATCCTCTATATCGTGGAGAAGTATTTCCACGCCGTCGCCGCTTTTCGCGCTTATCGGCACTATGGACTCAAACTCGTGCATACTCGAATAGTCCGCTATTATCGGTAAAAGCTCCTCCTTGCGCATGAGGTCTACTTTGTTCAGGACAAGTATGCACGGCACTCCCGCTTTTGATATGTTCCGCGCGATTTTTCTCTCCATGTCCTGTATTCTTCTGCTCGCGTCCACGACGAATATCAAAACGTCCGTATCGCCCATACTCTCGTTCGCCACATTCACCATGTACTCGTCGAGTTTGTTGTGCGGATCGTGTATTCCCGGCGTGTCGGTAAATATTATCTGTTCCTCGTCCGTTGAGTATATGGCAAGTATTTTGTTCCTCGTCGTCTGAGGCTTGTCGGATATTATCGCTATTTTCTGTCCCGCTATCGCATTTAAAAGCGTTGATTTGCCTACGTTCGGCATACCTATTATCGCCGCGAAGCCCGACTTGAAATTCTTTTTATTCACATTTTTCTTCATACTTTTCTCCTATATCGCGTGTTATTCCGAGCGAAAAAAGCACCTTATCCTGCTTTTCACACATTGTTTTTTCTCCCTCCGCGTCGTCAACATGGTCGTAACCGAGTAAATGAAGCATGGAGTGCGCCGTTAAAAACGCCACCTCTCTAAGCAGGCTGTGACCAAGCGACGCCGCCTGTTCCTTCGCCCTCTCCATCGAAATCACTATGTCGCCGAGTATGACGTAATCGCCGTCCGCCTCGTAAGATGCGTCGGCGCAGCCGTTTTCGTCAAACTCCAGCATCGGGAACGACAAAACGTCCGTCGCGCTGTCAATACCTCGCTGCTCCTTATTTATCGCGCGTATCGCCTCGTTATCCGTGAGCGTCACGCTTATCTCGGCGTTAAAGTCACACTCCTCCTCACGCATGACCGCCTCGCACACATCACGCACGGCTCTTTTCGCGTCCTCGGTAAATTCCACTTTGTCCTGCTCGTTTTCAAGTATTATGTCAACCATTTTGTTTCCTCTTGTTTCTTCTTCTCTCCTGTTCCTCGTCGTACTTCGCGTAAGCCTTTATGATCTGCTGCACGAGAGGGTGACGCACAACGTCCTTTTCGGTAAACGTGCAGAACGCTATGTCGTCTATGTTCTTCAGTATTTTCATAGCCTCTTTAAGTCCCGACCGTTTTTCACCGGGAAGATCTATCTGCGTAATATCGCCCGTCACGATCGCCTTCGAACCGTAACCGATACGCGTCAGGAACATTTTCATCTGCTCCGGCGTGGTGTTCTGCGCCTCGTCGAGTATGATAAACGCGTTGTCGAGCGTTCTTCCGCGCATGTACGCAAGCGGTGCTACCTCGATAACGCCCTTTTCCTGATACCGCATAAATCCTTCGCCGCCAAGCATCTCGTACATACCGTCGTAAAGCGGTCTTAAGTACGGATCGACCTTATTTTGAAGGTCGCCCGGCAAAAATCCAAGCTTTTCGCCCGCCTCGACAGCCGGACGCGTCAGTATTATTCTGTTTACGTCCTTACTTCTAAGCGCCGTCACCGCCTTCGCCACGGCGAGATACGTTTTACCGGTGCCGGCGGGACCGATACCGAAAACGATCGTGTTGTTTTCTATCGCCTCAACGTACTTTTTCTGTCCGAGCGTCTTTGTCTTTATCGGATGTCCCTTGACGCTCACGGCTATACAGTCGTCGCCCATCAGTTTTATGTCTATTCCGCCGTTCTCCTGTACCATGGTTATCGCGTACATTACCTTTTGGCTGTCGATAACCTCGCCGCGCTCCAAAATCTGAATTAAAAGATTTACCACCTGCCCCGCCTTATCCACGTTGTCCTCCTCGCCCGTGATGCGAAGCGCGTTGTCCCGCGCGGCTATGTTGACCGAAAGCGCCTTTTCGAGCATGCGCACGTTCTCGTCAAAATTACCGAAAAGTGACGATAAATCCACGTCCTGCGGTACTTCTATCTGTCTGTTTATCAAAAAATTTCCTCTCCTTTGTCTTACTCGCCGCCGAGTGGTTGCTCCGTGGCTATATTCTGAATGAAATTCATTCTAAGTGTTACGTTTATTGTTTCATCATCTGTTTTTTCGTATTCAAGATTTTCGTCCGTGAGGCTGCTCATCGGTGTAAGCTCCGCCGATATTTTCGCCTCAAGGTCGTTTTTGGCGAACTCTAAAGCCGTTTCAAGCGGCAGCGGCTCGCGGTTTACCGTCACCTCGTCGTACTCCGTGACGTCAAGCGCGATACCCGTATAGCCGAAAAACGGCACGTTAAACTCGCGTCTTTCCTCCGACGCGTCAAAGTCGCCGTAATCTATTTTCGGAAAAGGCAGGGTAAACGCCTTCCCAAAAAGCTCCGCCGTCACGCGTTTTTTTCTTTTTCCTGTCGGCGTTCTCGACTCGTAATACAGCTTGTAATCTCCCGATTTCGTATGCGTCGTGTACGCCTGCGCTTCAGCCATCGAGTGAACGTATATGTACTCCTCCGGCTGCTCCTCGCGGTATACGCCAACCTTACCCGACACTATCACGTCACCCGCGCTCACAGCGCTGCCCTCCTTGGCGACCTTCTCGCCGTTTTTGACGATGAGTTTTTTTATGACCCCGTCGCACGATGCCACTATGTCGCAGGGCACGCTTTTGTCAATGACGTTCGGCGGTATTATCTGCTCGTAAATTTCCACGCGCGCCTTCGCGCCCTCGATATATACCCACGCCCAAGCTATATTGTCGGTGTTTGCGATTATCTCACGCTTCATCGTCATGCCGTCGGGCAGTTTGCTTTTAAGTGAGCCGCTTTTTACTCCCATGCGGTCAAGCGTTTCGACTATGCCGTTTATATCGCTGTTCTCCACTCCGTTGATCTCCACGAGCCATATGAACCGAGTGGACAGTGCGCATAAAATCACCGCCGTTATGACCGACGCGAGAAAAACATATCTTTTTCGGTATGAGCGCGCTGTGTATATAAGACCGCGCTTTCCGATCACTTTCACCTTGACGCGGCACTTTCTCGCGACGGAGCGTATACGAAAAAAATCGTTCAGGGAAACTGTCATTTCAATACCGTTTTCGCGCGGCAGAGTGTTCCAAACGTTTATTCCCCGACGGACGCATATGTTGAGAAACCTCTCCGCGCCCTTGCCGTATATTCTTATTATAACATATCCGCGCAGAAATTGAAAGAACTTATTAAACATTTTTTACTCCCTTTTTCATGTTTGGTATTCAACGCCCGCGAAAGCGCCCGAAATAAGCATGTCTTCAAGACGTATGCGGCGGATGACGAGGTTTTTGCCGCGTATTCTGACAACACCCATCGCGGTTGAAACGCGTATTTCTCCGTCGGTGTAAACAAGCACGCCCTTGTGGTTTTCTATATATATTTCTTTATCGCCCGATATTGTCAGACGGGGAATATTCATAATAACGTCCTTCGGCACGCCCCAAGCGTCCGCGACAGTTTCTGAAAAGCGTTTTTTCATCTACATCAGCTCCCGAATATAATTTATGAAAATCAAACTGTTTTAAGTACAAAAAACTAATCATATAATTTAACAAACAAACCGATTGGAGTTAGGTGAAATGAAAATTAAAAAAGTTCTTGTATGGGCTTTCGCGGCGGGCGCGGTAATACTTCTCGTCGCGGACGCGAAAAACGCCGCGGCGTATGCGCGCAGCGCGCTTAACATATGCTTTGAAATGGTGGTGCCGACGCTGTTTCCGTTCTTTATCTGCTCGGGTATTCTCATATACTCGGGCTTCTGCGAGGTGCTGGCGAAGGCGTTCCAATTCTGCATGTACCCTCTGTTTCGCGTAAGTCCCGCCGGTTCGAGCGCGTTCATTTTGGGTATCGTGAGTGGTTACCCTTTGGGCGCGGTCACAGCAGGTGAGCTTTACGCGAACAGCTACCTTTCAAAAACGGAGGCGGAGCGACTTTTGGCGTTTTGCAATAACTCGGGTCCTCTCTTTATCCTCGGCTCCGTTGGTATAGCACTTTACGCCGATATGCGCTGCGGTGTAGCGCTGTACATAGCGCATATACTCGCCGCCCTGACGGTCGGCGTACTCTTTCGCTTCTACGGAAGAAGGAAACACAGCGCGCCGCCGACGATAATGACCACGCCCGAGCGAAGCGTGGGAGAAATTTTTGACATCGCGCTCCAAAACGGTATACGCAACATACTTACCGTATGCGGAGCCGTCCTCTTTTTCGGAGTGCTGTCAAGACTTGTTACCGACCTGATACCCGTAAGCGGCAGTATGAGCGCTGTTATCACGGGTATAACGGAGTTTGTGACCGGCACGGTAAAAATAGCCGGACTTGATATTCCCATGGCGCAAAAGCTTATTTTTACCTCGGTAATTGTCGGTTTCGCCGGTATAAGCGTGCACGCGCAGGTCATGGCTGTTATAGCTCGGTACAATTTGAGCCTCGTTCCTTACATTTTGGGCAAGGCGCTTCACGGCGTTATCGCGGGCTTGTATATGTTCGTTTACCTGTACTTAAACCCCGTGACGGAAACGGTGCTTAACCCGTCCGTCGGTCGCTCCTTCGCCGCCGCGTCCGCGTTTGAGATCGTTACGGCGATAACAGCGGTAACGATGTGCGTCGCATGTGCGCTTGCGCTTTACGTGAAAAATTACAGAACAGAAAAGGGACACTAAAATTTTAGTGTCCCCTCGTGTTATTTTGTTATACGGGATTTATCACCGACAGCGCGCTGCGCTCCGTCACGAAATGATTTTCAAATCTGCGTTTTACGTCGTCAAACGTGACTTTCGCGTACGCGTCGTGGTAGTTAAAATAGTCCGCGCCCATGAAGAGGAACTGCATAAACGTGCCCGCGTAGTCCTCGACGTCGTTGTGCGAGCGTATATACTGTCCCCACATAACCTTTTTAATTCTGTTAAAGTCGTCCTCGCTAAGACCCTCGCGCTTTACGCTCTCTATCTCGTTCTTTACCGCCTCATACACCGCCTTGCTGTCGCGGCTCTCGCCCTCTATCGCGCTGTACGCGTAGGACGGCTGAACGGTGTAGTCGGTTTGGAAGGTGTTGTTTATAAGACCGCTTTCATAAAGCTCGTTGTAAAGGCGCGAGCTTCTGCCAAACAGCATTTTGAGCAGTATGCTTACCTCGATGTATTTTTTAAGCAGTTTTTCTCCGCCGTAACCCGTGTCGGTGTCCTTGAAGCCTATCATAAACAGCGGTGACGCGACGCTAAGGCTTTGCTCGGCGTAGGGCTTAGCGATCTCGTCGGGTTCGTCCTCGTATATCTTCTTTATTTTCTCTGTAAACGGCTCGTTCTTCTTGACGCCCTTTTCTATTACGTCAAGCACGCTATTTACGTTAAAGCCGCCGACAACGACGACCGACATATTCGAGAGGTTGTAAAACGTGTTGTAGCACTTGTAAAGGTACTCGGGCGTTATACGGCTTATGCTCTCGACCGTTCCCGCTATCTCCTTTTTGACGGGGTGGTTTTTGTACAGGCAGTTTAAAAGGTTAAAGAACAGTTTCCAGTTTCCGCTGTCGTCGTACATCTTTATTTCCTGACCGATTATGCCCTGCTCCTTCTGCACCGTTTCATCGGTGTAGTACGGGGACTGCACGTAATCCATAAGCGCGGCAAGGTTTTCCTCCACGTTAGAGGTTGCCGAAAACAGGTACGCGGTCATGTTAAACGACGTGAACGCGTTGGCATTGCCGCCGTATTTCGCGAATTTGTCGAACACGTTGCTTCCGTCGGGCTGGTCGAACATTTTATGCTCCAGGTAGTGCGCTATACCGTCCGGCACCTCCGTGACCTCCGTTTCACCGGGCACTATGAATTTAGAATCGACCGAGCCGTAGCGCGTGCCGAATATCGCGTACGTTTCGCTGTAACCCTTTTTCGGTATGAGGTATATGCCAAGTCCCGACGGGTGTGTGCCGCAGTACATTTCCTCGCCCGTTATGTCGCTTGTGATATGCTTTAATTCCATGACCTTATTCCCCCTTTCCCGTCAAGAAATACACGGTATCAAGCTTTATTTTAGCCGCCGCTTCTTTCACGTCGTCGAGCGTGACCTTATTTATCATGTCCTTTATCTCGTCTATGCCGTAATTCGTGCCCGCGATACGCTCACCGAGCAAATAGAATTGCATCGTAGTCTGATTGTCCTTGTACGCCTCGATCTGGTTTATGAGCGCACTCTTTGAGGACTCAAACTCAAGCTCCGATATGTCGCCGTTTTTTACCGCCTCAAGCTGCGCCAATATCTCATTATACGCCTTGTCGAAGTTTTGAAACTCGATACCCGCGTTCACGAACATAATACCCTTGTTCCTTACAAGGCTTGACGACGCGTAATAGCACAGGCTCAGTTTTTCGCGCACGTTGTTAAACAGTTTCGAGTGCGCGCCTCCGCCGTACACGCTGTTCATTACCATGAGCTTTACGTAATCCGCGCTGTCCGCCGCCGTACCGGTACAAAAGCCCATCGACAGCTTGCCCTGTACCACGTCCATATTATCCGTTACTCTCTTTACATCGCCGCGTCCCGAAATGAGTTCCGACCGCGGGATTTCTGCGGCGGTAAACGTCATGTCCTTCGTATACTCCTTAACGAGCGATGCAAGCGCGTCAATATCGGCGCTGCCGCACACGTAAATATCTATCAGCGATGACGTTATTATTTTATCGTAATGCTCCTTCAAAATATCCGCCGTGATCGCTTCCACGCCTTCTTTCGTTCCAAGACACGACAGCGCGAAGCTGTCACCCTCACACATTTCCTCAGAGCAGCGAAGCTGCGCGTACTGACGCTTATCGTTTATCTCAGCCGTAATACGGTCGAGCGCGTTTTTCTTTTCCTGTGCCACGGTAACGCCGTCAAACGACGACGGCTCAAACAGCATCGACATAAGGAGCCTCATACAGTCCGCCGCAAGCGTTTCACCGTTCGTGGCGTACTCATCGCAAATCGTTTCCGCCATGAAGTTTATTATATGGTCGCCTCCGCGCTTAAAAACGCCCGAGCCAAGACCTGCGCCGTAAAGATTTTCGAGATACCGAAACACGCTGCCGCTTTCGGGGCAAAGCGCGCAGCCTCGCTTCATTACGTAAGGCAAGAGAGCGTTTTTTGAAACTTCCTCCTCCGTCAAAGGACGGTGAATGTACACGCCGATCGACGTGGTTTTGAGCTTCGTCATAGGCACATAATACAAATTTATGTTATCGTTAACCTTTAAGCTGTCCATTTCTTTTTTCCTTTCATTCTGTTTTTATACTGTTATTTTACTCCGAAAATTCAGATATGTCAACCTACATAGCTCTCAACGTCCCTCAGCGTCATATTGCGGTGCAGCGCAAGATTTATACCGTTCGCGACCGTTTTCGCGGCGCGTTCTATGACGAGGTCTATGTCCCGCGTCGTAACCATCAGCGGCGACATTTCCTCCGGTATTTTTACCTTTGATATAGTCGCCGCGTCGATGACCGTCGGAACGCCTATCGCGATCACCTTTACGCCCGTCGTTTCCTCGCAAAGTCCCTCGCGGTTGTTGCCCACGCCCGAACCGGGCTGTATACCGGTGTCGGAAATTTGTATCGTGTTGCTTATTCGTTCTATATCGGCGGCGGCAAGCGCGTCCACGGCTATTATAAGCTGCGGCTTCACCTTCTCCGACACCGCCTTTATTATGTCGGCTGTTTCTATGCCCGTGGTACCGAGCACACCGGGTGCGATCGCGCATACTCCGCTTATATTGTCGCCGAAAATATCGTTTTCACCGCCGCGTTTTATATGGTGTGTGACAAGCAGCTTCGACACGACGCACGTGCCGAGCGCGTCGGGCGTTATTTCGCGGTTGCCGAGTCCCACGACAAGCGTAAGCGTATCGCTCCCCACCTTCGCCATTTTCCGTATTTCCTCCGCCACCGTTTGACAAGTTCTCTCGTATGTGTCAAGGCTGTATTTTAAATCCGGCGCGTCTACCGTGACATAAGTACCCTGTGCCTTACCGAGCGCGCGGCTGCCGTTCTCGTTTGTTATCTCAACCCGCGTAACGGTTATATTCCCCTTTTTTTCCACGTCAGAAATCACTCCGTCTATCTCAGACGCGTTCTTCGCCGCTTTTTTGCTCAGCTCGTGAGCTTCAACGGCGAGGTCTGTTCGTATGCTCTGCATTCCTATTCTCCTTTTTTGATTTAGTCTTGTTAGAAATACGAAGTTTTATACGAACGCGCAAAAAAATACCGAAGCTTTAAGCCTCGGTATTTTTTTATTCTACCTTATAAAGCGTGTTCCTTCCGTCCGAATAAACCTTTTCAAAACGGTCGAGAGCGTCTTGGTTTACGTTATAATCGCCTTCCTCGTACGGTGAAACGCTTATATACGAGATATTGTTTCGCTTCGCGAAATCCCTCATATCCTCGAAGCTCCCCTCGTAAGCGTCACTGACCTCTGTCGAGCGCTCGTCGTAAGCGTCAGCGAAGCCGTGGAAGTAAACATAGAGCGATGAGCCGACATATATTGTCCTGCCCGCGAGCGCCGCCACTGTATTAATGTGCTGCGTACCCGTCAAGAATACCGCCTGAGCGTCCGTGTTTTCCTTTATAAACTCCGCGTACTCAATATCCTCGTCGGTAAAGGTGCGGTACTGCGCGCCCGAGATCCACTCGCGCGCTATCGTGAGCACTCCCGAAAATACCGACACGAATATCACCGCCGCGCCGATAAACGTGCGTCCCTTAACGCCTCTGAGCTTTCCGTAAACGCGCACGAAAAACTGCGCCGTAAGTATAACCGCAATCATATAGGTCACGTAAAAGAGCTTATTGTTATCGTATTCGTTCGGCTGAAACTGTATAATCTCCGCCAACACGAACACCGCCGCCGCACCCGCCATAAGCGATTTGTTCAGGCGCGAGGTATTTAAAAACGCCGGTATTACAAATATAAACACCAATCCCCAATTCTTTATGTAGAACCACAGATAAGGATCGTTTTTATTTACCCAGTTAAAATTGAAGTTTAAAAATCCCTCGTTGCCGCCCGTCTGCGAAAACGTCCAGAAAAACAACTGCGGAGCCGCCGCCGCAAGCGCTATAGCGCCGTATATAAACCAGTTTACAAGACATCTCTTTTTATTCCGCGTCTGCACAAGACATATCGCGAACATGACCGCGCTTATAATTCCGAGCGCGAGGAACGAATGCGTGTGTATCATCGGCATACAGCCGGCAATAACTCCGAGCGTCACAAACGCGCGGCTCTCGTTCGTCCTCACCGCGTCCGCAAGCAGCCAAAGCGCGGAAAAAAGCACGCACCAGCCCGCCATCGTCGTGCGCTGAGGTATTATCATATCGCATATCGTGTTTGACCAGCGTATATTCATATCGTTCAAATTTGTCGGAGTTTGATAGTACTCCGTGAATATACGTGTAAATATGCTGTGATCGGCTTTCGCTCCGTCGAGGAAGTACGCAAACCCGAACGCGCCGTTAAAGAAAAACATTACCGACGCTGTCACGGCAGCCGCCTTGCTCTTTGTAAGACTGTAAGAGAGAATGTAAAAGCCCATAACTGTAAGCAGTGCGAAAACGTAGCTTGGCATGAGCACAGCCCATCGAAGCGGCGTTTTGAACAGGTAAAGGCTTGAAGAAAGCATGTCCGCCAAAAATGGGTAGCTAAGCCTCGTGCCCGAGAGTAAATTGTACTCGGGCGGAAAAGAACGCTGCTCGGCAATGCTCGTGATAAACCCGAGGTGCATCTGCAAATCGCCGAAAGTACTCTGTCCCGACGCGACTCCTCCGTCGGTCGGCGCGAGCACGTGCGTCGTCATGAGAGCGCATATTAAAAGCGTAAGCGGCAGCACCAAAAATAGGAATATACGGTTAGTCATTCCCGAGCTTTCCGTCCGCCGTTCATCGGTCACCGTCACACGCGCGCTTTTGCGGTTTTTGCAAAAAAGCAGCGCGTAAGGAACGGCGGTAAGGACGATCAGCACAATGTGACTTAGGTAGGTAAAATCGAACACAAGCGACGTTACCATAGTCCCCGCCATAAAAATTACAAGTCCGAAAACTCCGCCGAGCCATATTTTAAAATATATATCTTTGTTTTTGTATAACACGTCGGCGTACAAAAATCCCATAAAGAGAAAGTACGCCAAAATAAGCAGCCCGAGCAAGGTTCCTCACGCTCCCCGTTTTTATTTGCCGAGTGCCGCGTCAATAGCCGCCTTAAGCTCCGCCTTGTCCGAGCACTTGGGATTCATCGCCGAAATATCGTTTGACGTGTTCAGCATGATGAGCATCGGAGTCTGTCCCTGCACTGGGAAGTTGCTTGCCGCCTCGGTATTTTCGTCTATATTGATAACGTCAAACACAACCTTACCGTCGTACTCCTTCTGAAGCTCGTCCACGGCGTTCTGTGCCGCGTCAAAGTCCTCGTCGCTGTTTGACACGAAGTACATAAACGTCGGCGTTACCTCTTCCTGATTTGTTACGTTCACGTCCGTGGACGCGTCGCCCTCGCCGGTTTTGTCATTGCCGCACGATGCAAGCGCGGGCAAAGTCAGCATTGCCGCCAAAATTACAGAAATTACTTTTTTGTTCATTGTTTTATTCCTCCGTTTTTAATTGTTTTTTTAGTATATCAAGCGCGCGCAGCGCTATTTTGCCGTATCTTTCCTGCTTTGAGCGTACACGCTCGTTAAGTCCTTCTATTATGCCGAAATTCGCGTTCATCGGCTGAAAATTACTCGCGTCGCCGCTTGATATGTATATCGGCAGCGCACCTATGCAAGTCATTGCGTCGGGCTCGAACATATTCTCATCCTTGAGCAACGACGCCGCGTTATACCCCGCCAAAATACCGCTTGACGCGCTCTCGACATAGCCTTCAACGCCCGTGATCTGTCCCGCGAAAAATACCTTTGGATACTTTATCATACGGTAATACTTGTCCAAAAGGCACGGCGAATTTATATACGTGTTTCTGTGCATTACGCCGTAACGCGCAAACTCCGCGTTCTCAAGTCCCGGTATCATCGAAAATACTCTCTTTTGTTCACCGAATTTCAAATTTGTTTGAAATCCCACCAAATTATACAGCGTTCCCTCACGGTTATCCTGACGAAGCTGCACGACGGCGTACGCGTCGTCCTTACCCGTCCTCGGATCTACAAGTCCTACGGGCTTTAACGGTCCGAACGTCAGCGTCTGTTCGCCGCGTTTCGCCATTACCTCCACCGGCATACAGCCCTCGAACACCTTACTGTTTTCAAACTCGTGAAGCTCCGCCGTTTCGGCGTTTACAAGCTCACGGTAAAACGCATCGTACTCGTCCTTTGTCATCGGACAATTTATATAATCCGCGCCTCCCTTGCCGTAACGCGCCGCGCGGAACACCTTTTCCGTATCTATACTTTCCGCCGTTACCACCGGTGCCGCCGCGTCGTAAAAGTAAAGCTCGTCACCGCCCGTAAGGCGCGACACTTCCTTTGCCATCGCGTCGGACGTTAAGGGACCGGTGGCGATTATCGTGTACTCGTCGGTATTTATTTCGCTCACTTCGCCGTAACTTATCTTAATAAGCGGGTGCGACTTTATTTTATCGGTGATGTACGATGAAAAAATATCACGATCCACCGCCAGCGCGCCGCCCGCCGGTACGCGGCTCACGTCCGCCGCCTCCATCATGAGCGAACCGAAAAGCCGCATTTCCTCTTTTAAAAGTCCGCACGCGTTTTCTATGCGTTCCGCCTTGAGCGAATTTGAACACACAAGCTCCGCAAAGCTTTCGCTTTTGTGCGCGGGCGAGTACTTTTTGGGCTTCATCTCACAAAGCTCTACGTTAATGCCGCGCTTTGCAAGCTGCCAAGCCGCTTCACAGCCCGCCAGTCCCGCACCTATTACTTTAACCTTCATTCTTTTTACTTACCTTGCGCTCGTAATCGCAGTCCTCGTTTATGCAGAAGATTTTGCCGTTTCTTCCCGTCTTTTTAAGAAGCAGTCCGCCGCACTTGGGGCACTTTTCCTTAAGCGGCATATCCCACGCCATAAAGTCGCACTTCGGAAGCTTTTCGCACGCGTAGTACGTCTTACCCTTGCGCGAATGTCTGACGAGTATCTCGCCGCCGCACTTCGGGCACTCCGCGCCCGTGCCTTCGCGTATGGACATCGTGTTTCGGCACTCGGGATAACCCGGGCACGCGAGAAATTTACCGAACTTGCTCAGCTTATACACCATATGTCTGCCGCACTTATCGCATATTATGTCGCTGACCTCGTCCTTTATCTCTATCTTTTCGATAGCCTCCTGCGCCTTTTCGAGATTATCCTTAAACGGCGGATAGAACTCGTTAAGTACCTTTTTCCACTCTATCGCACCCTCTTCGATCTCGTCAAGCTCCTCCTCCATACCGGCGGTAAACTCAACGTCCACTATATTTGAGAAATTATTTTTCATAATTTCCGACGTGACAAATCCAAGCTCCGTGGGCACGAGCTGCTTTTTGCTCCGCACGACGTACCCGCGCGACACGATCGTCGATATGGTCGGCGCATACGTTGACGGTCTGCCTATACCGTTCTGCTCAAGCTCTCTCACGAGCGCCGCCTCTGTATACCGCGGGGGCGGCTGGGTGAAGTGCTGCTTTTCCTCGAGATTTTTCAGCTTCGCATCCTGTCCTTCGGTAAGCGGCGGGAGCATCTTACTCTTTTTCTCCTCGTTATCGTTGGACTCCACGTACACGGCTGTGTAACCCTTGAACTTTACGCTTGAACCGCTTGCCTTGAACGTATGTCCGTTCGCGTCGAGCGTTACCTGCATCGTGTCATACACGGCGCTCGCCATTTGACTTGCCGCAAAGCGCTCCCATATGAGCTTGTAGAGCTTATACTGGTCGTTCGTCAGCTTATCCTTTATCGAAATCGGCGTTATGGTTATAGAAGTCGGACGTATCGCCTCATGCGCGTCCTGCGCGTTCTTTTTCGCCTTATACTGCCTCGGCGTTACGTACTCCTTGCCGTACTCACTTGCAAGATACGCCGCCGCTTCTCTCTGCGCGTCGTCCGCTATTCTGAGCGAGTCCGTTCTCATGTACGTTATAAGACCTACGGAGCCTATTCGTCCGCCTATGTTTACGCCCTCGTAAAGCGTCTGCGCGATCTGCATCGTTTTAGCCGTTTGAAATCCGAATTTTCTCGACGCGTCCTGCTGTAAAGTACTCGTTGTAAACGGCGGCTGCGGATTACGCTTTTGCTGACCGCGCTTTACGCTTTCAACAACGAACCTCGCGTCCTTAAGTCCTTCCGTGACAGCCTTCGTTTCCGCCGCGTTTGAGAGTTTTTTCTCCTTACCGTGCTCACCGTAATACAAGGCTTTAAAATCCTTCTTCGATGCCGTATCTGTAAGAAGCGCCTCTATTGACCAATACTCCTGCGGAGTAAAGTTTTCTATCTCCTCCTCACGGTCGCATATAAGCCTCGTCGCCACGGACTGCACGCGTCCCGCGCTAAGACCTCTCTTTACCTTTTTCCATAGGATGGGACTTATCGTGTAGCCGACTATTCTGTCAAGTACGCGCCGCGCCTGCTGCGCGTCAACCAAGTCCATATCTATTGGGCGCGGCTCCTTTATAGCCGCTTTCACCGCCGTTTTCGTGATTTCGTTAAACGTGACACGGCATTTTGACTGCGGGTTTATACCCAGCGCACGCGCAAGATGCCAGCTTATCGCCTCTCCCTCGCGGTCGGGGTCTGTTGCGAGATACACGATGTCCGCCTTTTTCGCTTCCTTCTTGAGCTTTGAAAGAAGCTCGCCCTTTCCTCTTATTGTAATATATCTCGGAGTGAAATCATTATCGAGGTCAACGCCCATCTGACTTTTCGGCAAATCTATTATATGTCCCATAGAAGCCATTACATTGTAGTCGCTGCCGAGATATTTTTTTATTGTTCCCGCCTTCGCGGGCGACTCTACGATAAGTAATTTTTTCGCTGCCATAGCTTTCTCTCTCCCCTTTTATATCTTTATCTGATACCTGCCTCCCGGTAAACGTTCGACATGTCCCTTCATTTCAAGCATTACAAGCCTCGTGTTCAATTCACCGACGGGAATACCCGTGCCTCTCGATATTTCATCTATATGCAGATCCGACTTGCGAAGCATATCGACAATTTCCCTGTCGCCTCCGGTCAGATTTTTATATTGTTCGCTGTTTTGAGTATTAACTGCCTTTGGTTTTATCGCTGTTTTTTCCGTTTTCTCCTCATTTTGCGTCTTTTCCGTATCGTTTTGAGCACTCTCCGTTTTCGGCGCGGACGCGCGCTTTCTTTTCGGCGCGTTTTCCCGGTCGGGACGCACGCGTTTCGCGTAAGGATACTCCGAAAGTATATCGTCGGCGCTCATTACAAGCTTCGCGCCCTGCTGTATCAAAATATTTGTGCCCGTAAACCGCGCGTCCGTAATGTCACGGGGCACGGCGAACACGTCGCGGTTATTTTCGAGCGCGAACCGCGCCGTTATGAGCGCGCCGCTTTTCGGCGGAGCCTCTGTAACGAGTACGCCGCGTGAAAGTCCCGCGATAATTCTGTTGCGTATCGGAAAATTTGTACCTATCGGCGCGGTACCGAGTGGAAACTCTGACATTATACAGCCCTTTTCCGTCATCGCCGCGTAAAGCTCCGCGTTATCGCGCGGATAAACCTTGTCTATGCCGCAGCCTATAACGCCGACCGATATTCCTCCTCGCTCTATCGTAGACCAAGCTCCCACCGCGTCTATACCCGTCGCGAGCCCGTTTATCGTCACCGCGCCCGCGTCCGCGAGATCCGCGCATATGCGCTCCGTGACGAGATTTCCGTAATCCGAGGCGCGCCTTGTACCGACAACTCCTATTGTCAGCACCTCGTCAAGCTCGGGAAGCTTGCCCATAATATATAATAGGTACGGAGGATCGGGTATATTCTTCAAAATTTGAGGATAATTTTCACTGTCGTAAGCGATGATTTTACCGCCGAGCTTGTAAATACCCTCAAGCTCCTTCTTTGCCTTAGTCAAATCCTTGTCGAGAAGAAGCGAGCGCTCCTTCTCCTTTATGCCGTATATATTATTGTAGTTTTTTGAAAAATATATGTCCTCGATGCTGTCAAAGCGCTCAAAAAGACGCGCAGCATGCGTGCCGGCTATGCGGAATTTAGTCGTAAGCCAAAGCCAGTAAAGAATATGCTCCATACTTTCACCACCCGAAATACCCTTGTTACATTACTACAAAATCCAAAAAATGTCAAGACCTTTGTCTTAAAAGCTCGTACATAAGTATACCCGCCGCCACGCCTACGTTTAGCGACTCCGCTTTTCCCGCTATCGGAATTTTCACTTTTTCGCACATTGCAAGCACCTCGCCGCTTATCCCGTTCGCCTCGTTGCCCAAAACTATGATCGTCGGTAGCGTCATATCGGCGCGGCGATAGTCTATGCTGTCCTTCGTGAGCGCTCCTCCGAAAAGCGTAAATCCTTTTTCTTTATAGCTTGCAAGCTTTTCCGCCGTCACGTCCTTAACTATGCGCACATTAAAAAACGAGCCCATGCTTGCCCGCACGGTTTTCGGGCTGTAAGCGTCGGCGCAAAGCGGCGAAAGCAGCACAGCGTCGAAGCCCGCCGCGTCGGCGGTACGTATGATAGTGCCCAAATTCCCCGGATCGTTCACCGCGTCACAGTAGACATAGGGCTTTTTTAGGTCTATCTCAAATGAAACGTCCTCGATTTTAATAACGGCAAGTATTCCCTGCGGCGCTTTCGTGTCGCACATTTTCTCAAATACCTCGTCAGATACGCGGTACACAGGAATGTTATCGGGATAGTCAAACTCCTCGTTTTCCGTAAAGGAACGTGACGCGTAAATCGCCGTCACCTTTCTTTCGGACGCGAGTGCGTCGCGCACGGACTTTATTCCCTCGGCCGTGTACTCACCGTTTTTATCCCTCGCCTTCTTCATGGCAAGCGATTTCACGTATTTAAATTTATTGTTTGAAAATGATGTAATTTCTAACATATCCAAAGTCCCCGTAAAGTATTATGAGGTCATTATATACCCAAATCAAAAAATTATCAATACAAATTTATCCGTAACAAAAAAAATAGGGGTGCGTATTATAACATAAGAACGTTAAAAACGCGTTTTTTAAGCAAAAAATATGTAACATAACACAAAAGGAGATGTTTTCATTGCAATCAAACGTAGTATTTGCGCTGTCGCTCACGGTCCTTGCGGGTCTTGCGACAGGCGCGGGGAGCGTCATCGCGCTATTCGCAAAAACTTCCAACACAAAATTCCTCGCCGGCTCTCTCGGCTTTTCCGCGGGAGTTATGATATATGTGTCAATGATCGAGATTTTTCAAAAATCAAGAACGTACCTTAGCGCAAGCGTCGGCGACAAGGCGGGATATTACCTCGCCGCGGCGTCCTTTTTCGCGGGTATAATCTTCATCGGTCTTATTGATTACTTCGTTCCGTCAACGGAAGGCGACATAGGAAATCTCACCGAAAAAGACAACCGTTCGATCGCGCTCAAACGTATGGGAGTGATGACCGCACTCGCGATAGGCATACATAATTTCCCCGAAGGTCTTGCGACATTCACTTCCGCGCTTAAGGATCCGCGCCTCGGTGTCGCGATCGCCGTCGCCATAGCTATACACAACATACCCGAAGGCATCGCAACGTCCGTACCGATATATTATTCATCGGGAAGTCGGCGCAAAGCGTTTTGGGTTTCGTTTTTCTCCGGCATAACGGAACCGCTTGGCGCGATTATCGGGTATCTGCTGCTGCGTCCGTTTTTCAATGACGCGCTGTTCGGCGCGCTGTTCGGCATGATTGCCGGTATCATGGTATTCATATCGATAGAAGAGCTTTTACCGATGGCGCGCGAGTACGAGAAAAGCAAGGTCACTATCATCGGAGTAATTTTAGGTATGGCGGTAATCGCGCTGAGTTTACTGCTGTTTGCCTAAAAAAACGGGGACGGCTTTACCGTTCCCGTTTTTTTCGCGTCACGCGCGGCTTGGCGTGCCCCTATCGCTTAATACGCGGCGCGACACCCACATATACGCCGCGAGCATCGCAAGCGACGTAACCGCCCACGTTATCGGATAAACAATTATAAGCATCTCAAACGACGGTGCTTTCGGAAATACTGTGTACACCCACAAAATTCTCAGTCCGCACGAGCCTATAAGCGATATTATCGCGGGCAAAAGCGAGTAGCCAAGTCCGCGCATACTGCTTGAAAGCGTGTCCATGAGCACGCTCGTAAACTGGAAAATCAAACAGTACCTCATTCTTACAAGTCCTATCTCCACCACCGCCGGCTCGACCGTGTAAAAGTGCAGAGCCGTCTTGCCGAGCATAAGGAATATAACGCTCAGCGCCGTCGGGAAAATCGTTCCCATGACGGAGCTTAAAAGCGCGATACGCTTACAGCGGCCATACTCGCCCGCGCCGTAATTTTGGCTTGTAAACGTCACGCACGCCTGTGAGAAGGAGTTTAAGAGGAAGTAAACAAAGGACTCAAAATTAAGCGCTGCGGCACTGCCCGCCACAACGTCCGAGCCGAGCGTGTTGAGCGCCGACTGCGTGCATATATTCGAGAACGAAAACACCATACCCTGCAATCCCGCCGGCAAACCTATCTTCGTGATTTCCTTCAGTATACGCATATCTATGCGAAGATCCCTAAGCGACAATTTGACCGCGCTTTCCTCGTGCGTCAAAAAGTAGATCACCATGCCCGCGCTTATCACGTTCGATATTACCGTCGCGATAGCAACTCCCGCAACGCTAAGCCCACACACGATAACAAAAAATAAATTGAGTATTACATTCACCACACCTGAAACCAGCAGACATATAAACGGACGTTTCGTGTCGCCGCGGCTTCTGAGTATCGCCGAACCGAAGTTGTAAAGCATCATAAACGGCATACCGAGAAAATATATCCGAAGATATACCACCGCAAGATCTATTATATCGTCAGGCGTTGACATAAGAGTAAGTATCGGCTTTGTCACGGCAAGTCCTATTGCCGTAATTATAAGTCCGCTTATGAACGCGACAAGTATCGCGGTATGTACGGCTCTGTGCACCTTCGCTCTGTTTCCCTCACCCAAATATCGGGCTATGATCACGTTCGCACCGACCGAAAGTCCGACAAAAATATTTATGATCAAATTTATGACCGCGCCGTTGCTTCCGACCGCCGCAAGCGCGCGGCTGCCCGCAAAATGTCCGACTACAGCCACGTCGGCGGAGTTAAAAAGCTGCTGCAGGATACTGCTCGCCGCAAGCGGCAGCGCGAACATCAGTATTTTGTTCCACAGTGAACCGCTTGTTAAATTCGTTTCTCTTTGTTTTGCCATTACGGTATGTCCCCTTTTTTGAATTTATACGATAACAGCGCCGGCAAAACTGCCGACGCTATCGCGCGCTTTATATTTTAACACATTAAACTCGAATAAGCAAGCCGTTTCTTAAATCATCCTTGGCAAGCTCCTTCATTTTATAATGAAGCTTTTTACCCGTCGCGTTTACGGGCACGTCGGCGACGAAACGGTAGTAGCGCGGACGCTTATAGTTTGAGATCATCGGGCTCTTTTTACAAAATTCCTCAAGCTCGTCAACCGTAAGGCTGTCGTCAGCTCTCACTATATACGCCGTCACGATCTCACCGCGCGCTTTATCCGGCGCAGCCGTCACGATACTGTCCTCCACCTTCGGGTGTGTGTTCAATACTTCCTCTACCTGCGCGGGGTAAATATTCTCACCGCCCGATATGATCATATCGTCCTTACGTCCCACAACGCTTATAAAATGATTTTTATCCCATGTGCCCAAATCACCGGTATACATATATCCATCGCTGAACTTACGCTCCGTTTCTTCTTCGTTGTTGTAATAGAAATACGGGGATTTCGCGTGCGACTTAATTATTATCTCGCCCACTTCCTTACCGTCCATAGCCGCAAGCTCATCGGGAGCCGCGCGGCGCTCGTCGAACACCTTCACGACGCGCACATCGTCATCCGTGCAGGAGCGTCCCGCCGTGCCCGCCATCGCCGGAAGGTCAACGGGGCGAAGGAACGTGTTCCAAAACGTTTCAGTCGTTCCGTAACCGTTAAATATTTTAGGGGTGAGCACGCGCTGATAACGTATGCACGCCGCCCTTTCAAGCGGACTTCCCATTGTCACTATACCGCGCAGAGCGCTTAAATTGAAGCCGCCTCTCTCCTGCTCCTCCGTAAGACGCTCCAGCACGTTCGGTACTCCGATTATGAACGAAAGCTCGTAATCTTCAATATATTTAAGCGTCGTCACGGGATCGAATTTACGCATGATCGTTACAGAACCGCCCGCGTAAAGTGTTGGCGTTATACCTCCGGAATGAAGTCCGCCTCGGTGGAACCACGGAGTTGTGTTCATCGTCTTATCCTCGGACGACAGCGGGAAGTGCATCATTACGTCGTGCGCGCTTAAAACCTCGTTTATGCTCATCAGACACACGCCCTTGGGACGTCCCGTCGTTCCGGAAGTGTAAAGGCGCGTCGTTTCGTCAAATATCGAAAGCTCCCAAGCGACTCTCGGGTTTGCCTCGGAGCGTCCGCGCACAAATTCCGAATAGCGCGTCGTGCCTTTAAGCGGCGTTTCACCGTCCTCGTCGATCATAATAACAACGTCTATCTTATGCTTGCAATGCGCGAAAGCCTGTTCGACCGCTTCCTTATTCATTGCCTCATATATAAACACCTTCGGCTTACTGTCGTCGATGGTCTGCGCGATCTCACCGGCGGAAAGTCTGAAATTTATCGGACAGCTCACCGCGCCCGTCTTATGGCACGCGATGTACGCGAACACAAACTCGGGGCAGTTGAGAAGCTGAAACATTACAACATCGCCCTTTTTCACGCCCGACGTAAGTATAGCGTCCGAAAATCTGTTCGCCTCGACGTTAAGCTCGGAATACGTCCAGCGCGTGTCGGTAGCGGGATTGTAAAGCGCCTCGTGGTCTTTAAAGCGGTCTACGTTGCGCATAAAGCCGTTAAGCCACGTGTACTCCTTTGAAAACGAATCCATAAACATATTGATACCGCGGCGTTTTGTGTCGGGCTCAAACTTTTCCCTCGCGCTCTCGAGCGCGCTGTCTATAGACGAAAAAATCTCCTCGATGTCCTCACCCTCGTAATCGTAATTGGACTTGTTTGAGCAGTTTTCCAAAAGACGCAAGGTTTCAAGTATTTTGTCCCTACGCGCCATCGCCACCCTGCTAAATCTTTCTTTTTTGGTTTCCTTATTCATTTTGCCTTCTCCTTGTTATATTTTTACTATAATCGAATTATATAACAATAATTTTCCTTTGTCAATAAAAATCTCACAATATTTTTACAATATTGTGAGATTTTTTACTTTTTAAGATTTTTATCATTAAAATTTCATATATTTTTTAAATATAGTTACTTGACATTCAATGCGCGTATCGAATTTAATACCGCGATCACCATTACGCCCACGTCGGCGAATATCGCCGCCCACATATTCGCTATACCGACCGCGCCGAGCGCGAGGCAAATCAGCTTTACGCCTATCGCGAACACGATATTCTGATATACTATCCTCATACATTTACGCGCAATTTTTATCGCTTTCGCTATTTTCAGCGGGTTGTCGTCCATAAGCACAACGTCAGCCGCCTCGATCGCCGCATCCGAGCCGAGCGCGCCCATAGCTATACCAACATCGGCGAGCGAGAGTACGGGTGCGTCATTAAGTCCGTCGCCGACGAACACAAGCCTCTCACCGTTCTTTTTGGAAGATAAAAGCTCCTCCGTGATTTTCACCTTTCCGTCAGGCAAAAGCGAACTGTGCACCTCGTCCGCGCCTATTTCCGCCGCCACGGCTTTCGCCGTCGCTTCACCGTCACCGG
Organism: uncultured Clostridia bacterium; assembly: GCA_947585795.1. GTDB lineage: Bacteria > Bacillota > Clostridia > UBA1381 > UBA1381 > Hominilimicola. The sequence continues at coordinate 74,784 of CANPXG010000003.1, forward strand.
TAAGCATGACGGTCTTTTTAATTCCCGCTTTTTTGAGGCTGTCTATCGCCTGCGCCGCCTCCGGCTTCACTGTATCTGCCACGAGTATATGTCCCGCGTACTCGCCGTCTATGGCTATATGCACGACCGTACCGGCGCTGTGGCACGGTTTATACTTAGCTCCAAGCTTTTCCATAAGCTTTTCATTGCCGACGGATACTTGTTTACCGTCAACCACCGCGCTCACGCCGAAGCCCGCCGTTTCGCGTATTTCCGATACGCGCGACTTATCCACGTCGGGGCACTCCTTGCATATGCTTTTCGCTATCGGATGCGTCGAGCCGCTTTCGGCAAGCGCGGCGTACTCGAGCAGCTTCGCGTCGTCTATGGGATTGTGATGTATTCCCGCGACCTCAAACACGCCCTTCGTCATCGTACCGGTCTTGTCAAACACCACGTACTTTGTTTTCGCCATCGTTTCAATGTAGTTTGAACCTTTTATAAGTATACCCGCCGCGCCGGCTCCGCCAATACCGGCGAAGAAAGTGAGTGGTATACTTATCACAAGCGCGCACGGACAGCTTATTACAAGGAACGTGAGCGCGCGCATGATCCACTTTCCCCACTCGGGTACATTTCCCGTTACAAGCATCGCAAGCGGCACAAGCACCGCGAGAGCGAACGCCGACACGCACACGGCGGGCGTATAGTAACGCGCAAATTTACTTATAAAATTCTCCGACTTGGACTTCTTCGCGCTTGAATTTTCCACAAGCTCCAATATCTTCGACGCAGTCGACTCTCCGAATTCCTTCGTCGTCCGTATCTTTATAAGTCCCGTCATATTGATACAGCCGCTTTGCGCCTCGTCACCCTCAAACGCGTCGCGCGGCATACTCTCACCCGTAAGCGCGGCGGTGTTAAGCGTAGTCACACCACTTACTATAATTCCGTCAATAGGTATCTTTTCACCCGGTTTTACGACTATTTCGCTGCCTACTTCCACCTCGTCGGGATCCACCCGCACAAGCGCGCTGTCCTTTTCAATATTCGCGTAGTCGGGACGTATATCCATAAGCGCGCTTATATTGCGTCTGCTTCTGCCGACGGCGCAGCTTTGAAACAGTTCACCCGTCTGATAGAACAGCATGACCGCCGCAGCCTCCATATACTCACCGAGCGCCATCGCGCCCACCGTTGCGACCGCCATGAGAAAGTTTTCGTCAAACACTTGGCGGTTCAGTATACCCTTAAAGGCTTTTATAAGTATGTCGTAGCCTATTACGAGATACGTCACGAGAAACACGGCAAACTCAGCCCACGCGGGCAGCGTGAAAACGCTTTTCACCGCAAAGCATACCGCGAGCATAGCCGCCGATATTATTATTCGCGCAAGCACCTTTTTTTGTTTTTTTGTCATAACAGACACCTCGCTCAGAAAAAGATCTCGCAGTCAGGTTCAATCTTCCTGCACCTTTTGAGCACGTCGCCCATAACCGTTTTCGGCTCGTACCCGTCCTCAAACTCAACGTTCATTTTGAGCGCCATAAAATTTACCGACGCGCTCTTTACCCCTTTCGTTTCATTCGCGGCAATTTCCATTTTGTTTGCGCAATTGGCGCAATCTACCTCTATTTTGTAGCTTTTTTTCATCATATTACCCTCCTAATTTGCTTGAACAAATGAACAGTTGTTCACTTATTAATTTGATTATACCATCTATTATACGCGTTGTCAACATCTTTTTTGCGTTTTTTTATAAATAAAAAGGAGCAAATTGCTCCTTTTTTACTTATTATCTATATTATAAAGCATTACCGCAGCTTCGGCGCGGCTGATATTGTCAAGCGGCAGCACGGTATTGTCACTGTAACCGTTTACTATTCCGAGCGAGTACAGCTTTTCCACTCCGTCCACCGCCCAATCGGGTATATCGCCCGCGTCGGCAAACGGAAGCGCGGCGTTATTCCCGCCGTCCGGCAGTATTCTACCGAGGATAGTCATAGCCTCGGCTCTTGTGATATTATCCTACGGCGCGAACTCGACCGTACCGTCGTCATTGACGCGTCCGAGTATTATTCCCTCGGCATACGCCGCTTTGACGGCACTTTGCGCCCACGGCGGTATTTCGTCCGCGTCAAGGAAATTCAGCGGCTCATTCTCGTATTCGGACAGGTCTATATTCAAGTAATGCGTTATCATCGACGCGTATTCCGCCCTCGTCATATTATTGTCGGGCTTGAATACCGTTACACCGTCCTCCTCCTGACCGCTTACTATTCCGCGGGATGCCATTTCGGAGATTATATCGCGCGCCCAGTGGTTCTCCGTATCGTAAAACGGAGTCGGAGCAGGCGGATAAGCGCCTATCACAACAGGTATTTCCTTTGTTAGATCACCCGCCGTGACAAGTATTTTACCCGACCTGTTCTCACCCTTCGCGAGCGTGAATATACCGTCCTCCGTGACTGTGCCTATATCGCCTTCCGTTTCCCATTTAAACATTCTGTTGTTCGAGTTAAGCTCCACACCGTTTACGTAAGACGATGCCGACAGATAAAGCTGCATCTCCTCGTCGGCTTCGGTATAAATACCGGTGACCTCCTTCCAATCCGCCTGATTGTATATTTTCATTTCCTCCGGTGTTTCGTAAACGGTATATACGCGCGTCGCAATATCGCCCGCGCCGCCGTAAACGACCGCGTTTACCGTTCCCGTACCGCTGAGATACAGGTACCCCTCGTCGTCGATCGAGCTGCCTGTGTCCGTGTCCACACGGAAATGCACGCCCTCATACGGCGCTTCCATTTTGTAATTCGCGGTATCGTACACGCTTGTTATATTGATCTTCGTACTCATACCCGACAGGTAATTCGTATTTCCCGCGTCCTCAAGATTTACTATCCACGGTATACCGGTCCTTGTTCGGTTATCCTTCAGAAATATAAAGTTCGCGACGTTGCGCAAATACCCGTCCGACGGTGAATTTACCACCATAGGACTGTCACTTCCAGGGAACAGCGCGGATATGGTCGTCGAACCGCCGCCGTCAAGGTTTATCGCGTCCACGCACCCAAGCTCCGACATTCTCTTAGCGAGCGTCGAAAGCTGCGCGCCGTAGCTATAACCGGTCTGTCTGCCGTCCAGCACGTAAAAAATTATGTTGCCGTCCGCCTTTATACCGACAGCCGTTCTCGGCGCGGCTCCCGCCTCAAAATTGGTATTCACCGTACCGTTATTTATAAGCCGTCCGCCGACGCTCGACACCGCGTTCTCCGCGCTTGCCCATGCACCGTCGTCGCCCACCGCCTCATTTTTGAGGGTAAGCTCCTGTCCCTTAGCAAGGTTTGACAAAAAATCATAGCACGCCGCGTCACCCGTAACGTCCATCACGAACACCTGCTTACCGTCGGGTATTTCTATCGCGCCGTTATATATAAACACGTCGTCCACCGTGAGCTTCATTTCCTCACCTATGTGCAGCCGTCCCGATGTCGGCGTACAGATCACGAATATACACTCCGAGCTCGTCTGCGTACCGTTCGCAAACTTGTCATTGAGCAGATACACGGGATCGAATCCCGCTTGGAGCCACTTGTTTATATACATTATATTTATGCTTTTCCCGCCGCTTGAAAGAGTGGTCTGTATGTCGAGCCACTTTATAAAGCCCGTACCGTCGGCGCGGAACCCTACCGCGTCCTGACCGCCGTACTCCTTCGACACGATCTCACCGTCTATGATGGTATACCCCATCGGTATACCCGTTGTAAACGAAAAGTAATCGGCGTTTATACCCGCAAGCGGACGCAGACCGTTATCCTGCATATACTGCTCCGCTTCCTTTATATCGCGCGTACCCCATATACTCTTGCCGTTCACGACCACCGGCACCGCCTCGGAATTAGGCGTGTATTCGACATAGTACTCCGTCTGTTTACCGACACTGTCGGAGGTAAACTGAACGTTGTGGAAGTATGTATACGCTCCCATGTACGAACTCCAACCGCCCGTAACCTCGCCGAGAACGTCTGCCTCGGCGGACGCGCCGCAGCAAAGCATGAGAAACGCAGCGGTCATAAGTAAAATTTTTCTCTTCACTGTTTTCACTCCCAATATATCCTTATTAGCACACTTAATATATTGTACCACATAATTTATTTTATGTAAAATGCAAATACTGCATTGTTGAAAAAATTTAATATAACTGATAAAATTAAATCAAAAAAATGATAGAAAAAGTAAAAAATGCTTGTATTATATAATAGAAACGTTTCTAAGGCAGGTGATTATTTCATGGTTACTGACGATAACCGTCTTGCCTCGCTCGCAAGTCAAGGCAGCGAAAAAGCCTTTGAGGAAATTATCCGACGGTACGGCGGGCTTATAAAAGCAATTGTACGGTACCACCTAAAGGATATTTCCATGTGGCAGGACGACTGCGTAAACGACATATTTTTCGCAATCTGGCAGAATATAGACAGGTTCGACGCCGATAAAAACACCCTCAAAAACTGGATAGGCGCGGTCAGCAAGTACCGCGCGATAAACTACAAGAGGAAGTTTTACAAAGAGCTTACGGCGGGAGAGCTTAACGAGAACATTGCGGACGGAAAAGAAGTTGACGCAGACCTTTTGCGCAGGGAGATCGAGGAGGACGCGCGATCACTTTTGTCAGGTCTTAAAGAGCAGGACAGGGAGATATTTATAAAGCGCTACCTTTTGGACGAGCCTATCGAGGATATAGCGCGCAGCGCGGGCAAAAAACCTTCTTGGGTGTACGGCAGGCTGTCGCGCGGAAGAACGAGGCTTAGGACTATACTGGGAGAGGAAAGGAGTAATTACCGTGAAAAATGAGTACGACTATCTCAACGACGTAAAAATGGATTTCAGCGTCTATGATGACGAGATGAAAAAGGAGAGTATTGAAATGAAAAAGGGTAAAATGAGTATAAGAAAAATAGCCGTTATCGCGGCATGCGCGGCGGCGGTAGCGATTACCGGCACAGCGTTCGCGTCGGGATATGTGACCAAAATCGTAAAGAGCATCAGCACAGGTCACAACATGATGATACAGACTGACGATACGGGCATGGAGTGGGAAATACCCGAACAGCTAAGCGGCAAATTCTACGACAAGGACGGCAACGAGCTTCAGTATATCACATACGGTATGACATACGGCGATTTATACGACAAGGACGGAAACCGATACGACGAAGCGAGCATCGCGCAGCTGTTTACCGACAGCGGTTACGCTGACAGTATGGATATACGGGTGGAGGCAGCGAAGGACAACGGGACAAAAATTCCTTATGACGACGAGCGTATAAAGGTGTACACGTCGCTGGAGGAATTTGACGCGGATCTAAGCTTTGACCTCAAAGCGCCCGAGTACGTTCCCGACGGCTATTCCTTCCTATACGGCAACGGCTACCGCGATAACGACGGCACGATGTCCGGCAATTACGCAACGCTCACTTATTCAAACGGCAAGGACACGTTTTCACTTCACGAGCGCGTCATAAATGACGAAACGTCATTTGAAACGTCGACCAACGAGGACGTTACGGAAATGCTTATAAACGGCTGCACCGCCGCGGTAAGCGACCACGAGATCATGTGGGAAGAAAGCGGCATAAGCATCACCGTAATCAGCGCCTCGAGCAACATAACGGGCGACGATCTGTTAAAGGTCGCCGAAAGCGTTAAATAAGATAAATCAATAGGTATACAATTAAGGGGACACTAAATTTAGTGTCCCCATTTCTTACATTTGAGTTGCTTTGTCATCGCGGCGCCCCCTTACCCTGTTTTTACCTTAACCTCCCTCAAGCACACATTCGCACCTGATGGTGTGCTCACGCTCCTCCCGCTTCATTCCCTTCCACGGAACGGAGATCTCCACGTTAATTTTTCCTTATAATACTCGTTCTTGGACCTTTTCGGCATGAGTATATGACCGAGTATAACTATAAACCGCGGCGGACTTGTCTTGGTAGAGCGTGTACGTGGTGTAGCATATGTACCCTTTTTGCAATCTCTTTTACAAAATAAAAAAGCACGAAAAAACGGCTCCTCAAGCCGTTTCCTCACAGATTGGTTTTTTATTTTTAGCCCGTTAGCCTCCCTTGTCAAAGGGAGGGGGACCGCCGAAGGCGGTGGAGGGATTCCTTCCCGCCCGTTATTCACCAATCACGGCGGGGTGAGGGCACCCCGCCCTACAATGCGTGATTTGTAAAATCTCCCCCGTAGGGGCTGGCGCTTTGCTACGGCATACGAGCATAGCTCTATGCCTACGACGCTAAAGCGTCGTTCACCTCGACAGTCCGTCCCCGACAACCTAACGCCGCGTTACAAACAAAATCCATCCTCTTTATTTTCAAGGGTATCTCTGATCCTTTGAAACGCAGTTTCTACGTTTTTAAACATTTTTTCAGCACCCAAATCACGAATAATTTTTCTTTTATCATCCCCCTCTACTATGGCGGATTCTTGATTTTGAAGCATGATAGCGCTCCACTTAAGATCAATAGCCTTCATCGCTCTTGCGCGGAGCAGGATCTCTTCTTTGACCTTTTCAATATACTCCTCATCCTCTGTATCAAAATAGCCTTTTAAATAAGCATCCCAAAGTTCGTAGTTCTGCTTTTTGGTCAGTCCGTTAAATGCGGATACAAAATCTTCTTCAGGATGATCCTCCACCGCACCTATAACAGGTTGAGTGAACGATATAAGATCAAAAATCGGATGACCGTATCCCGAAGCTGAATTTCCCGAAAATGCCATATCCAAAAATAATTCCCCATCATCTTTAATTAATACATTTCCGGGATGAAAATCACCATGAACAAAAGTATTTGATTCGGGTATCACTTCAAAAAGGTATCGTATCATTTTATAATCATCTTCATCAAGGATTTCTTTAGCGCGATCTATTTTAGCTAATTCTAATTGTTTTATATCATCAAAAGTATCATCAATAACTGTATTGTGAACGCGGTGAGTAAACTTACCGAGTTCTTTTCCCAGTTCTTCTAATTTATCCTGATCCTCCCGAAGTTTATTCATATATGATTGAGAATTTAACAATTCATAGATGATTCCATAGTGATTACCTACTTTGACTACATCATAAGAAATAGCTGTGGGAATACCTAAAATGAAAGCTTTTTGAGAAGTATCTCTTTCTTTCTGAATATGTTCGAGTGGGATCGTTTCGTCAATGACCTTAAGGATCGTTTCATCGTCAAGACGATAAACGGTTCCGTGAAACCCGGCTCCTATTTTTTCAAGTCCGTCAACGGAAATTTCTCCCATTTTCTTTGATGTAGGGATCAAAGTTGTCATTCCCGTCATTTCTAAGATTTCATAAACGTCCGAGGACGTATTCTCAATTCTCAAATCACCGTAAGTCTTTAAGAGTCTTAACAAAATACGAATTCCGACACTGGAAATATACTCGAGATAATTAAAATCAAAAATCAGTGAATTAAATTCATTGGCTGCGAGTATTTCATTTATATCGGTTTCAATTTCCGGAGCAGTGGTTGTATTGACTTTACCTTCTATTCCTATTCTTAGAATATCGTCTTTATTTTATAGAAGTCTGACCCCCCCCGATTTATTTATCTTCTGTTCGTCAATTAGGTTTTTCTTTTCTTTTAACATAGTTTAAAACTCCTTTCTTTTTAAATCATTATGCAATTGCACGGACAGTGTACCATAAAAGGAGTAAAAAATCAATATTTAAAAGGTTAATTTTTTGTTAATTTTCCCCTCCGCCCGCAAGCCTTCCCTATCCCCGTAGGGGCTGGCGCCCTCGACAGCCCGCATGCCTCCCTTGTTAAAGGGAGGGGGACCGCCGAAGGCGGTGGAGGGATTCTTTGTGAAAGTCAAAAAGGAATCCCCCCGGTCAGCTTTGCAAACTATTGCTTACGCAATAGTACGCGCTGACTGAGAGGTGGCAGTAGGGGCGGATATCATCCGCCCGCCGCAAGCCTTCCCCTTGCTGCGGCGTTTCTTGTTTCGCCGTTAGGCTCCCCTATTAGGGGAGCTGTCAGCGTAGCTGACTGAGAGGTGGCAGTAGGGGCGGATATCATCCGCCCGCCGTTAGCCTTCCCCTCGCTACGGCGTCTGTTGCTCCGCCGTAAGGCTCCCCTTTGCTACGGCGTCTGTTGCTTCGCAACACGCCTACCACACGCTCCGCGTGTGGTTCACTTGAGGGGGAGCTGTCAGCGTGGCTGACTGAGAGGTGGCAGTACGGGCAAATATCCTCTGCTACAAGCCTCCCTTGTTAAAGGGAGGGGGACCGCCGAAGGCGGTGGAGGGATTCCTTCTCAAATCTTCCCGTAGGGGACGGCGCCCTCGACGTCCCGTATTTCGCCGCCAAATTACAATTTACCGCAAAATATACCCATGGTTTCCCATGGGTACATTTTACCATATTCACCTTAGCTCCACCGTTACCGCCTTATCCTCGTCAAGCACATAGCCGTTTACGGTTGTGATTTCGAGGGTGGTGAAATTCTTTTTTATCGCCTCGGCGCTCACGCTGTCGTCCATAGGTATGCGGTTGCCGTTATCGTCGTGCGCGTCGTAGGAGAACACATCGGTGTAGGAATTTGTGTCATGGTGTACCTCGGTATTGAGCAGGCAGCCGAGCTTACCGCCGGGTTCCGCGCTTTCGCCGTTGTCGTTCAGCAGCTCGAAATACGGGCCGTACTTCACGTAGCCGTCAATATAATAGTCCACCTCAACACGTCCGTCGTATACGCGCACATCGGTTATTACCGTCTTTCCGTGCTCGCTCTCGACCGTGAACGGGTACGTTATGTCGGCGAGCTTTACCGTCGTTTTCGCCGCCCTTTTGTCACTCTCCGGCTCTACGTAATGCGTCGGAACGATCGTAAGCTTTTTCGTGTCCGCATCCGCCTTCAGGAACTCGAACGAGTTGAGAGACGAGCCGTCAGCCGCCATGCTCGCACCCGCATTCAGCATATCGAGGCACGTTCCGTTTTCATCGAACAGCGCGAAATCGTCAACGACGCTAAACAGGTAATCGGTGCTGTCCTCGTCGAGATCTCCGCTCGCCTCGGTGCGGACTATGATTTGATTGCCAAACGGCGAGAACACCGCCTTGTCAAGTATTATTCCGCTGTCGAGCGTAACGCCTATATCGCGCGACGCGGTTTCGACCTCCGCCGCCGATTTGTCAACGTCGGCGCACACGTACCACACTGTTGCCTTCTGCTCGTCGGTAATTTCAGACGCTCTGTCCGACCAGATAAGATTAAACGGCGAACTGTCCGGCAGCGCGGTTTTAAATGAGGAATTCGTTTCACCGAAAAGCTCCACCTTGAAATTATCGGGTATTCCCTCGGTCGACACATTGTATTTCCTCATAGCCTTATACGTATGCTCGTCGGCAAAATAGCCGTCGGAGCTGTTATTGTTGCCGAAGCCGGCGACACTTCCGTTTATCACGCACTCCGTCCACAAAAGCTTATCCCAGACCTCGTTCGAGTATCGGTCATCGCCCTCGTAGAACGGGGTATCCGATGTTATCGTGTAGAATACGTGAACAAAGTTGTCGTCAGCCGCCACGTTGTCGAGCGTAAGCGTGATACCGTCCTTTGTAACGCTCGCGCCGATCTCCTCGTTGAATTTCGCAAGCTCCTCAAGGCTCGTCATCTGCGTTGACTGTTCGTTTTGGAAATACGCCATAATGCTCGATATTGCTTCCTGTCCTGCCGGACTTGCCGCGAACGCGACAGTCGACGCTATAACCGTTATTGCCGCCGCTATGAGCGCGGTCTTTAATGCTCTGCGTTTCATATATAACTTCCTTTCCGGAGGATCGGCGCTGAGTGACGCGTGTACGCGCCGTTTAATATCCTTCGGCTCGATTTTGAATTCCATAAGTTCCTTTTTCATTGCCGTGCCTCCTTTTTCATCAAAATTTCCCTTAATTTTATCCTTCCTCTGCGGAGTTTCGTTTTAACGGTTGACTGATTTATCCCCGTTGCGGCTGATATTTTCGACACCTT